>DGNT01000078.1 GCA_002389055.1 Alcanivorax sp. UBA4485
CGGCATCGTGGTCTCCAACCACGGCGGGCGCTAGCTCGATGGCGTGCTGTCCTCGGCCCGGGCCCTGCCGGCCATCGCCGATGCGGTGCAGGGCGACCTGACGATCCTGGCGGATTCCGGCGTCCGCTCCGGCCTGGACGTGGTGCGCCTGCTCGCCCTGGGCGCCGATGGCGTGCTGCTGGGCCGCCCCTTCGTCTACGCCCTCGCCGCCGCCGGCGAGCAGGGCGTGGCCCATGTCCTGGACCTGATCGCCAGCGAGATGAAGGTGGCGATGACGTTGACCGGGGCGCGGGCGGTTGGGGAGATTTCGCGGGAGAGTTTGGTCGCGGAGCATCCCCGTGAGCCTGGTTGACAAGTGTCACGTGACAGAATACGGTTGTGGGCATGATCAAGACGTTTACGGACAAGCGTTCCCAGGAGCTCTATGCCAAAGGCAAGGCAAAGAAGTTTCCTCCCGATGTGGCCTCAAGGGCAGCGCGTAAGCTTGAGTATGTGGATTTGGCGTATCTGCTTTCGTTTTGAGGATGGCGATGCGTATGACGTTGAGGTCTGCGATTACCATTGAAGAGAGGTGGTGAACATGACGATTTCCAATACCGCCGGCATCCAGCGTAAGCCAACGCATCCCGGCGAAATGCTGAGAGAGGACTTCATTCCGGACTATGGGCTGACGGTGGCGCAGCTTGCCGAGCGTTTGGGCGTTTCGCGGCAGTCGGTGAATGAACTGTTGCGCGAGCGCCGCGCTGTCAGCCCGGAGATGGCGCTGCGGCTCGGTCGTTTGTTCGGCAATTCACCGGAGTTCTGGCTTAACGCGCAGCGCGCGGTGGATTTATGGGCCGCGTCGCAATCCGCTAAGGATGAGGTGTCGCGGATTACGCCGTTGGACGCCGCTTAGCGCTTGATCCAGCGGGCGCTGAGCCAACTTTTAACGTTACGGGGAACCACCATGTCCGACTTCCAGCGCCTCAGCGACAAAGCGCGCGCCTTCGCCGAGGCCCGCGACTGGGACCAGTTCCATTCGCCCAAGAATCTGACCATGGCGCTGGGTGGGGAGGTGTCCGAGTTGCTGGACCTGTTCCAGTGGCTGACGGAGGCGCAGTCCTACGAGCTGACGCCGGAGCAGCATCGCGCGGCCGCCCATGAGATCGCGGACGTGCAAATCTACCTGTTGCGACTGGCGGACAAGCTGGGCGTGGACATTCCCAGCGCGGTGGAAGAAAAGATGGCCATTAACGAGGCCCGTTATCCCGCCGATCAGGCGCGCGGTTCAGCGCGCAAGTACACGGCCTACCAGAACAAGGACGACAACGGTTCATGATTGTCTACACCGCTAAGAAGAAGACGTTTATTGAAGACGTCCGCCTGAATCGCATTCATGAAAAGATTCTGCTCGAATTCCGGCGCCGGCTGTCACGCTCGGTGGCGGCCAAGGAGGTGGATTCCTGGCGCCACTCGCTGCAGTTCATGTCCAACCTGATGCTGGATCAGGCGATTCCGGACGACGCCGGCGTTTCCCTGGAGTATCACATCCCGCTCACCAGTAAGCGTATCGACTTCATTCTCAGTGGCGCCAACGAACAGCGGCAAGAGACCGCTGTCATCGTCGAGCTCAAGCAGTGGCAGCAGGCCGAGCCGTTGCAGAAGGACGGTATTATTCGCACGCCGCTGGGCGGCGGCTGGCGCGAGACCAGCCACCCGTCTTATCAGGCGTGGACCTACGCGAGCCTGATCGAAGACTACAACGAAACCGTTCGCGCGGAGTCCATCCGCCTGGTGCCCTGTGCCTACCTGCACAATATGGACGACGGTAGTGCGGTGAACGATCCGGTGTACGCGCCCCACACGAACCGGGCGCCAGTGTTTATTTCCCGGGACGCCGAACGTCTGGCCGATTTTCTGAAGCAGCATGTGCGCTATGGCGATGACCGCGATCTCCTTTACCGGATTGAGAATGGCCGCATTCGCCCGTCGCGCAGCCTGGCGGATGCCGTGCTGGACATGCTTCAGGGCAACGATGCCTTCGTCATGATCGACGATCAGAAGGTGGCGTTCGAGACCGCCCTGGAGCTGGCCCACCGCGCGCAAAAGGGCAGGCGGCAGGTGCTGATCGTTGAGGGCGGCCCGGGCACCGGGAAGTCCGTGTTGGCCATCAACCTGCTGGCCCGCCTTACCGACCGGGAGATCGCTGCCCAATACGTCTCACGCAACGCGGCGCCCCGGGCGGTGTACGAGGCCCAGCTCACCGGCTCGTTCAAGAAGAGTCGTATCAGCAATATGTTCCGTGGCTCGGGGTCGTTTATGGACGCCGCGCCGGACAGCTTCGGGGCGTTGCTGGTGGATGAGGCGCACCGCCTGAATGAGAAGAGCGGTCTGTACGGCAACCAGGGCGAGCATCAGATCAAGGAGATCATGCAGGCGGCGCGGCTGTCGGTGTTCTTCGTGGACGAGGCGCAGCGCGTCACCCTGAAAGACGTGGGCTCGCGGGCGGAGATTCGGCGCTGGGCGGAACGCCTGGGCGCCGAGGTCACGGAGCTGGGTCTCGCCTCGCAGTTCCGCTGTGGCGGCTCGGACGGCTATCTGTCGTTCGTCGATCAGTTGCTGCGAATCCGCGATACCGCCAACGATGACCTCGAGTCCGTGGACTACGACATTCAAGTGGTGGACTCGCCGCAGGCGCTGCGCCAGGCGATCGTGTCGCGCAACGCCAACAACCGCGCACGGATGGTGGCCGGCTATTGCTGGGGCTGGAAGAGCAAGAAAGACCCCGGAGCCATGGATATCGAACTGCCGGAGCACGATTTCGCCGCGCAGTGGAACCTGACCCGGGACGGCAGCCTGTGGGCCCTGGCGGAACACTCGGTGGAGCAGATCGGCTGTATCCACACCATCCAGGGCCTCGAACTGGATTACGTGGGCGTGATCATCGGGCCTGACTTGATTGTGCGCGACGGCGAGATCCAGACCGATGGCCGCAAGCGGTCGTCCATGGACCGTTCGGTGCGGGGCATCCGGAAGCTCTACAAAGAGGATCCGGAGACGGCGAAGCGCGAAGCCGACGAGATCATCAAGAACACCTACCGCACATTAATGACCCGGGGCATGAAAGGCTGCTTTGTGTTCTGCACCGACCCGGAGACCAACGCCTGGTTCCGCGAACAGATCGCGACGCCCTCCGCCAACCCGGTGATGCGCGCGGCGGACTACGACGCCCTGCCGTACCCGCTGCTGGACCCGGAGGAGGTGGTGCCGTTTGAAAACGCCCTGCCAGTGTATGACCTGGCCGTGGCCGCCGGCGAATTCAGTGATCCCCAGGCGGTGGAGGACTGCGACTGGATGCAGCGGCCGGACTGGCTGAAGGTCGAGCCGGGCCATTTCGTCACCCGCGTGGTGGGCGAGTCCATGAACCAGCGCATTCCCAGCGGTACCTGGTGCGTGTTTCGCGCCAACCCCGCGGGCACCCGTGAAGGCAAAATCGTGCTGGTGTCCCACCGCGACATCCAGGATGCCGACACCGGCGGGCGCTACACCGTAAAGCGCTACCACAGCGAGAAATCAGCGGACGACGATGGCCAGTGGTACCACACCCGCATTGTGCTGAAGCCGGAGAGCCGCCTGTTCGGCTACCGGAATATCGAGCTGACCGAGGACGCGGCCAGCGATCTGCAGGTTATTGGCGAGTTCGTCACCACCATGAGTTAGTAGATGGCTATCTCCTGTTTGGGGGCGCAGGGGAATCTAGTTCAGGCCTTCGGTCGACCTCCGATGGGCTGCTGGCGTCAGGCTGTTGCTCGGCATGTTGCGAGAAAGCTTACATAAATCATCCTTCCTGACTGACACCAGCTTCCATTTTCGCGGGTTTCCCGTGGGCAATCTCAGAGCGATCCTGTCGGCCGATTCGTGGTGGCGAGTGCTCGGATTGCTGTTTCCCGACGTTTGTCGGGTATTTGGAATAATATCCATTGTCGTAGTTGAGTTGCGATTAAAGGGAGTTTTCTAAATTGCATGCTATTTTGGAAAGGCGTATAAATCGTAGTATGACTACGCCAAAACGAAATAAACTAAATGCTCTCTACACCCGGCTTGAGCCCGGGACGCCGCTGATGTCGGAGGATCTGGCGGCGCTAGGCATTTCCGCCGATCTGGCGGTGCACTACGTGCGCGCCGGCTGGCTCACGCGGCTGGCCCGTGGCGTCTATTGTCGCCCCAACGAGACCCTGGCGTTGGGCCCCTGCCTGGCGCTGCTTGAGCGCCGGTTCGAGGGGCTGCATGTGGGTGGCAAAACGGCGCTCGATTGGCATGGCGTGCGCCAGTACGTCGCCCGGCAGCCGGTGTTGCGGTTGTACGGCTGGCGGTCCGGTCAGTTGCCCGCCTGGTTCACGGATCGGTTCCCGGCGGAGTATTACCGCAAGCGGCTGTTCGATGAGCAGCCTGGAGCGTTGCGGAATGTGAACCCCTTTGAGGGAGAGGCCGGCGCGCCACGGGTTTCAGCGCCGGAGCGCGCCTTACTGGAAATGCTCAGCGAGGTAGGCGTGCGCCAGCCGCTGGAGGAGGCCGGCGAGCTGGTGGAAAGCAGCTATAGCCTGCGGGCCCGCGTTCTGCAGGGGTTGTTGCAACACTGCACGAGCGTGAAGACCGTGCGGCTGTGCTTACAGCTCGGCCGCGAGGGTGAATTACCCTGGGCGGCGAAGCTTGATCCCACCAAGCTGCCCACCGGCAGCGACCGGCCCTGGGTCTCCCGGTCCGGAGACGGCCTGTTGGTGCTCAAGCCATGAAGTCCGTTTACCTCGATACTGCGCGTCTGCTCACTCAGGTGGCGCCGTTGGTGTTCGTTGATGACACCTTTGCCTTGAAGGGCGGGACAGCGATCAATCTGTTCGTCCGTGATATGCCGCGCTTGTCGGTGGATCTCGACTTGGTGTTTGCCGATCACACCTTGCCGCGCAAGGAGGCGCTGGGGAAGATTAACGAAGCGATCCGTCAGTCGGCGGAACGGTTGGAGAAGCAAGGGTTTGAGGTTCACATCCCCAAAGCTGACGCTGGCGAGACCAAGCTGCTGGTGCGGCGTGGGTCCATCGAAGTGAAGGTGGAGATCAACTTCGTAATGCGCGGCACGGTGCATCCCGTACAGCAGGCGTCACTGACCACTGCGGCCAGCGACGCTCTGCTCGCTGATCTGGATATCCCGGTGGTGTCACTGGAAGACCTCTACGCCGGCAAGCTGGTCGCGGCGATGGATCGCCAGCATCCCCGCGACCTGTTCGATGTGATGCAGCTCTTCGACCATGAGGGGATCACGCCCGGCATCCGTCGCGCCTTTGTGGTGTACCTGGCCAGCAACAACCGGCCGGTTCATGAGGTGCTGTTTCCCCAGTTCAGGGATATCCAGCACGACCACACCCACAATTTCGACGGCATGACCGCTGAACCGGTGTCGCTGGACGATTTGTTGACGACCCGGGAACGGTTGGCGCGGGAGCTTCAGCACGGCTTGGACGACAACGAACGGCGATTCCTGCTGTCCCTGGTATCCACTGAACCCGAGTGGTCTCTGCTGGGCATCGATCACCTCGATCAACTGCCGGCCATCCGCTGGAAGCTTCAGAACCTGGAGAAGCTGAAAAAGAACAATCCGAAGAAATTCGCCGAGCAGGCGGAGGCGTTGGCGGAGCGGCTGGACGCCATCGACTGATCCCGGGAGATGGCGGGAAATGAGTTACTGGTGGGGCGACTGGTCCAACGTTTATATAACAGCAGAAATGCTCACTATGAGTGACTAAAATTCCGCTTCGATAAACCGCGCTGGCCTGAAATCGTCGTTAAACAATGCGCTGGTGCAGCGCTTGCCATACTGACACGGTATTTTAATATGGATGGAAATCGGTTCTGGGGGTAAGACAATGGAGAGTTTCCTGGCCAGCAGCGACCTACTGCTGGGGTTCGTGCCGGTATTCGCGTCGGTGCTGGCGTTGCCCGGCCCGAACGCCGCTTTCGCGGTGGGCCAGTCCTTGAAGTATGGCGTAGTCCGCTCGTTATTCGTTCCCCTGGGTTTCATGCTGGCCACCGGCATTCATGCCGCGATGGTGCTGTCAGGGTTGGGCGTTCTGGTTCTGCAGTATGCCAGCGCCCTGGTGGTCCTGAAGTGGCTCGGTGTGTTGTATCTGCTCTATCTGGGCTATAAGGCATTCACCGCCAGAGCAAGTGTTCTTGCGGTGTCCCCGGAGCCGATGTCAGGGCGCACCATGCTGACGACGGCCATGCTGGTTTCCCTGACGAACCCCAAGGCATTGCTCGCCAGCCTTATGCTTTATCCGCTGTTTATTCGTGATGCCGGCTCCTATGCAGCGCAGTCCGTGGCGCTTGGCCTGGTTGCGATGGCGGTCTCCTTTGGCATCTACGCCGGCTATGTGCTTGCGGCTTCCCTTGTCCGCCGTCGGCTTGTGCGGAGCCACCGCGCGAACAGGATTGTAGGTGCTTTTTACCTGGGCGCGGCGGGTGCACTGGCTGCTAAGTAAGCCGTGCCAAATACTGACCTTGCGTTGAATTGCCAAGGATTTCTCGGTAGTTCGTTTGGTCTACGTTCTAGCGGCTCGCATCCGGCCGCGCCTCCACGCTCACCATCATGCTGCGCTCCAATAGCCAGCCGCGCAGGCGGCGGGGCAGCAGGTTGGTATAGACGGCCACCTTGTTGAGCAGGCCGGGCACGTACACCACCTTGCCGGCGTACATCGCGTCCACGCAGCGCTTCGCGACTTCCTGGGACGTCATGATGCCGGTTTGTTTTTTCACGGTCTGGCCGGCCTGGTCCAGGAAGGGCGTCAGCGCGACGCCGGGGCAGGCCGCGGTGACGCTGATGGGGCTGTCGCGCAGTTCGTAATCCAGAATTTCGGAGAAGAACCGCACGTAGCCCTTGGTGCCGGAGTAGGTGGCGTAACTTGGTGTGGGCAGGATGCCGGCCAGGGAGGCCACGTTCATCAGGTAACTGCGTTGCCCGTGGGCGCGGGCACGGTTGATGAAGCCATGGCTGAGGGTGGTCAGCGCGGTGACATTCAAATCGATGTCCCGCTGCAGGCCGGCCAGATCCTGTTCGGCGAAGGGCGCCCAGAAGCCGGTGCCGGCGTTGTTGACCAGCACGGTGAGGATGTCGTTGTACTGGGCGAGGGTACTATCCACCTCATCGAACAGCGCCCCCAGGCTCTGCCGGTCTGCCAGGTCGCAGGCCAAGGCCGTGGTGGTGATGCCATGGCTGGCGGCCAGTTCATCGGCGAGCTTGTCGAGCAGCTCTTTGCGGCGAGCGACCAGTATCAGGTTGAGGCCGCGCGCGGCCAGTTGCCGGGCGATGTCTTCGCCGATGCCACTGGAGGCGCCGGTGATCAGTGCGGTGCTCATGCGTGCTTCCTCGCGTCGGGTTGGGCAGCAAACCAAGCCTGCCACTATGCCGTGCCCCGAACGTGAAAGGCATTGGCCAGAAAGTACAGCCTCGAAGACACCAGCGCGCATGGCCGGCCGGCATGCCGGGGAGGATCAAGTCCGCCTGGACCCCACCAGCGCGAATAGCGTCCCCTGCGGATCAAACCCTTTCACGATAAAGTCGCCACCGGGAATCTCATCCGGGCCATGAAGTATCTGCCCGCCGTTATCGATGACCGTTCTGATCGCGGCGTCGATATCGGCCGGGCGGAGATAGTAGTGCCACAGGGGCACCGGCATCTCCTCCGGCTTGGGCATGATGGCGCCGATCACGCCGTTGTGGCGGATAAATTCGTAGGCGCCCAGCGGGCCCATATCCATCTCACCGTCCTTGGTCCAGCCGAACGCCTCAAAGTAAAACGCTTTCGCCGCGTCGGGGTCGGTGGTGGCCAGTTCGTTCCAGGCGCAGTGGCCCACCCGGGGCCGGTCGGAGGCGAACGCCAGGCTGGCTTCATCGCTGTTGCCCCGCATCACATAGAAGGGCGTGCCCTGCGGGTCGGTCACCATGGCGAGGCGGCCCACGTCGGGAATATCCGTGGCGGGCATTTGCACGTTGCCGCCCAGGGCGGTGACCGTCGCCACGGTCTGGTCGACGTCGTCGACGCCGATGTAGCCCAGCCACAACGGCCTGGCGCCGCACTGTTTCATCTCTTCGGTCAGTGCCATCAAGCCACCAACCGCGCGCCATTCTCCCGTGTCCTCGTCGCGGGCATGGAGAAGGCGGTAGTCCATGTCGGGCTGGCCGCTGTCGGTGACCCGCCAGCCGAGTATGGCGCTGTAGAAGTGCTGGGCGGCGTCGGCGTTGTCGGTGGCCAGTTCGTACCAGATAAATTCGCCGTGTTGGTTGGGCATGTTTCGCTCCCTATCGGTTGTGTACCGATAGTCGACTCCGCCGATCAAGAATCGACAGCGTGAAGTTCCTTTCTTGCTTGCCTCCGAAATGGTCTATAAAGTAAGCACTGACGTTCTTTAAGGTTTATTAATGGATCATGCCAAAGCCCGATAACCGCCCTTATTCTCGCTACAGCCGCGATGCCGCCCAGCTTCTCGGCCGGCTGATTCGTCGCGCCCGCATCGACCAGGGGCTCACCGCCGAGGCCCTGGCGGAGCGCGCCGGGATCTCGCGCGGGCTGGTGCAGCGTATTGAGAAAGGCGAGATGGGCTGCGCCATTGGCGCCGTGTTCGAGGCGGCGGCGATTGTCGGGGTGCCCCTGTTCGAGGCGTCGCCGGCGGCGCTGGCCTCCCGGGTGGCGGAGACGGAGTACACGTTGCGGCTGCTGCCCCGGTCGGTGCGGACGTCGGACAAGGATGTGAAAGATGACTTCTGACGATCACGAAGCCTACGTTTGGGTGTGGTTGTCCGGTCGAACTGAGCCGGTGGTGGCGGGGCGCTTGTATCAGGAAGGGGCTCGGCTGGCGTTTAATTACGGCCGCAGTTATCTGGACCGTGATGACGCCATATCGTTGTACCTGCCTGAGCTGCCTTTGCGGCGCGGTGCCATACCCCCTTTGCCGGGGCTGTCGATGCCGGGCTGTTTGCGTGACGGCGCGCCGGATGCCTGGGGCCGGCGGGTGGTTTTGAACCGGCTGTTGGGCCGTCCGGGACGTGATACGGACCCCGGGCAACTCGGCGAGCTCACCTATCTGCTTAATTCCGGTTCGGACCGCCCGGGGGCGCTGGATTTTCAGCGCTCGGCTTCGGAGTATGTGCCGCGTCAGTCCGGTGGGGCGTCTCTGGAACAACTCCTCGAAGCGGCGGCTTTTGTGGAGGCGGGCAAGTCCCTGCCGCCGGCGCTGGATCAGGCGCTGTTTCACGGCAGTTCCCTGGGCGGTGCCCGACCCAAGGCGGAGATTGAAAGCGGGGACCGCAAGTACATCGCCAAGTTTTCCTCCAGCACTGACACCTACGATGTGGTGAAGGTGGAGTATGTGGCGATGCGTTTGGCGGCGGATCTCGGGCTGCGGGTCGCTCCGGTGCACCTCAAGCGTGTCGCCGGCAAGAACGTGTTGCTGGTTGAGCGCTTCGACCGTAACAAGGCCGGCAACGGCTGGACCCGCAAGGCGATGGTGTCGGCCCTGACCCTGTTCGAGCTCGATGAGATGATGGCGCGCTACGCCAGCTACGAAACCCTGAGCGAGATTATCCGCCATCGGTTTACCGAGCCTACGGCCACACTGCGCGAGCTGTTCGGGCGTTTGGTGTTCAACGTCCTTTGCGGTAACACCGACGATCACGCGCGTAATCACGCTGCTTTCTGGAACGGCGATTCGCTAACGCTGACGCCGGCCTATGACATCTGCCCGCAGGCGCGCACCGGCAACGAGGCGTCCCAGGCGATGCTGATCGACGGAGACCAGCGCCTCAGTAACCTCAATGTCTGCCGTGGGGCGGCGAGACATTTTCTGCTGTCCGAGGACGGCGCCAACGAGATCATTGGCGAGCAGATCGCCGGTATCCGCGAAAAACTTCCGGCTGTGATGGAAGAAGCGGAACTCAGCGAGGTGGATCGCCGACTGGTGAGCCAGCGTATGTTTCTGAACCCGGCGGTGTTTGAGAGCGTGGACTGAAGCGGGTAATCCACACCCCATAGCCCACCGCCAGCACACCCAGCCCGCCCCCCAGCAGGCACACACCCAGCCAGCCGGCTTGCTGGTAGGCGGCGGCGGAGCCCAGCGAACCCAGGGCGCCGCCGACGAAGTACAGGAACATGTAGCCGGAATTCAGCCGGTTCCGGGCCGCCTCGTCCAGGTTGAAGATCATGTTCATGTTGGTGATGTGCACCGCCTGCAACGCCAGGTCCAGCAGCACGATGCCGGCGACCAGCGCGATCAGGGAATAGCCGCCCAAGCCCAGCAGCACCCAGGACACCAGCAGTGCCACCACGCCGAGCACCGTGAGCCGGGCGCCGTGGCCCCGGTCGGTGAGCACGCCGGCGTGGCGGGCGGAGAGCGCGCCCATGGCGCCGGCCAGGCCGAACAGGCCGATGGTGGCATCGGAGTAGGACCAGGGCTCGCTGGACAACAGGAACGCCAGCGAGGTCCACAGCACGCTGAACATGGCGAAGATCAGGCAGCCCAGCAGCGACCGTTGACGGTGCAGCGGGTAGCGGGCGAACTGGGCGAATACGGAGCCAATCAGCTGCCCGTAGTGCATGCGGGTGGTCTGGGCGTAGCGGGGCAGGGCGCGCCACAGGGCCAGGGTGTTGAGCAGCATGAGCGCCGCCGCCACCCAGTAGACCGTGTGCCAGTCGCCCAGGCTGGACAGGGCGCCGGCCACGGTGCGGGCGAGCAGGATGCCCATCAGCAGGCCGCTCATCACCGTGCCCACCACTTTGCCGCGCTGCGCCACCGGCGACAGGGTGGCGGCGAACGGCACCAGCACCTGGGCCACCACGGAAAACGCGCCGGTGATGGCGGTGCCGATCAGCAGCGCGGCCAGGGACCCGGCGCTGGCGCTCACCAGCAGGCCGGCGGTGGCGAGCAGCATCATGGTGACGATCAGGCGCCGGCGCTCCACCAGATCCCCGAGCGGCACCAGCAGGATCAGCCCCAGCGCGTAGCTGGCCTGAGCCACCGTGACGATGATGCCGGCCTTGGCGTAGGACAGGCCGAGCTGATCCGAGATGGTGTGCAGCAGCGGCTGGGCGTAGTAGTTGCTGGCCACGACCAGGCCGGTGGTGGTGGCCATCAGCAGGATCAGCCAGGTGCTCAGGGCGGAATCGGTGGTGCGCTCGGCGTGGCTCATGGTGCCTCCTTGGATGAGGGCCGGAGTGTCGGCCACTCGCTGCCATGGGGCAAATGCATTGTTATGATGCCTGCCATCGCTTTTTGAGATGTTGGTAACCGCTTTCCGGTTCAGCCTCCGCCGTCGCACCACCTTCACGCAGTCACCCTGCTATAGTGGCGGCCCCACAACAAAAAGCCCGGCGAACGCCGGCGGCAAAGGGAGAGAAACCACGTGTTCAACCACATCATGATCGGTTCCAGTGATATCGAACGTTCCAAGCGCTTCTACGACGCGGTACTCGGCGTGCTCGGCGCCGGCGAGCCGATTCGTAACGAAACCCCCGCCGGGATCGTGCGGCTGTTCTACCGGCACGACGGCAATACCCTGGCGATCAGCCAGCCCCTCAATGGCCAGCCGGCCACCGGCGCCAACGGCGGCACCATCGGCTTCAAGTGCGATTCCCCGGAGCAGGTGAAAGAGCTGCACGACGTGGCGGTGGCCCACGGTGGCACCTCCGTGGAGGACCCGCCGGGCTTGCGCGAAAGCGCCATGGGCGCCATGCACCTGAGCTATGTGCTCGACCCGGACGGCAATAAGCTTTGCGGGCTCTACCGCGTCCAGTAAACCGTTCCCCTCTGTTCGCCGTCTCCGGCTCCACCATGGGCATGTCGGCTCATTCCCTGTGAACGGAGCCGACATGAGCGAGATCGTGATTGTCGGAGAAGACGCCCGTCAGGTGGAAGTGCGGCTGGAGGGTGGGACCGTCTGGCCCACCCAGCGGCGAATGGCTGAGCTGTCCGGAATTTCCGGATAGCTCGACGCTTAAAACCGGTCCGCCCGATAGGGCGCCATATCCACTTCCGTCGTTTCCCCATCCATCATCTGCCCGAGCAATCGGCCGGTAATCGGCCCCATGGTGAAGCCCTGGTGTCCGTGCCCGAAGGCCAGCCACAGGCCCGGCAGGTCCGGGGCCGGGCCGATCACCGGTTTCATGTCCGGCGTGCAGGGGCGGGCGCCCATCCAGGGTTTAGGGTCGAGCCGCGCGCCGAGGGGGAACAGCGTTCGCGCCACCGCTTCGGCGGCGGCCAGCTGCTGGTAGTGGGGCTGGGCGTTGTGGCGCGCCAGCTCGGCGCCGGTGGTGAGGCGGATGCCGGCGCGCATGGGCGCGAGCAGGTAGCCGGTTTCGGAGTCCATCAGCCAGTGGCGCAGGCGGGCGTTGTCGAGGGTGCCGTAGTGCATGTGGTAGCCACGTTTCACAAACAGCGGCACATGCAGGCCTTGCTGGTCGAGCCATGGCGCGGACCAGGGGCCGAGGGCCAGCACCACCTGCTCGGCGGCAATCGTTTCGCCGCCGACCGTGGCCCGCCAGCCGTTGCCGCTGCGCGATAGTGTTTCCAGCGGCGCCTGGATAACGTGCCCGCCCTGTTGCTGAAAGTGCTCGGCGTAGGTGGCCACCAGCGCGCCGGGATCGGTGGCGGTCCAGGGCTGGGTCCAGTGGATCGCGCCGGCCAGACCGGGGGCGAGGTCGGGCTCTTGCTCAGCCAGCGCGGTGCCATCGAGTACCCGGTAGGTGACGTCGTAGTCGGCGGCGCTCTGTTCGGCCTGCCGGCATTCCGCGTCGAACGCCTCGGCGGTGCGGAACACTTCCAGGTAGCCGTCCTTGCGGATCACCGACTGCGCGCCGGCGGCGTCGACCATTTCCGCGTGGGCGTCCCGGGCGCGGGTGATCAGCGCCGCGTATTCCGGGACGATGTGCGCGTAGCGTTGCGGCGCGGAGTTACGCCAATACTGAAACAGGGGCAGGGCGGCGCGCACCATGCCGTAGGGCTGATAGCGGATATCCACCTGCCGGTTGGGCAGCACCCGGGTCAACGTCGCCAGATCGCGGGGAAAGCGGTAGGGCCGCACGGCCTCGCGCTGAATAATGCCGGCGTTGCCGAACGAGGTCTCGCGCCCCGGCGCATTGCGGTCCACCAGCATCACCCGGTGGCCGCGTTGCAGCAGGTGCCAGGCGGTGGAGACGCCGACCATGCCGGCGCCGAGAACCAGAATGTCGCGGGCCATGTTTGCTCCTGTTATGAATCACCAGGAAAGCATAGAAAGCTGGCCCGGCACTAGCGTCTTGGTGCGCTTGCCCACTGGTCCGCGACGGCGTTTCAATGACCGTCATCGCCGCCCGTGATCGCGACGGAGTGTTGATATGGATACGGCGTTACAGAACCGGCTGGAGCGGACGCTACGCAAACAAGCGCCCGGCCTGTTCCATTTCCCGGAGATTTACGGCCAGGGCTGGAGCGGGCTGTATATCGGTGACCGCGTTAAGCTCGGCAACGACTTTCTAAGGCTGGTCCGGCAAGGCCGTTTCGAGGGCGTCGAGGATACCGGGGAAAAGAAGGACGGCGGTCGCGTCTACCGCAAGCTGAGATGATGTCGAGACCGTGACGGTGCCGGTTGACACCGAGCGGTGCTCTGGCACGCTTCAATCACCCTTCCACACCGAACGGCTGTAATGGACGATGGCGAACAAAGACACCCGATCTCAATTCAGCGCGCGATTGCTCCGCCCGAAAAAACCGGCTGACGGCGAAGAGTGGGCCTTCGTGGTGCTCCCCAAGGACGCCAGTGCGAAGCTGCCGCGACGCGGCCGAACCTCCGTGGACGGCACCCTCAACGGCAAAGGCTTCAAGGCTTTGTTGCTGGAGCCGGATGGCCAGAAAAGTCATTGGCTGAGAATCGATCCCAAGCTGCAGCGCGCCGCGAACGCCACCCCGGGCGACGTCGCCGAGCTTGAGATCACACCCGTGGCGCAGGAGCCAGAACCAGAAGTGCCCGCGGATTTGCGTGAGGCGTTAAAGACCTCTCCGGAAGCCCTCGCCACTTGGGAGGCCACCACTACGTTGGCCCGCGTGGACTGGATTCATTGGGTGGTCACCGCCAAGCAGGCGAAGACGCGCGCCAAGCGGATCAACGACGCCTGCGACAAGCTGGCGTCCGGCGAAAAGCGGGTGTGTTGTTTCGATCCGTCCGGGTTCTACAGCAAGGCCCTGAAAGCGCCGGAGGCCGAGGCGTAACGGCTGCGGGTCATGTTCCCGTCGTCCGGATTGCGGCACTATAGGGCCACCCCTTTATCGCCCGGAGACACACAACAATGATAATGCTGATTCTCGGTTTGCTGATTTTCCTGGGTATTCACTGCGTCGGCTTCTTCCCGGAATGGCGGCAGCGCCGCGTCAATGGCATGGGCCTCTTGCCCTGGAAAGGCCTCTACAGCCTGATCGCTCTGGCTGGCTTCGTGCTGATCGTGCTGGGCTTTCAACGGGCTCGGCTGGACCCGGTGGTGTTGTACGCGCCGCCGGCGTGGCTGGGCCATCTCAATGCGTTGTTCACCCTGGTCGCCTTCATGCTGTTGGCCGCCGCCTATGTGCCCGGCAACCGTATTCGCGCCCGCCTCGGCCACCCTATGGTGGTGGGCACCAAAGTCTGGGCATTCGGCCACCTGCTGGCCATCGGCCTGCTGCACGACGTGGTGCTGTTCGGTGCTTTCCTGGTGTGGGCGATCGTGGCGTTCGCCAGGCTGCGCCGCCGTGACCGCGCCCAGGGCGTCACCTACGCGCCCGGTACCCTCAAGGGCGATGTGATTACGCTGGTGGTGGGCGTGCTTGCCTGGGCGCTGTTCGCCTTCTGGCTGCACGGCGCTCTGATCGGCGTGCGCCCGTTCGGTTGAGAGGATAGTCAGTGAACGACAACGAACTGAAAGCCCTGTTTGACCAGATGGCGCCGGGCTACGACAAGCAGTGGGAAAGAACCGCGCCGATCAACCAATGCCTGTACTTCCTCTTGGAGTCCGTGTTCGCGGCGTTGCCTGAGGACGCCAGGATTCTTTGCGTGGGCGCCGGCACCGGCAGTGAGATTCTGCATCTGGCCAGCCGCTTCCCCGGCTGGCGGTTCACCGCCGTGGAACCGGCCCGTGGCATGTTGGACGTGTGCCGGCGCCGGGCTGACGAGGCGGGCATCGCCGAGCGGTGCGAATTCCATGAAGGCTACCTGGATTCGTTACCGGCCGGTGCGTCTTACCAGGCCGCCACCAGCTTTCTGGTATCGCAGTTCATCCTGGATCAAACGGCGCGCTCGGCGTTCTTCGAACAGATCGCCGAGCGATTGGTGCCGGGTGGCATGCTGGCCAGTTCTGATTTGTCCACCGAGCAGGACGCGCCAGGTTACGACGATTTACTACGCGTCTGGCAGCGAACCATCACCCCCACGGACGTCAGCGACGAAGGGCTGCGCCGGATGAAAGCCACCTACGCCAAGGACGTGGCCGTGCTGCCGCCCGACCAGGTCGAGGCCATTCTGCGGGCCGGCGGCTTCGAGGCGCCACGAACCTTCTTCCAGGCCGGGTTGATTCGCGCCTGGTTCGCCCGGCGTCGCTAGAGTACCGCCCGGGATCAGGCGAATACCTCTTTGCTCATTAGTACATCGAGGCGGTGCACATGCGCCGGGCGTGCCAGAATGTCGTTCATCCGCGCCACGTCCCGGAATATCTCGCCGCCGCCCCCTTCCACATGCGCTTGGCGGCCGGCGCGGCTGGGGAAGACTTCAAAGATGCCGAAGGTCGACCGCGAATAGCGTACGGCATACCAGGGTCCGGTGGCGGGTTCGTCTTGCACGCACCCCAGAATGTCCTCGAGCATGCGGATTACCTCGTTCTCCTTGCCGGGCAGTGCTTCGATGTGGATGTAGAAGGCTTTACGGCCTTCTTCGTCATCGTTGCCGGAGACCTCGACGCCCCGGTGAGGGCGGGCGGCTATCGGCTGTGGTTGCGGGGTCGGTCCCGGATTGCGGGTGGCGTTATCGGTCATGGTGTTCTCCCGTTGCTGAGGTTTATACGGTAGTCGGAGGCGGGCAACGTAGGATGCTTAAAACACGCTCGTTTTTGCCTGATTGTCCTGGGTGCCTGTACCCGGAGCCGACACTGGATAACAATGGGGCATGTCCGATGCCTTGCGCCAAGCCGTAGATCACTACACCCGAACCCACGCCGACGCGGCGGGGATCGCCCCGACGCCGGTGCCGGGGCTGTTTCTGGTGCGTGGTACTGTCCCCGGAGGGCTGGAGCACACCATCGCCAGCCCGCTGGTGTGTCTGGTGTTGCAGGGAAGCAAGCAGGTCACCATCGGCAACCGGGACCTCAGCTTTGCATCTGGGGATTCAATGATCGTTCCGGCCGCGATGCCCACCGTCAGCCGCATCAGTGAGGCCAGCATCGCCAGGCCCTACCTGGCGTTTGCGCTGGACTTGGATCCGTCGGTGATTGCGGAGCTGGATGCGGCGATCGACGGTGCTGAACAGCCCGCTCTGGAAACGCCCGCCGTTATCGATAACCACCTTCGTGATGCCGTGCTCCGGCTGGTGCGGCTGCTGGATCGCCCCGCTTCGCTGGCGGTGCTGGGCACGTCGCTGGTGCGCGAGATCCACTATTGGCTGCTGCTCGGCGAGCAGGGTGAAGCGATTCGGCGGCTCGGCCCGCCGAACGGCCGTGTTCGGCGCATCGCGCGGGCCGTGGCGATACTGCGCCGAGACTATGCGCAGCCGCTGACCATTGAGCGGCTGGCCAGGGAAGCCGGCATGAGCCGGTCCGCCTTCCACCAGCATTTCCGCGCGGTCACCACGGTGTCGCCGCTGCAGTTTCAGAAGCAGCTGCGTTTGATCGAAGCGCGCCGACTGATGCTGGCGGAGGGCAAGAGCGCCAGCCGCGCCGCGTTCGATGTCGGCTACGCCAGCGTGCCGCAGTTTACTCGCGAATACGCGCGGATGTTCGCCTTGCCGCCGGTAAAAGACCGCAAGCAGGTTAACGACCAGACGGCGTAGCTGGCCGCCTAGCGCCCCGGCGGCTCCGCCTCCTGTAACGGGCCCAGCTCAACCTGAACCCATTTCATTGCACTGCTACCCGTGCCGGGCGACAGCGCGGACTTTCCCAGTGGGGCCGCCACCACAATAGAAAAGCCCGTTGCCGTCGTAGGTCAGCCCGGATACATGCACGCCTTCGGGCATGTCGATGCGCTCGAGCACGTCGCCGGTCTGCGAATCAATGTGCCGCAGGTCGGCGTCGTCGCCTTCCCAGGTGCCGTGCCAGAGTTCGTCGTTGATCCAGGTCACGCCGGTGACGAAGCGGTCGGACTCCAGAGTGCGCAGTACGGCGCCGGTTTCCGGATCCACTTGATGAATCTTTCGTTTCCGGTACTGGCCGACCCACAGCGAGCCTTCCGCCCAGGCCATGCCGGAGTCCTCGCCGTCGCCGGGGGCCGGCAGGCTGGCGAGTATATCGCCGGTCTTCGGGTCGATTTTGTGGATCTGCTTTTCGGCGATCTGGTAGAGGTGGGTGCCGTCGAAGGCGGTGCCGGCGTCCGCCGCCACGTTCAGTGTTTGTTGTATTTCACCGCTGGCCGGGTCCAGGGCCTGGAGCTTGTCGCCGGTGGCCAGCCAGACGTAACGGCCGTCGTAGTCCACGCCGCCCACCGTTGACGCGCCGGGGAAGGGGCCGTACTCGCGGGTGATTCGTGCTTGTGACTGTTTCATGGTGATGTCCTCCTTTTAGGTTCAGGCCATCCTAGCCGCCCGGCAGTGGCGCGGTGAGTAACAAGGTTGTCGTGAATCCGAGCACCGGCGACGCCACCCAGCGGCGCGCGCGGCCTTGCCCCAGGGCTTCCACTTTGCCGGCGTTCGCCAAGGCGTCCAGCGCCCGTTGCACGGTGCGTTGGCTGGTGCCGAGCGCCAGCGCCAGGGCGGAGCTGGACCAGGCTTCGCCGTCGGAAAGAAACGCCAGTATCGGCGCGTGCTTGTCTTCCACCGGCCGGGCCAGCACGGCGACATCGCCGGTCAGCGGCTCCAGCTTGAAGCCGTGACGGGTGGCGTGCAGCCGGGCCAGCGGGCGTAGCGCTTTGCGCAGCCGGCCGATTTCCACGCGCAGGCGCGCCCGGTGGGAATCCTCCACCTGGCGCAGGCGGAAGGCGCGTTCGATCAAGGTGTCGCGGCGGGCGTCGCCGGGCCAGGCTTCGGCCAGCGTGCGCGCCAGGGTGAATAACACCGGGCGCGTCGCCAGTTCGATGACGGTGTTGGCCTGGCGCACGCTGTAGCGGCAGGCGTCCACCACCAGGCTGGGCGAGGCGAACAGCGTTTCCACGTCATCGAGCCGTACTGGTCTTTCGTCACCCCGTGCCACCAGTCGCGCCGCCGGCGCCTGCAGCACCCGAGCGGTTTTGTTCACTTCATTGATGAGTGCGGCAATGCCCGAGCGGCGCGCCGCTAGCCCGGCCTGGTCCAGCGCTGCGCGCGCGGTCCCTGTGTCGAGCCGGCGTAACGCGATGCCGGCGGCGGCCAGTCCGTGTGTGGCTTGAAGGGCAGGTGGTAAGGTGTCGCAGGGCAGCGCTTCCAGCTGCTCTTTCGCTTCGTCGAGCCGGCCGATCAGCAGTAGACGGTGAATCGTCAGGTAGCGCGCGTGCGCGGCGTTCACGGTATCGCCATGGTGTTGCAGCGTTTCCCGGGCGGTGTCCAGCGCCTTCGACGAGTCGTGCAGGTCGCGGGCGGCGAGCGCCACTTCCGCTTCGGCGACCACACAGCGGGCGCGGGCCACCGTTTCCCGTGGCGTGAACGCTCGCGCGGCGCGGCGCAACAGGGCCCGGGCGCGGGCCAGGTCGCCGAGCTGCGCCATGGCGATGCCGCGCAACGCCAGCGCCGGCGCGTCGTCGCGCAGCGCGATCTGGTTCAGCGCACGCAGCGGGTCGCCGCCGGCCAGCGCCCGCGCCGCCGCTGAAATCAGCGAATCCATAGGGGTGCCACCATGTGTCTCCGCCTGTTATAACCGCTCTGAGTCTAGCAGTGATGAACGAACGCGCGACACGCGAGGTGCTCCATGAAAGTGAAACGCATCATGGCCAACACGGCCACTTCCGATCTGGACAAAGCCGACCGCTTTTACGGCGAGATTCTGGGCCTGGAACGGCTAATGGACCACGGCTGGTTCCGCACCTATGGCTCCCATGAAACCATGATGGTGCAGGTCAGCTTCGGGTCCGAGGGCGGTTCGGGCACGCCGGTCCCTGATCTGTCCATTGAGGTGGACGATCTGGAAGGCGCCTTGTCCCGGTTCAAGCAGGCCGGTGTGCCGATTGAGTACGGGCCGGTCAGCGAGCCCTGGGGCGTGCGTCGCTTCTACGTGCGCGACCCGTTCGGCAAGCTGCTCAATATTCTGCAGCACGAGTGAACCCCGTGGCGCGCCGGGTTACCTAATGTCCACCTTGTTTGGCACGAAAGGCCCGTTACACGGCTGTTGCGCCCCGCCATGATGGCCTCTGACTTGGAAAAGAGGCCGATTATGCAAATCGATACGAGCACGCCGGTGATGGTCACCGGCGCCACCGGCTATGTGGCCGGACGACTGGTGGAGCGGCTGCTGGAGGAAGGCGTCACCGTGCACGCGGCGGTGCGCAATCCGGACGACAGCCGCAAACTTCAGTATTTGAACGCCATCGCCGAAAAGACGCCGGGCACTATCCGCTACTTCAAGGCGGACCTGCTCTCACCCGGCTCCTACGCGGAAGCCATGGCCGGCTGTTCGGTGGTGTTTCACACCGCGTCGCCGTTCACCACCACGGTGAAGGACCCGCAGAAAGAGCTGGTGGAACCGGCGCAGCTGGGCACCCGCAATGTGCTGGAAACCGTCAACGACACCCCGTCCGTGAAGCGGGTGGTGCTGACCAGCAGCTGCGCGGCGATCTACGGCGACAACGCGGACCTGAAGCACACCACCAACGGCGTGTTCACCGAAGCGGACTGGAACACCAGTTCGTCCCTGAGCCATCAGCCCTACGCCTACTCCAAGACCGTGGCGGAAAAAGAAGGCTGGAAAATCGCCGACGCCCAGGACCGCTGGGATCTGGTCACCATCAATCCGTCCCTGGTGGTGGGGCCGGGTATTAACCCGAACGCCACCTCGGAAAGTTTCGATATTCTGCGTCAGTTCGGCGATGGCACCGCGAAGCCCGGCGTGCCCGATGTGGGCATCGGCGTGGTGGACGTGCGTGAGGTGGCCGAAGCGCATCTGCGCGCCGCCTACCTGCCTGAAGCCAATGGCCGCTATATCCTCTCCGGCCACGACACCGACTTCCCGGAGATGGCCGCCGTGCTGCGCCGCCGCTTCGGCAAGAAATACCCGATCCCCAAGCGCACCCTGCCCAAGGCCGCCGTGTGGCTGGTCGGGCCCGTGGTGAACAAAACCCTCACCCGCAAGTTCGTCAGCCGTAACGTCAACTTGCCGTGGCGAGCCGACAACAGCCGTAGCCGCGAGCAGCTCGGCATCCAGTACCGCCCGTTGGACCAGTCCCTGAACGAATTCTTCCAGCAGCTGGTGGACAGCGGCCAGTTGAAGAAGTAACAGCGCCGGCCCGTCCGGGCGATAGGGGAGGGGGCGGCCCACGGGGTGGCGTTATACGGTGATTACTCTACACTTCTAGCTGTCTTTGACGCCGACGATGAGATAGGCCATGCCCCCCACTGATCCTTATTCCCACGATCAGGCGCACCACGCCGAAACCGCGAACCGCGATGATTTAACGGAGTGGTCGTTGTTCTCGCTGGCGACCCTGTTCGACTCGCTCCCTGAGGCCGTGGTAGTGGCGGACCGTGAGCGCCGGGTGCGGTATGTCAATACGGCGGCGGTGACGCTCTTCGGGTACAGTCTGCAAGACTTGCAGGGCCGGAAGACCGAAATTCTGTATGCGGACCCGACCGACTTCCTGAACCTGGGCAAGGAGCGTTATAACCCACAGGCGGACCCGGTCTTTTCAGCGTACAGGGTATTATATCGCTCTTCCGACGGCGCCACGTTTCTGGGGCAAACGTCCGCCGGGGGGTTGCCCAGCGCCTCGGGTGAAATCCAGGGATACCTGGCGTTGGTTCGGCCCGCGCGTTCCGCGGAGCAATCCGTTGATACCTTGCAACGGTTGCATTCCATCACCGCCGATACCGAACGGGATCATGGCGCCAGGCTAGCCGCTATCCTTGAGCTGGGAGCGCGGCACTTTGGCTTGGAACTGGCGATTCTGTCCAGCATCCAGGATGACGTGTACCGGGTCGAGCATTGCCACGACCCGGCCGGCGGTGTGTCGCCGGGCACCACCTTTGATCTTGGCGGTACCTATTGCGTGCACGCCCTGGAGGCGGGCGGCCCGGTGGGCTTTCATCACGCCGGGGAAAGTGAGATCCGCACCCATCCGTGCTACCGCGATTTCGGCCTGGAGGCCTATATCGGCAGCCCAATCCAGGTGAACGGCAAGCTGTACGGCACGGTGAATTTTTCCTCGGTGCGGGCCTGTGAGCCCTTTTCCCGTGACGATCTGGTGTTCATGCAGCTGCTGGCGGACACGGTGGGCTACGAGATTCACCAAAATGCCATGCGCGATCAGCTCAGCCTGCTGGCGCGTACCGACGAGCTGACCGGGCTGGCCAATCGGCGCGCAGTGATGGAATCGCTGCACTGGCAAATGTCGCATTCGTTGCGATCCGATTTGCCGCTGACCGTGATGTCGCTGGATCTGGACCATTTCAAAGCGATCAATGACACCTGGGGCCACGGGGTCGGGGATTATGTGCTGCGCGGCTTCTCCGAACTGCTGGGCGGCGTCACCCGCGAGGTGGATCTGTGCGGGCGGCTTGGGGGGGAGGAGTTCATCGTGGTGCTCCCGGACACGGATACCAGCGGCGGCTGTGTGGTGGGTGACCGCTTGCGCCGGCGTCTCGCGGAGACGCCGATGTCGGTGTCGGAAGGCGAATCGATCAACGTCACGGTGAGCGCGGGACTGACGTCGCTGCAGCCGGGGGATACCCTGGAATCGATTCTCCAACGCGTTGACCATGCCCTGTATCAGGCCAAACAGAGCGGCCGTGACCGTTTGTGCATTGCCCAGGACTAGCCTGGTATGCCGTGCAAACAGCGGTCCGGATTAAGCCGTCGCTGGCCGGCCTCGCCGGCGCTGTTTGGGTAGTGGCCGGTGAAATCCCGCTGCGCCTGGTTAACGGCGAAGCCCGTCCGCGAATGTTTCGCCCGCGGTTATGCCGAGTCCGTCATGGCACGCACTTCGATGCAGGGTTAATGTCGGTGTCTTTTCCATTGGAAGCGGGACCCTTGCATGAAACACCACACCTTTTTGGCCCCCTGGTTGTTGATCGCCGCCCTGTTGATGGCCGGCTGCCTAAGCCATAACCGCCATTCTCCGTCGGCGAACCCGGGGCTCCACGTCGAGCAGCTTGAGCCTGGTGTCTGGATGCACACCTCCTACAACACCTTCGACGGCGTGCTGTATCCCTCCAACGGGTTGATCGTGCGCGAAGGCGATCACCTGGTGCTGCTGGATTCCGCCTGGGGCGCCGAGGCCACCGAAGAGCTGCTGGTCTGGATCGACGAAGAGATCGGTTTGCCGGTGGACCGGGCGCTGTCCACGCATTTTCACAGCGACCGCACCGGCGGCGTGGCGGTGCTGGACGCCGCGGGCATCCCGGTCTGGTCGCACCCGATGACGCAACGCCTGAGCGCGGAAGAGGGCAATCCGGTGCCAGCTAACGCGTTGAAGGGCATTGAAGCCCCGGGCAGCACCACCGGTTTCGGCAGTTTGGAAGTGCTCTACCCTGGCGGCGGCCACGCCCGCGACAACATCATGGTGTGGCTGCCCGACCGAAAGATGCTTTACGGTGGCTGCGCGGTGCGCGAACTGGCCACCGATAGCCTGGGCAATACCGCCGACGCGGACCTGGCCTACTGGCCGCAAGCGATTAGTAATGCCCAGGCAACGTACCCCGAAGCCAGGGTCGTGATCCCCGGCCACGGCAAGCCCGGCGGCCCCGAGTTGCTTGAGCACATGCATACGTTGTTTGAAGACAGCGGCACCTGAACAGGGACGGTTTTATGATCAGCGAGGACGTTCGGCGGGATATCCAGGGCCGCCTGCGGGCCATCGAAGAAGAGCACGATGTGCGTGTGCTGTTCGCGGTGGAGTCCGGCAGCCGGGCCTGGGGTTTTCCCTCACCGAACAGTGATTACGACGTGCGCTTTATCTACGCGCATCCCCGCGAATGGTATCTGTCGCTGGATCTGGAAGAGCGCCGTGACGTGATCGAATGCGAGATTGTCGACCACATCGATCTCAGCGGCTGGGATATCCGCAAGGCCCTGAAATTATTCTGGCAGTCCAACCCGTCGTTCGTGGAGTGGCTGCATTCCCCTATCGTCTATCGCGACGAGGCCGGTTTTGCCGAACGGGCGAGGGCACTATTACCTGACGTCTACGATGTGAACAAAGGCGTGCATCATTATTGGAGCATGGCGGACAAGAACTATCGCGGCTATTTGAAAGCGAAGCTGGTGCCGCTGAAGAAATACTTTTACGTCCTGCGTCCCCTGTTGGCGATTCGCTGGCTGGAACGTTACCGCTCGCCGGCGCCGGTTGAATTCGAGCGTTTGCGGCCGCTGGTGGCTGACGATGAAACGGTGGATAAAGAGATCACCCGCCTGCTGGCGAGAAAGCAGCGCAGCCAGGAAAAGGAATTTGTTCCGGTGATGGCGGAGCTGAACGATTTTATTGAAAAAGAACTGTCCCGGCTGTCGCGCTACCCAGGTAACGCCGCGCCGGGCGGTGGCGACTTGAGCCGCCTGAATGCGTTGTTTCGCGATTGCCTGGACAGCGTTTCCGACGCCTGATCACGAGAGAGGCGCCGGCCGAGTCAGCGCGTCCCGGCCGAGGCCGCAACGCGCCGGGGCCCGGGTGCCGGTTCGGATGGCAACTCCAGCAACTCGGTGAGAAATTCCCGCCAGACTTTATAAATCATAAAACGCCCGAGACCGGGGAAACTGCGGAAGCGCGCGTTGGGCAAATCCCCTGCCAGCCCGCGGGCGCTGCCGATGGAGATGATCCGGTCGTCCTCCCCGTGCCAATGCAGGATCGGTACTTTGATCTGCTTCAGGTCCACCAGCCAGGGGTGCTGCATGCGTATGTATTCGTCGATCAGGATGCGCGCGCCCTGGAAGTGGCTGGCGTGCATACGTTCGATCAGGCGCGCCAGCAGGTCCGGGTCGTTGAGCACCGCTTGATCGTCCGCGCACAGAGATTTGGCCAGGCGGGCCAGGTATTTTTCCGGAGAGCGCCGTACGCCGCGCAACGCCAGCCGGCCCACCAGTACAAACAGGCGCGGGTCCTTGCGGAAAATGCGCAGAAACATGGCGTGGATGCGGTCGAGCTTGTCCAACTCGAAGTGCTCAATGGGCACGGTGCTGGCCAGCAGGCCGAGCCGGTCGAAGAGATCGGGATGCAGCGCCGCCGCGCACAGCGCGTAGGGGCCGCCGCCGCAGTACGCCGCCATCGGCGGTCGCTGCAGGCCCAGGTGGTTGCACAGGGCGCGGATGTCCGGGCCGAAGTCGCGGAATTCCATGTCCGGCCGGGCGGTGGAGAGGCCGTAGCCGGGGCGCACGATCAGGATCATGCGCAGGCCCTTCGCCTGGTACCACTCATCGAAGAGACGGTGGTCGGGCAGGGCGCTGCCCAGGTTGTCCAGGGTGAGCACCGCTCGCCCGGCGGGGTCGCCGTATTCGAACCAGCTCAACACGCGGCCATCGGCCAGGGTCAGGGTGTGTTCCGGTGTTCGGCGCAAGGCCGGGGGCTGGGCCGCCTGCACCAAAGCGTGCCCCATCGCCTGACTGACTAACTGCACCTGGCTGTTGGCTTCCAGCTTCGCCATGGTCGACTTAAGCTGGCTGCGCGCGGTGTGCACGCTGATCGAGAGCAGTTCGGCGCTTTGGTTGAGGTTGCCGATCTTACAGAGCAGATGCAGCAGGCGCGATTCCGCGTGCGTGATCGGAAAAATGGCTTTCAGGGATTCCGCTGATGGCGTCACCACGCTGTGGCCGGCCAGCACCCAGACGATGGTGCGGACTCTGGCGATGTTGCCTGGTGCGTCGGATTTCTTGACCGGCAGACAAAGCAAGGTCACCGCGTCACGCTGGGACGCAAGCAGCTGGGTATGCCGGCCGGCGGCCAGGCTGTGAACCCGTTTCAGGCCCTCTTTCAATGCCCGATCAGCGAATCGCAGGGTGCCGTCCGGCAGCAGTTCAATGGGCGCTTGGGTGAGTGCCTGCCGCGCCGCCGGATTGCACTCCAGCGCGCGCATTTGCTCGTCGAGCATCAGCATGGGCCAGGGCATCTGGTTGTACATGCTGTTGAGAATCTGGGTGCGGTCCTCAAGAGCGTGCATATAGGCGCTGCTGCGCACCGCCCGTTCCAGGTGCCCGATCAATTGCTCCACTTCCATGGGCGCGCCGTTGGCGTCGCCCGGTGGGTTGTCGTCGGTCCAGCCGGTGATGGTGTCGAGCAGGTCCATCCAGTCGCCGGGGGACAAGGCGGTTTCGTAGATCCGACCGATCAGGTCGTTATTCTCATCCTGCAAGGCGACGGCCCCGGATTCGGCAAGGTGGTTGTCCGGATCATAGGAAGCGCGCGCCGGGAGCGCAACGAAAAAGACCCCGGGGGGGCCGGGGTCAAAGGGTGCGGCGAGGCCGAAGCCCGCCGCGGGGGTACGCCTGGCGGCGTTCGGGGGTGAAGCGGTTACTCGGTGACGTCGATCAGCACCACCAGGCCCAGCTCGTTGGGGTCGCCGCCCTGCGGAACCCAGCGGGTGGTGAATACGCCCAGGCTGGCGTCCTGGTTGAAAAAGCCTTCCATGATATTGCTGCCGTCCTGATCGGCGAGGGTCAGGGTGGTGGCGCCGTTGGCGGCGACAGTGACGTTAAGGGCGGCGCTTGCCGTATCGCTGTCCACGGAGAGATCACCGCCGAGGCCGGTTTTATGGACTTCCGTGAAGTCCCCGGCCAGGGTGCCGGCGGTATTGCTGCTCAGGGTCACGTAGCTGTTGAACTGGCTGTTGATCATCTCGATGTCGCTGGTGCCGTTGCCGACCCCTTCAAGGGCAGCGGACAGCAGCATCAATCGGTATTTTTTTCCGGCCACGTCGGGGGCGCTTTCAGGCAGCTTCACCATCAGGGTTTTGTTGAACTGGGCCCAAACGTTCTCGTTGTTTTCCGTTTCCGCGAAGGCGATGAAATCGAAAGTGTCGTTGACAAAGCCATCGGCGGGCACGGGCTGGCCGTCGTCGGTGCCGGCGGAAATGATGTCGCCGTCGGCGCCGACGTCGATGGGCTCGCCGTTAGTGCCAATTTCGTTCAGCGCCTGGTAGGTGCTGCCGTTGCTTTCCAGCCCTACCCGGTGGCCGGTGGCGTCGCCGTAATCGAAGGTGCCGTCGCCATTGAAGGTGACCACGTTGACCTCGGTCTGCAGTTCGATCACACCGGTTTGCGCGTAGGTTTCCAGGAACACGCGGCCGAAGGCGCCGCTGAGATCCGAATCGCTCATCCCGGACGGTGAGCGGGCGAACACTTCCAGGGCGCGGAATACCTCATCGCCACGGCGGTCATTGGGGTCGAGCGCGTCCGGTTCTTCGTCGCCGTTGGTGTCGGTGGTGCCGTAGCGTACCGCCGCTTCCTGGGACAACAGGAAGAACAGACCTTTGTTCTTGACCTGTTGCAGGTTGTAGATCACCGACGGATAGCGGAACGCATTGTCGCCGTTGATTTCTTCTTCGAACGCGCCCTCGATGGACAGGATGCCGGAGTCGGTAAGTGTGCCCGAGAGGTTTTCGGATTCGGTGTCGATGTCTGTTTCGTAGTAGATCGATCCGGTGGCCACGCTCATGCCGGAAAAGTTCGAGTAGGCACTTTCTTCGCCTTCCAGGGTGATCGCCACGGTGTCGCCGCCGCCGTTGGCGAAGTTGAACTGGCTGCGCCACATATCGTTGGCGAAGGTGCCGAAATTGTTATTGTCGCTGTCATGCAGGCCGAGGCTGAAGGCCGCGCTTCGGTAATCGCCGGTCACGCTGTCCACGTCGCCGGGTTGCTCTTTGATGACCGCTACCTGCTGCTCGACGAACTCGCCCACTTCCTGGTCCAGTTTGGCGAGCATGTCACTGAGGTCGTTGCCGGCGGTGAGATCAAAGGTATCCACTTTGCCGCTCAGGGTGACCACGTCCGTGACCACCAACTGGTCCAGATCGGTGCCTTCCTCGATGAACTTACGCAGCACGAATTCCGATACCGGGTTGATGTTCACCGCCTGATCCACCACCTGGGCCCGCATCTCGGTGCCGGTGCCGGTAATCCTCACGATCAGATCGCCCGCCAGGTTCACGCCTTCGGGGAGCGTCAGACGGTAGTCGCCGGTGATCGAGGTGACGGTTTCAGCCAGCACCTCACCCACCGGGTTGCCGGCGTTATCCACCCTCAGTAGCTCGACGGTCGCGCCGCCGACCGGATCAAGACCGGTGATGGCCGCGTGCGCCGACGGGATCAGCGCGTTCAGGGCCAGTTCGAAGACGCTTGGGGCCTCGTGAAAGGCCACGGCGCCGGCCGGTGCCGTGGCGGTGCCGCTGATGGTGCGCGAGGTGGCGCCGCCGGTATCGTCGCTGGATGAGGAGGAACCGCCCCCACACCCCGCCAGAATCGTGGCCGATGCCACGCACGCAATGAGGAATAACGCTGCTTTCTTCATGGTTGCCCTTCCGATGTCCAATCAGGTTCGATCGAGCCTAGGGCGTTTGCTTAATGGGCACATACCCCATATGGGCTAAACCGTCACCGATTGTTGGTGGGGGGCCTTTAAATCCCTCTGTCCATCGCCACGCAGGGTTATGAGTAAGCAACACAAGGAGACAGGCCATGGACGACGATCATCAATCGCAGGCTGTCCCTGGCACCATGAAGGCCATGGTACTCACCGGCCACGGCGGCGTGGACAAGCTGGTCTACCGGGACGACGTGACCGTGCCGCGGCCCGCGCCGGGCCAGGTGCTGGTGCGCGTCACCGCCACCGCGAAGAACAACACCGACCGCAAGGCCCGCGAGGGCCTGTATCCCACCAAGGACAAGGATGAGGTGGCGTCCTTTCAGATGGGCGGTTCGGCCACGCTCACCTTCCCCCGTATTCAGGGCGCCGACGTGGCCGGGCGGGTCGCCGCGGTGGGCGACGGCGTGGACCCGGCGCGCATCGGCGAGCGCGGCCTGCTGGACTTCAACCTCTACCCGGACGACCGCCGAGATATCAACCTGACGCCGGACTACTACGGCCACGGTGCCGACGGCGGCTTTGCCGAGTACGTGGCGGTGCCCTCGGATCAGTTCCACACCGTGGACAAGCCGGATCTGGCCGACGCAGAACTGGCGGCCATGGGGATGTGCTCCTACCAGACCGCCTTTCACATGCTCACCGCCGCCAATGTGCTCGCCGGGGAGCGGGTGCTGATCACCGGCGCCAGCGGTGGCGTCGGCACGGCGCTGATCCAGCTTTGCCGGGTAATGGGCGCGATTCCCTACGCATTGAGCACACCGGACAAGGCGGACGCCCTGCGTGAACTGGGCGCGGAAGCGGTGTTCGACCGCTCCGATATGGACGGCTTCACCGACCGGGTGCGCGAGCTGACCGGGGGCGCGCCCCTGGACGCGGTGATGGATCTGGTCGGCGGCGACATGACCGACCGTTTTATCGACGCCATGATTTTCGACATGAAGGCGCGCAACAGCTACCCGCGTCTGAGCATCGCCGGCGCCAGCGGCGGCAACCTGAGCGAGATCATGTGGACGCGCATCTACCTCTATCAGGTGCGGGTGTTCGGTGTGTCCCACGGCACCCGCGAAGAAGCGGAACAGCTGATTGGCTGGATCCGCTCCGGCGAGCTCAAGCCGGTGCTGCACGCCGCCTTCAAACTGTCCGAGCTGCATCGCGCGGAAGACTACTTCGTCAGCCGGGGCAACAACTTCCTCGGCAAGATCGTCATTGTCCCCGACAGCCAGTGGGCGGACTTCGGCGAACCCTTCGCGTTAAAGGAGACAACCTGATGCGCCAGGAGTTAAGCCTGAATCTCATGGATACTCACGCCGGTGGCGATGTCAGCCGCATCGTCCTCGGCGGCATCGACCCGCTGCCCGGTGACACCGTGCGCCAGCAAATGGAGTATCTGCGCGACGACGCGGACGGCCTGCGCCAGCTTTTACTGGAAGAGCCCTACGGCATTCCGGAAATGTCGGTGGATCTGATCGTGCCGCCGTCCCACCCGGACGCCAGCGTCGGCTACATCATCATGGAAGTGATGGGCTACGCGATCTACTCCGGCTCCAACACCATTTGCACCGCCACCGCGGTGCTGGAAAGCGGTCTGGTACCCAAGGAAGAGGGCCGGCAAAGCTTTATGATGGAATCGCCGGCGGGGCTGGTGCACATCGAGGCCCAGGTCCACGACGGCGTGGTGGAATCGATCACCTGCGGCGGCCTGCCCAGCTATATCGACACCTACCGCGCCACCATCCATGTGCCGTCGCTGGGCAACGTCACCTACAGCGTGGCCTACAGCGGTGGCTTTTACGCCCTGGTGGATGCGACCGAGCTGGGCTTTCATCTGACCCTGGACGAAGAGGCGGAGCTGGCCCGCTGCGCCCGCGCCATTGTCGAGGCGATCCAGGCGGAACGCGGCTTCTCCCATTACACCCTGGGCGACGTGGGGCCGCTGCCGTTCCTGCACTTCATGGGTCCGGTGGAGCAGGTCAGCGATCACTTCCACCGCTCCCGCTCGGCCACCTATGTGCACCCCGGCGTGATCTGCCGCAGCACCACCGGCACCGGCACCTCGGCGCGGCTGGCGCTGATGCATCACGAAGGCAGGATCAAACCCGGCGACCGCCTGGAAACCGTCTCCCTGCGCGGCTCCGGCTTTATCGGCGAATTCATCGACACCCGCCGCGAGGAAGACCACGACGTGGTGGAAAACACCATCACCGGCAAAAGCTACGTGCTGGCGCACTCCAGAACCGTGGTCAATTGCGAGGACCCGATGGTCGACTGCGACGGATTACACCACATCCTCAGCGACGGTCACGCCTAACGTCGGGAGCGGGCCCTGTGGGAGCGGGCCTCGCCCGCGAAAGGCCGGCTTCGCCGGCCGGCAGGATTCCAGAAACGCCTTTTCTGCCTCGGTTAGAAAGGGCTCTGGGATCCTGCCGGGCGCTCCGCGCCCTTTCGCGGGCTGGGCCCGCTCCCACAATTCTCTCGCTCTAATCGGAATCGTTGAGTCGCTCCTGTCGTTCCTGCTCCTCTTCGAAGGCGGCTTTGATCTCGGCCAGGACGTCCTCGACGTTGGCGGCTTCGCCGGAGTCCTCGAACTCGCCGGTGAGTGACACCTCCGGGTGCAGGTCGCCGGCCTCGTAGAGGGCCCAGATTTCCTCGCCGTAGCGGCTGCCGACCAGGGCCGGGGCGTACTGGCCGTAGTAGCGCGTCATGTTGTTGACGTCGCGTAGCAGGAACGCCTCGGCGTGGTTGTTGGCGGCGGCATCCACCGCCTGGGGCAGGTCGATCACCACCGGCCCGTAGGCGTCCACCAGTACGTTGAATTCGGACAGATCGCCGTGCACCAGCCCGGCGCACAGCATCAGCACCACGTAGTGCATCATCAGGGCGTGGTCTTCCAGCGCCTGTTCCTCGGTGAGCACCACATCGCACAGGCGTGGCGCCACGTCGCCGGCGTCGTCGGTGATCAGCTCCATCAGCAGCACGCCTTCCAGCATGTCGTAGGGCCGGGGCACGCGCACGCCGGCGTCCGCCAGGCGGCGCAGGGCGTCCACCTCGGCGGTCTGCCAGACCTTTTCCTGCTGGTCGCGGCCGAACTTGGAGCCTTTTTCCATGGCGCGGGCGCGCCGGGTACTGCGCACCTTACGGCCTTCCTGGTAGTGCACCGCCTGCTTGAAGCCGCGCTTGGCCGCTTCCTTGTACACCTTGGCACACTGCACCTGGTCGCCGCAGCGGACCACGTAGATGTCCGCCTCTTTGCCGCTCATCAGCCGGCTGATCACTTCGTCCACCAGGCCGTCGTCGACCAGGGGCTGTATCCGTTTCGGGGTTTTCATGCCGCCCTTATACGCTATTCGCCGATGCCAGGCATCTCTTGCTGGACCTCGCGATTCACGGCACTCCGTCGGGAGCGCCCAGCTGCGCTTCCAATTGCCGGTGAAAGCGCGGCGCGCTGTACTCGAAAGTGCCGAAGGTGAGTACCCGGTTGGCACCGGACGAAAGGCCTTTTTGAATCGATTCCGACAGGCTGTAGTCCTCGGCCAGGGTGCGCCGGTACAAATCCACATTGGCCTGCCAGTAGCGTTCCGCTTTATCGCTGTCGGGGGCGGCGGGCAGAAGGGTGATTTCGTGCACGCGGGTGCGGCCCGGCCCGAGCGGTTCCAGGGTACTGAACTGGGCGTGGTCGGGCTGCACCAGCACGGTGGTGTTGGGGAAGAAGAAATACAGGATGTTGCCGTGCCGGCGGGGCTCGAAGCGATCCGCGTCCGGCGGGTTGGCCGGGTCCAGGTTGGATTTCACCAGGTAGAGCCGCCGGTTGAGTCCGGCTTCGTCGATAATCTGCAGGTTGTCGGTGAACAGGTGCGCGATGGTGTCGCGGTGCGCCACTTTGAAATGGTAGGCCTCAAGGGAGCCGTCCACCAACAGCTTCCAGTTGGCGGCCACCTCATAGTGGCGCGGCGCGTAGGCGACCGGTGTCGACAGGTCCAGCGCTTCCAGTTCGTCCATCAGCGGGTCGAGGTGGATATCGATATCGCTGTCGGCGAGGTCCGGGTCACCAATCACCCAAATCAGACCGGCCCGCTCCCGGGCGGCCAGGCGCCGGAGCCCGGATTCCGCCTTGTTCAGGCAGGGGAAGCCGAACGCCTGGGGCAGCCCTTTCAGTGTGCCGTCCAGGCGATAGGTCCAGGCATGGTAAGGACAAACAAAGGCGCGGGCACTGTCGCCGCCGCCTTCCTCCAGCAAGCGGGCGCCGCGGTGACGGCAGACGTTGAGGAAGGCGTGCACGGCGCCGTCTTCCTGGCGTACCAGCAGTAACGGTATGCCCAACCGGTCGCGGGCCAGCCAGGCGCCGGCGGCGGGCAGTTCGCTGCTGGCGGCCACCGGCTGGGGGCGGTGCCGCAACAGGGCAAGCTCCCGCTCGGTACGGTCGCCGTCCAGATAGCGGTCCACCGGCACTTCCCCGGGTGCGGCCCGGCCCTCCGGGCGAGTCCCGTTGAGCGCGTCCAGCGTGCGCCGGTGCAGGTCAAGACGAACCTCTGGTTTCATGGCTAAGGCTCCGGTTTCATCTTGTTGTTGTGATCGCACAAAAATGCGCGTCGCGCCGACAGTCTGTCAATGCACGGCTATAACCGGATTTTGCATTCGCGCCGTATCCGTGCCGTCGGCTGCGTGTCTACACTGGTCATCGTCCACAGCTAACGAATGGCAAGGAGAGCACCATGACCTACAGCGCGGAGTACGCGACCGATCACCCCACCCGCGATGAGGTGGAGGCGATCCGTGAGCCCACGGTGGTGGAATTCGGCCAGCCCGGTTGCGGTTACTGCCAGGCGGCGGCACCGCTGATTAAGGCAGCGTTCGCTGATTTTACCGGGGTCGGACACCTTAAACTGGAGGACGCCAAGGGCCGCTTGCTCGGTCGGGCTTTCAAGGTAAAACAGTGGCCGACGCTGATCTTTCTTCAGGAAGGCGAGGAAGTGGCGCGCCTGGTGCGCCCGCAAAGCGAGCGGGAAGTGCGCGAAGCCCTGGAGGAAATCGACACCAAAGCCTATCGGGATCCGGATCAGGCGGGCACGGGTGGCAGCAAGGATCTGTAATTACATTATCCCTGTGGTTGCGCGCCCGTTGTCATGCTAAGTTTGCCTCAAATAAAAATAACTGGGGTGAACAATGCGCATTGGTATTGTCGTGGATTCCACCTGCGATTTACCGGAATCCTATTTCAAAAAAAATAATATCCAGATTCTTCCCATCTCCATCCGCCTGGGGAAGGAGTTGCTGGTCGATAAGCGTGACGAACAGGCCACTGACCGCTTCTACAAGGAGCAGCTGGACTCGCAGGGCATCGACGCGGAATCCATTCCCTATTCCGTGGACCAGATTCAAGCGGTATTTTTAGAGCAGCTGGTCATCGATTATGACCTGGTGTTTTGTATTACCGTGTCCGGCAAGCGCAGCCTTATTTTCGATAACGCCACCAAGGCCTCCTTTTCGATTCTTAAGCAGTACCAGAAAGTCCGGGCCGACGCCGGCGTGACAGGCCCCTTTTCGATGCGGGTGATCGACAGTAAAACCCTGTTTTCCGGCACCGCAGTATTGGTTTGTGAGGTCGCTAAAATGATCGAGGAAGGCGCCAACCGCAATGCGATTCGTCTGCGCATCGACGAACTGCTGCCTAATATCTGCGGTTACATGGTGCCCGAGAATCTCGCTTACGTACGCGACCGGGGCTTTAAGAAGGGCGAGCGTAAAAGCTTCTCCGATTCAATGCGGGGGGTGGCGCTCACCGTGGGGTCGGCGCTGTCGATGCACCCGCTGATCCGCATCCACGGCGGTGAGGAAAACCCGGTTACGGTGAACCGGAGCTATGAGAAGTCGGCGCGGCGAATGCTGGAACATGTGGCCAAACAGATCCGCGAGGGGCGGCTGATGTCCAGCCACGTTTGCCTCAGTTACGCAGGCGACGCGGCACGGGTGCCGACCATGCCGGGCTACGCCGATCTGGAAGCGGCGGCCCGCGAGCATAACGTCCAGTTGCTGGTATCCACCATGAGCCCCACCGGCGCCATCAACGTGGGCGCCGGGTGTCTGTTCGTGGCGTTCGCCAGCCAGGACGATGAGTTCGAGTAAAGGGCCTGTTCACACTACTTGCATCGCGCCTGCTGGATGCCCTTTTTGCTTCCAGCTAGGCGGAGGGAGCGCCGTTTGGTCATTCCAAATAAGCGACCGACAACGACGTTGGGAGCAAAAAGGGCTCCAGCCCTTCGGGTTGCGGCTAAAAAGCCACCCCTCCGCGTTGCTCGTCGTTCATTTGGAGTCACCAAACTTCTCTTCTCGCGCCTTGATGGGTGGCTTTTTAGCCGCAACAGGCGTGATGCAAGTAGTGTGAACAGGCCCTAGGGCTGCTCCTCGACCGTTTCCGGCGCGCTGGCCGGGGCGGCGCTGTTCGCCGGCCTGCCCCGCAATAACAGCGCCGTCATCAGCGCGGTGCCGGCGACGATCGCCGCGCCGATCGCCGAGTTGGTGTGCAGGGCGGCGTTAAAGCCGGCGCGGGCCGCGTCCATCACCTGGGCGGCCAGTGCCGGGGGCAGTTGCCCGGCGGCGCCGATGGCCCCGCCCAGGGTGTCGCCGGCGGCCAGGGCCTGGGCGTCGTCGAGCCCCGCCGGCATGGCGTCCAGCATGTGCCGCCGATAGACCGCCGCGCCGACGCTGCCGATCACCGCGATGCCCAGCGCCATGCCCAGCTCGGTGGCGGTCTCGGACGTGGCGGAGGCCGCGCCCGCCTTGGTGGCCGGCGCCGCGCTCACCACCAGGTCGGTGCCGAGGATCATCATCGGCATCACGCCCATGCCCATGATCGTCATCCCCACCACCAGCAGGGTCAGGTCATCGATATCGTTGACCCGCATCATCGCCGCCAGACCCACGGCGGCGAGCAGCAGGCCGCCGCTCACCAGCCGCGCGCGCGACACATAGCGGGTGGCCGCCGGAATCAGCAAGGACGCCGCCGTCTGCACCACCGCCGGCGGCAGCATCGCCAGCCCCGCCTGCAGCGGTGACAGCCCGAGCACCCCCTGCAGGTATTGGAACACCATCAGCCAGGCGCCGGACAGCGCCAGGATGGTCAGCATCATGGCCGCCACCGAGGTGCTGAAATGGCGGCTGCGGAACAGGCTCAGGTCGAACATCGGTTCACTGAGGCGGCGCTGGCGCCGGATGAACAGAACGGCGAGCCCCAGACCCAGCAGCATCGACAGGAACGGCGCCGCGTGCACGCCGTTGCGGGCCAGATCCTTGAGCCCGTAGATCACCGCCAGCACCATCGTCACCGCCAGCAGGGCGCTGATCAGGTCCTGGCGCCCGGCGTCTTCGTCGCGGAACTCCGGCAGCAGCCAGGGCCCGCACAGCAACAACAGCAGCATCACCGGCACGCCCAGAAGAAACACCGAGCCCCACCAGAAGAATTCCAGCAAAGCGCCGCCCACCAGCGGGCCGATGGCACTGCCGACGATAAAGCCGGTCATCCAGACGGTGATCGCCAGGGTGCGCTCGCGCTCCACCTGGAACATGTTCCGCAGCAGCGACAGGGTGGACGGCATCAGTGTGGCGCCGGCCACGCCCAACAGGGCGCGTGCCGCGATCAGGGTTTCCGCGCTTTCCGAGAACGCCGCCATCACCGACGCCAGCCCAAAGGCACTGGCGCCGGCCAGCAGCAGTTTGCGGCGGCCGATGCGGTCGCCCAGCGTGCCCATGGTCACCAGGAAGCCGGCGATCATGAAGCCGTAGATGTCCAGTATCCAAAGCAGCTGGTCGCTGGTGGGCTGAAGGTCGGCGCTCAGGTGCGGCGCGGCCAGATGCAGCACCGTCATGTCCAGCGCCAGCAGCACCGTGGGCAGCATCAATACCGCCAGGCCCAGCCATTCGCGGCGCGTTGCCGGTGTCGCGTTCGTATCATCGGGTACAGCAGGGGGCATGGTGAGGTCCTTTCAGTAACGTCCTTCTTCGCGCAACTCGGGCTCGATGGGCCGCACTTCGATGCCGCCGATGCGGGCGGACGGCCAGTTAGCGGCGATCTCCAGCGCGTGCTCGTCGTCGCGGGCTTCGATCAGGAAAAAGCCGCCGATCTGTTCCTTGGTTTCCGCGAACGGGCCGTCGGTCACCGCACGTTTGCCATCTCGCACCCGGGCCACCCTGGCGCGGGCCGGGCTTTGCAGGGCCTGGGTGTCGATCAGCTCGCCGCGCTCGCGCAGCGCCGCCACATAATCCAGGGTTTCCTGGCGTAATGCGAGCCACTCTTCCCGGCTCAGGGACTTGAGGTCCTGTTCCGCTTCATAGGCCAGACAAAGATATTTCATGTTCGCTCCTGTTAACGGCGGATGTCGTCTTACAGTCGTCGCGGGGGGTTCTGTTTCGACATTCCGGGTTTCACGTTTTGTGGATACTTTTTCGCCTATCCAGTGTCTAGTGAGGTAGCGTATCGGCAAAGAATACCGCTGGAGAGTGACAAGGAGAGTGC
>DGNT01000129.1:0-34941 GCA_002389055.1 Alcanivorax sp. UBA4485
TATCGCCTATCTGATCTCGGCCATACTCTTCGTCCTGGGCATCAAGGGTCTGACCAAGCCGAAGACCGCCGTGCGGGGCAACCTGCTTGCCGCCTCCGGTATGGGCGTGGCCTGTGTGGTGACCCTGCTGCACCGCGATATCGTGACCTACGAGATCATCATCGGCGGCGTTGTCGTCGGTGGCATCATTGGCGCCATTCTGGCCAAGAAAGTACAAATGACCGCCATGCCGCAGCTGGTGGCCCTGCTTAACGGCTTCGGTGGCGGCGCGTCCTTCGCCGTGGCCGCCGCGGAGTTTTTCCGTGGTGGGCACCCGGACACCGTGGGCATCATCGCCACCGGTATCGCCGTTCTGATCGGTGCGGTCACTCTGACCGGTTCCTTCGTGGCGTTCGCCAAGCTGCAGGAACTGATCGACGGCAAGCCGATGGGTTTCCCGGGCATGAAGCTGGTCAACGCCATCCTTCTGCTGGGTTCCGTGGCCGCCATCGCCTACCTGGTGATGAATCCGGGCGTGGAGCCGGTCTTCTGGGGCCTGGCCATCGCCGCCGCGATTCTCGGTATCCTGCTGGTGTCACCCATTGGTGGCGCCGACATGCCGGTGGTGATCGCGCTGCTGAACTCCTACTCCGGCATCGCCGCGTCCGCCGCCGGGTTCGTGATGGGCAACAGCGCCCTGATCGTCACCGGTTCCCTGGTGGGCGCCTCCGGTCTGATTCTTACGCAGATCATGTGTAAGGCGATGAACCGCTCCCTCACCAACGTGCTGTTCGGTGTGATGGCGGAAGCCGGCGAAGCCATGGACCAGGACGAGGTCTACGAAGGCAAGATCAAGTCCACCTCCGCCGAGGAAGTGGCGATGGTGCTGGAAACCGCGCAGCGCGTGGTGATCGTGCCCGGCTTCGGCCTCGCCATGGCGCAGGCGCAGCACGCCGTGCGTGAAATGGCCGACACCCTGGAAGCCATGGGCGTCGAGGTGGAGTACGCGATCCACCCGGTTGCCGGTCGTATGCCCGGCCATATGAACGTGCTGCTGGCCGAGGCGGAAGTGTCCTACGACAAGCTCAAGGACATGGACACCATCAACCCGACCTTCGAGCAGACCGACGTGGCCATCGTGCTGGGCGCCAACGACGTGACCAACCCGATGGCGCGCGAGGACAAGGGCAGCCCGATCTACGGCATGCCGATCCTCAACGTGGACAAGGCCAAGACCGTGGTGGTGGTGAAGCGTTCGCTGAGCCCCGGTTTCGCCGGCCTGCCCAACCCGCTGTTCGCCAAGGACAACACCCTTATGTTGTTCGGCGACGGCAAGGGCGCGGTGGTGGACATCACCACCGCCCTCAAGGAAGGCTGATCGCCCGCGATCACCGACCCCCGAAAAGCCCGGCCTTCGCGCCGGGCTTTTTTATGGGTGGGGCCCTGCCCCGTTGTGCGAGCGGGCCTTGTGGGAGCGGGCCCCGCCCGCGAAAGGGTGGCTTTTAGCCACCCGGCAGGATCCCAGAGACGCTGTTTGTGCTGCCGTTAGACATGTCTCTGGCATCCTGCCGGGAGCTTCGCTCCCTTTCGCGGGCTGGGCCCGCTCGCACAAAAAGTGCTCCGTAGCGGAAGTGTTGGCGAAGCCTGCTAACCCTTTAGTGGCCAGTCCTGGAGTACCCGGTAGTAGCCGTCCGGTGGGCTCTCATAGAGCATCACCGAATTTACCGGGAGGACCCAGGGCCCGGGCGTTGGCTCCGCCTGCAGCGGCGCGGCGGCGCGGGCCAGGGTTACGTGGGGTAGGAATTGCAGCGGTTCGGCTTCGATCCCGGCTTGGCTGAGTACACTCCAGACCAGTTGATGCAAATCCAGCAGCGGGGCTTCCCGGCGCGCGTGGGCGGCCCAGATGCGCCCGCCCGGGTCGGGAAACGCGTCTACGGTACTAAGGGTCACGGTAAAGGCCGGGACCCGCGTCAGAGCGTTCTTCAGCGCCAGCATCAGCGGCTCCAACCAGGGCCACGAACGCTCGCCGAGAAACGCCAGCGTCAGATGCAGATTGCCCGCCGGCACCGGCCGCGCCGGTAACGGGACCGGGGCGTCGGTGAGTGTCGTCGCCAGCGCCGGCGGCACCGGAATACCGATAAAACAGCGCATCTGCCCTCCCCTGAATAATGGCCAGGTCGAGATGCCGACGTTAGAATGCCGGCCCCACCCACGGCGTTGGACGCCCCCTATGATGACGCTCCCATGGCGATGATCAATGTTAGCCGCTGCCGCGCCGCTCGCGGTATCCGAACGTGAAGCCGGACCAGCCCTTTAAAGGCGCCCTTCTGCTGGTGCTCGGCGAGGGCCTGCTGGCGGTGATGGCGGCGATGATCAAGCACCTGGCCGACACCCTGCCGGTGGAGATGATCGTGTTCGGCCGCAACCTGGTGGGCCTGGCGGTGTTGCTGCCGGTGCTGGTGGCCAGCGGCGGCATCCGCGATTTGCGCACCAGCCACCTGCGCCTGCACTTTATCCGCGGGTTCACCGGCGTCACCGCCATGTTCTGCTTTTTCTTCACCATCGCCCATATTCCCCTGGCGGAAGCGGTGCTGGTGAAGATGACGGTGCCGTTTTTTCTGCCGCTGGTGGCCTGGTTGTGGCTCAACGACCGCATCAGCGGCCACACCTGGGCGGCGATTCTGCTTGGTTTTGTCGGCGTCGGCCTGATTCTGCGCGCCGACCAGGGGGTGGTGGACCCGGTGATGCTGGTGGCGTTGGCCGGCGCCGCCATCATGAGCATCGCCAAGGTGAGTATCCGGCGTATGGCTGCCAGCGAGCCGCCGCACCGGGTGGTGTTCTATTTCTCGCTGTTCGCCACCCTGCTCTCCGCCCTGCTGTTGTTGCGGGTGCAGCAAATGCCCACCGGCACCGAGATGCTGTGGCTGCTGGCGATCGGCAGCGTGGCGATCGCCGGTCAGTTCGCCATGACCACCGCCTACCAGCTGGCGCGACCGGGTCAGGTGGGCGTGTACAACTACTCCGCCGTGGTGTGGGCGGCCTTCCTGGGCTGGGTGTTCTGGGGCGAGACCCTGGTATTGACCACCGTGCTCGGCACACTGCTGATCATTGGCGCGGGAGTCTGGAACCTGAAGTCGCGCTAGCTACAAAATTTGACCTTCACGGCCGTGCTAAAAGGAAACCGAGCAACTAAGCTGACCCTCCAAGTCGACAATAACAAACCGGAGGAAAAGGAATGGTCATCCGATTGCTCACGCTGGTGGCGACGCTGGCGCTTCTGGCGGGCTGCGAAAGCAGTCAACGCTGGGTGTATCACCAGGGATTGGATTTCGAGAAATGGCGCGCCGGGCTGGAACAGCGCACCGTGGCCACCGACGACGGCCTGCGCTGGCACGTACTGCAGTCGGAGGACAATGCCGATGCCCCGGCGGTGCTGCTGATCCACGGTTTCGGCGCCGATTCCCGCAACTGGGTGCGTTTCGCCAATGAACTGGAAGGCGATTATCGTTTCGTGATCCCCGACCTGCCCGGCCATGGCGATACCGAGCCACGCACCACCGACATGGATTACGGGATCAGCGAGCAGGCCCTGCGCCTGTTCCGGTTGCTGGATGCCCTGCAGCTGGATCAGGTGCATGTGGCGGGCAACTCCATGGGCGGCGCCATCGCCATCGAGATGGCGCGGCGCCAGCCCAGCAGGCTCCGTTCGCTGGGCCTGGTGGATGCCGCCGGCATCACCCTGCAAACGCCGGAATTTCTCAATGTGCTGGAACAGTCCGACAGCAATCCCCTGATTCCGCGCACCGCCGAGGATTTCCACACCACCCTGGATTGGGCCACGGAACGCTCGGTGGGCATTCCCGATTTCGCCATCACTCTGATGGGCGAAGAGAAGGCGGCCAACGCGGACGTGGCGGAGAAAGTGTGGCAGGACATCAACCTGGACCCGGCCATGCGCTTGCAGGGTCGCGGCGTGCTGCCGGAAATCAAAACCCCGACGCTGATCCTTTGGGGCCGGGAAGATGCCCTGCTGAGCGTCGAGAATGTGGAGGTTTTCCAGCGCGAGCTGCCCAACAACCGCGCGGTGATCCTCGAAGGCGTGGGCCATGTGCCGATGGCGGAAGTACCCGACGAGAGCGCCGAGGCCTTCCGCGCGTTCTGGAAAGACATCGACGGCTGAGCCGATCGCGGCGCGCCGGCCTTGAACCGCCGGCCGCGCCGCCGTAGTGTTTGCGCTTTCCCTTTCGGCACCGGAAACGTCCATGCCTGTTGATGCCTCACCCTCCCCGACCCCTGTTCCGCGTATTCAGCGCGGCGAAGCCCATGCGGTGCACACCCGCGGGGTGACCCTGCTGCGCAGCGGTCACCGTGAAATCAGAAAACTGAAACGGGCCAACCATGTGCCCACCATCCACGGCAACAAGGTGTGGAACTCCAGCTTTCTGATCATGGATCAACTGACCCGCGAAAAAGGGCCGCTGCGGCTGAACGCCGACAGCCACCTGATGGATATCGGCTGCGGCTGGGGGCCGCTGGCGATCTTCGCCGCCAAGCGCTTCCGCTGCCGGGTCACCGCCGTGGACGCGGACGCCGACGTGTTTCCGTATCTGGATTTGCACGCCGCGATTAACCGCGTTCAGGTGGACACCCTGCGCTGCCGTTTCGAACGGCTGACCAAGCAGCGGCTCGCCGACGTGGACCTGATCACCGGCGCCGACATTTGCTTCTGGGACGAGCTCACCCCGGTGCTGTTCAATCTGATCCGGCGCGCCCTGGACCAGGACGTGAAGCGGGTGATCATCGCCGACCCCGGCCGTTCGCCGTTCTACGATCTGGCGGAGCGCTGCAAAGCGCGTTTCAACGCCCGGGTGGTGGAGCGCCGCACGCAAACGCCCCGCGCCCTGAGCGCCGATCTTCTGATCGTCGACCGGGATTGAAAAGCGGCTCGCTGGCGCCACCTTAGAGTCAGGTTGTTAATCCGCTTTGCAATGAGTCGAGCCCATGAGTCAGGAAGAAAATCAGACCACGGTCGAAGAGGGAACCCCGCAAGGCGCCCTGGCGCTTCCCGATCAGAATTTGCCGCAACGCGTTTACTTGATCCCGGTCCGGGACCGGCCGTTCATGCCCGGCCTGGTGCAGCCGCTGCTGCTGGATCAGGAACAGTGGCGCGCCACCCTGGAGCGCGTCGGGCAAACACCACATCACGCTCTCGGCCTGATTTACATCGGCGACCGGGATCCGGACGACGTGGACGTGGAGGATTTCCCCGAGTACGGCTGTCTGGTCAAGGTGCATGCGGTCAACCACGAGGACGAGCAGCTGCAGGTGGTGGCCCAGGGCCTGGCCCGCTTCCAGGTGCAGGGGTACCTGAGCCGTAAGCGTCCGTTCATGGCCGAAGTGACCTACCCCACCTCCCGCGATGAGCTGGACGACAGCCTTCGCGCCTACGGCATGGCGATCATCAACACCATCAAGGAGCTGCTGCCGCTGAATCCCTTATATAACGAAGGGCTTAAGCATTATCTGCAGAACTTTTCGCCCCGCGACCCGTCGCCGCTGACCGATTTCGCCGCGTCCCTGACCAGTGCCAGCGGTGACGAGCTGCAGAACATTCTGGAAACCGTGTCGTTGAAAGCACGCATGGAGCGTGTGCTGACGCTGGTCAAAAAAGAGGTGGAAGTGGCCCGCCTGCAGAATCAGATCCGCGAGGAAGTGAACGAGAAGATCAGCACGCACCAGCGTGAGTTCTTCCTCAAGGAGCAGCTCAAGGTGATTCAGCGGGAGCTGGGGCTGGAGAAAGACGACCGCACCGCCGACGCCGACGAATTCCGCGAGCGGCTCGAGGCGCTGAACCCGCCCGAGGCGGTAACCAAGCGCTTCGAGGAAGAGCTGCGCAAGTTCAATGTACTGGAATCCGGTTCACCGGAGTACGCGGTGACCCGCAATTATCTGGACTGGCTCACCAGCGTGCCCTGGGGCCAGTACTCCGACGACAATCTCGACCTGAACCACGCACGCGACACCCTGGAGGCCCACCATAGCGGCCTCAACGACGTGAAGGACCGCATCGTCGAGTTTCTCGCCGTGGGCGCCATGCGTGGCGAGGTGAAGGGCTCGATTCTGCTGCTGGTGGGGCCGCCCGGCGTGGGCAAAACCAGCATCGGCAAGTCCATCGGCGAGGCCCTGGGGCGGCGCTTCTACCGGCTGAGCCTGGGCGGCATGCGCGACGAGGCGGAAATCAAAGGCCACCGCCGCACCTACATCGGCGCCATGCCCGGTAAGCTCACCCAGGCGCTCAAGGACGCCGGCACCAGCAACCCGGTGATCATGCTCGACGAGATCGACAAACTGGGGCAGTCGTTCCAGGGCGACCCCGCGTCGGCGTTGCTGGAGGTACTGGACCCGGAGCAGAACCAGGACTTCCTGGATCACTATCTGGATCAGCGGCTCGACCTGAGCCACTGCCTGTTCGTGTGCACCGCCAATACCCTGGATTCCATTCCCGCGCCGTTGCTCGATCGCATGGAGACCATCCGGCTGAGCGGTTACATCACCGAAGAGAAGGTCGATATCGCCCGTAACCATCTGTGGCCGCGCGCCCTGGAACGGTCCGGCGTAAAGCCGTCGCAACTGAAGATCAGCGACAGCGTGCTGCGCCAGATCGCCGACGGCTACGCCCGCGAGGCCGGTGTCCGCAACCTGGAAAAGCAGCTTAATAAGATCATCCGCAAGGCGGCGGTGCGGCTGCTCTCCGGGGAAAAGAAAATCAGCATTACCGGCAAGAACCTGGAGGATTTCCTCGGCCAGCCCTACTTCCAGAAAGAAAAGGCCCAGCGCGGTGTGGGCGTGGTGACCGGGCTGGCCTGGACCGCCATGGGCGGCGCCACGCTGTCAGTGGAAGCGAGCCGCGTGCACAGCCAGCGGCGCGGCTTCAAGCAAACCGGCCAGCTCGGCGACGTGATGAAGGAATCCGCGGAGATTGCCTACAGCTATGTGGCCGGGCACCTCAAGGCGTTCGGTGTCGACGAGGACTGGTTCGACGAATCCTTCGTGCACCTGCACGTTCCCGAGGGCGCCACGCCCAAGGACGGCCCCAGCGCCGGCGTCACCATGGCCACCGCGCTGGTGTCCCTGGCCACCGGCAAGCGCCTGCCGCGCAAACTGGCGATGACCGGGGAACTGACGCTGACCGGCCAGGTTCTGGCGGTGGGCGGCATTCGTGAGAAGGTGATCGCCGCCCGGCGCGCCGGGATTCGCGAACTGATCCTGCCCCAGGCTTGCGAACGGGATTACAAGGAACTGCCCGACTACATCAAGGACGGCATGACGGTGTATTTCGCCCAGCGCTATCAGGATGTCCATGACGTGGTCTGGGGTTGAACCGGGCCGGCGGCGGCTGACCCGCGCGGAACAGCCGCCGCGCTACCTGGTGCCCGAGTGCCGGGAACCGATCGGCGTGATCCACCGGGATGAGGACATCCTGGTGATCAATAAGCCGGCGTTCCTGCTCAGCGTGCCTGGCCGCGCGCCGGAAAACAGCGACTGTGTGACCCGCCGCTTAATGCAGGACGATCCGGATTTGCGTCTGGTGCACCGGCTCGACCTGGATACCTCCGGCCTGATGGTACTGGCCCTGCACCGTCGGGCGCAGAGTAATCTCAGCCGGGCGTTTCAGAAGCGCCAGGTGGAAAAGGAATATCAGGCGGTGGTCGCCGGGCAGGTCGCCGAGGACAGCGGCGAGGTGGCGTTACCGTTGATCGCCGACTGGCCCAACCGGCCACTGCAGAAGGTCTGCTTCGACACCGGCAAGCCCGCCCTCACCCACTGGCGGGTGCTGGCACGCTACCCGGACCGCGACGCCACCCGGCTGGCCTTGCGTCCGGTCACCGGTCGCACCCATCAGTTGCGTCTGCATTGCCGCGAGATCGGCCATCCGATTCTCGGCTGCGATCTGTACGCGCCGTCGGAGATTCTCAACCGCAGCGACCGCCTGCTGCTGCACGCCGAACGTTTGGCGTTCAACCATCCCGGTACCGGCCTGTGGCGGGAGTTTTACTCGCCGGCACCGTTCTAGCAGGCTGCTCCTAGGACCAATCCTCACCGTAGTCGTGCAGCAGCTCCTGGCCGGCTTTGATGTTCTTCAGGGCCACCACGGTCAGGTCATCGTAATACGCCACGTTCGGCTTCTTGGCGTGGTTGATGAAACGCAGGTCGCACAGCACCCGGTAGCGTTCCTTGCCCTCGTCATCCAGCCATAGCACGTAGGGGCCGTCGCCTTTGGCGGCTTGCGTCTTCAGCACGCCCAGCACGGTGTCACGGGCTATCGGCGCGCGCGCGAACAGGCCGCGGCCGTGCACCGGGCTTTCCTTTACTTCCACCAGATCCTTGCGCACAAAGGGTTTGTCCATACCGGTCCACGCTTGCAGTCGTCATCAGGGCCGTGGCATCTTGCCAGAAAAGCCGCCCGGACGCATGGCATGGGATTCGCCGATTACCCCTTCACTTCGCGCTATCTGACCGTCGACGGTCACCGCCTTCACTACATCGACGAAGGCCAGGGCCCGACCCTGTTATTCCTGCACGGCAACCCCACCAGCAGCTATCTGTGGCGCAACGTGATCAAGCCGCTGAGCGCCCACTACCGCTGCGTGGCGCTGGACCTGATTGGCTTCGGCAAAAGCGATAAGCCCGATCTCGACTACCGCTTCCTGACCCACTACCACTTCCTGCACGCGTTCGTCGCCGGACTCGACCTCACCGAGGTCACGCTGGTGCTGCACGACTGGGGCGGGCCACTGGGCTTTCGGCTCGCCCAGCATCAGCCGGAGCGGGTCAGCGCGCTCTGCTTCATGGAAACCTTCCCCTTCACCTTCGATTGGCACGAGTTTCCACCGGCGGCGCGGCCGCTGTTCTTCGCCTTCCGGCAGCGGCGGCTGAGCTACTGGCTGCTGCAGCGGCAAAACCTGTTCGTCAATGTGGTGCTGCGTTTCAGTACCCTGCGGCGGCTGCCGCGCAGTGTGCTGGCCGCCTACCGGGCGCCGTTTCCAGACGCGCGCAGCCGCTACCCGATCCGGGTGTTCCCCGGCGAGCTGCCGATCAACGACCGGCGCACCGAGACCTGGGCCGCGATCCAGGATATCGAGCAGCGGCTGGAGCGCATGCCGCAACCCATGCTGCTGCTGCAGTTCCATCCCGGCGCGGTGCTCAGCCGCACCCGGGTGGCCTGGCTCAGCCAGCGCATCGCCCATCTTGATGTGATCGATTGCGGACGCGGGCTCCACTATGTGCAGGAAGACAGGCCCGAGGCGATCGCCGCCGCGCTGGCGGACTGGTGCCGTGAACGAGCCCGGCCCGCGTCCGCCGGGGTGCCTGAAGTGGCGGCGGAGGACAAGACCTTCAGCGGCCCCCTGTCCTGGGCCTTTGCCCGGGCCCGCCCGGCCGGCGGCGACGACGGCCTGGTGGCGGCCTGGTCCGATCAGGGTCTGGTGATGCTCAGCTTCGCCGACGACGCGGACGACGGCGGGCGCCAGGTGGCGACGCGCTTCCCGGCCAGTCACCTGGAGCGAACCAACAGCGCTCGCATAGACGCGCTTTTCAACGACCCCGGCCACACGCCGCTGCATTTGATCGGCACCGACTTCCAACGCCGTGTGTGGCGCGCGCTGCTCGCAGTGCCCGCCGGCAGCACCCGCGACTACGCCGACATCGCCGCCCGTGTGGGCAGCCAGGCGCGCGCGGTGGGCGGCGCCGTGGCCGCCAACCGCATCGCCGTACTGGTGCCCTGCCACCGGGTGGTGCCGCGCGCCGGCGGCGCCGGCGCCTATCACTGGGGTGGCGACCGCAAGCGGGCCTTGCTGGCCGCCGAAGGCGTCACCCCCTAACCGCGTGCCCGGGTTGGGAATCCTGATATTATTGGCTGGCGGCGTCCGGTACGCAGGGTTACCCTGGGCCGCCCGGCGCCACCCCGCGTCCGGGCATACGCCGTGAACGGATTTTCGAGCAGTTTTACGAAGGAGTAGCTCCAGCATGAAACGTCTGTCTCTGCCCGTGGTGGCGGCCCTGGTTCTCACCGCTTGCGCCACTTCCCCCCTGGGACGCCAGCAGTTCCTGTTCTTGCCGGCCGCGGAAATGGATCAAATGGGCGCCACCGCCTACAGCGAGATGAAAGAGCAGCAGCCCACCGTCACCGGCACCGCCGAGTCCCGCTATGTGGAATGCGTGGCCGAAGCCATCGTCGCGGTGGTGGATTCCGGCGAGCAGTGGGAAGTGACCGTGTTCAAGGACGACAGCGCCAACGCCTTCGCCCTGCCCGGCGGCAAGATCGGCGTGCACACCGGTCTGCTGAAAGTGGCCAATAACCAGGATCAGCTCGCCGCGGTGATCGGCCACGAGGTCGGGCACGTGCTGGCCCAGCACTCCAACGAGCGCATGTCGATCCAGTACGCCACCCAGACCGGCACCCAGCTGGTGGCCGCTCTGGCCGGCGGCGACAGCGCCGAGAAACAAACCCTGCTGGGTTTGCTGGGTGTGGGTGCCCAGTACGGGATTCAGCTGCCGTTCAGCCGCAAGCACGAAGCCGAGGCCGACGTGATTGGCCTGGATCTGATGGCGGAAGCGGGCTTTGATCCGCGCCAGAGCGTCAACCTGTGGCAGAACATGGCCGCCGCCAACGGCGGTTCACCGCCAGAGTTCCTGTCCACCCACCCCAGCAACCAGACCCGCATTCAAGGGCTGCAGGCGCGCATTCCCAAGGCCATGCCGCTCTACCAGCAGGCCCAGGCGGCCGGTCGCACGCCCAACTGCGGCTGACCTTGTGGGAGCTTGCCTTGCAAGCGAAAGGCCGGCGCTGCCGTTAGAAATCTCTCTGGCATCCTGCCGGGAGCTTCGCTCCCTTTCGCGGGCGGGGCCCGCTCCCACAAAGCCCGATCGCACAAAAAAGGGCCCTTGAAGGGCCCTTTTTTGTGGGGAAGCGCGACAAGTTACTGGTAGTAGGCGTTCTCGGTGACGGTGTGGTCGGTCTTGTCGCGGATGCCGGTGAGTTCCGGCAGCTGTTCCATCAGGGTGCGCTCGACGCCGTCCTTGAGGGTCACGTCGACCACCGAGCAGCCCTGGCAGCCGCCGCCGAATTCCAGTATCGCCACGTTGTCCTCGGTGAGCTCCAGCAACTGGACGTTACCGCCGTGGGCGGCCAGATTCGGGTTGATCTCGGAATACAGCACATAGTTGATGCGCTCTTCCAGGGTGGCGTCCGCGCTGATGTCCGGTACCCGTGATTTGGGCGCCCGGAAGGTCAGCTGACCGCCCATGGAGTCCTTCTTGAAGTCGATCACCGCGTCTTCCAGGTAGCGTACGCTCTTGCCTTCCACGAAGGCGTGGAAGCCTTCGTACTGGTAGCGCTCGTCGCCCTCTTCCTGTTCGCCGTCGGGGCAATAGGCCATGCAGCACTCCGCGTGGGGGGTGCCGGGGCGTTCCACGAAAATGCGTACGCCGATGTCGCCCTGGTCCTGCCGTGACAGCAGGTCGCGCAGGTATTCTTGAGCGGAATCTGTGATTCGGATCAGGGGTTCGGTCATGCCGATTCTCGGTTGCGAATTTCCTGACTATTTTAGTCAAGTATTCCCACGTTGCAATGGGCATAAGGCCCTAGGGTCGATTCCCGCTTTCTGCTAAGGTGCCCGCTTCCTCGACGTGGGGCAGTATCCAGCGTGCTTAACCTTTCCCGCAGCCGGCGCATTCTCGCCCTGGCGCTACCGATCATGGCCGCCATGGCCAGCCAGAGCCTGATGAACCTGGTGGACGCCGCCATGGTCGGCAGCCTGGGTGGCGAGGCGCTGGCCGGCGTGGGCCTGGGCGGCTACGCCAGTTTTATCGCTATCAGCATGGTGATCGGCCTGGGCGCGGGGGTGCAGGCCATGGTGGCGCGCCGCAAGGGCGAGCGCGACCGGGCCAACTACGCGGTGCCGTTGAACGCGGGCCTGGTGCTGGGGCTGGCGTTCGCGATACCCATTTCGCTGGTGTTCGCCCTGGCCAGCGCGCCGATGATGGACTTTCTGGCCCCGACCCCCGGGGTCGCCGAGGTGGGCAGCGACTATTTCGACATGCGGCTGCTCAGTGTCTGGGCGGTGGCGATGAACTTCAGCTACCGGGGCTATTGGAACGGCATCAACCGCTCCGGCGTCTATATGCGCACCCTGGTGATCACCCATGTCGCCAACGTGATTTTCAGCTACGGCTTGATCTTCGGCGCCTGGGGCCTGCCCGCGCTGGGCGGCGCCGGGGCCGGCCTGGGCACCAGCCTGGCGCTCTACCTGGGCAGCGCGCTCTATCTGCTGCAGACTTGGCGGGCGGCCCGGGAACACGGCTTTCTGCGCGCCCGGCCCAGCACTGCCACCCTGCGCCATATTCTGCGCATCAGCCTGCCCAACGGCGTGCAGCAGTTTTTCTTCGCCACCGGGCTGACGGTACTGTTCTGGATTATCGGCCGGGTGGGCGCCGACGAGGTGGCGGTGGCGCATATCCTGATCACGCTGATCCTGTTCTTGATTTTGCCGGCCATCGGCCTGGGCCTGTCGGCGGCGTCGCTGGTGGGCCAGGCGCTGGGCCGGCGGGACGCCGACGACGCCTACCGCTGGGGCTGGGACGTGACTCGGCTGGCGGTGACGCTGCTGTTCGTGCTGGCGCTGCCCATGTGGCTGGTGCCGGACCTGATTCTCGGCCTGTTCCTGAAACAGCCGGAGCTGGTGGAGCTGGGCCGCGCGCCGCTGATGATCACCGGTCTGGCGATCTGCCTGGACGGCGTGGCGATCATCTTCACCCAGGCGCTGCTGGGCGCCGGGGCGGCCCGCTCGGTGATGGTGGTGACGCTGGCCGTGCAGTGGTTTTTCTTTCTGCCGCTGGCCTATATCATCGGCCCCGTGCTGGGCTACGGGCTGCTCGGCATCTGGCTGGCCCAGGCGTTTCAGCGGCTGATTACATCTTTATTGCTAAGCGGCCTATGGATTAAGCGTGGCTGGGCCCATATAGAGTTGTGAGGTGACCATGAGCGAGCAACACAAGCACGACCCACAAACCGACGACCGGCAGGACGACCACCAGCGGCCGGGCTTTTTCCAGGTGCTGCACAGCGTGCTGGCGGCGATTTTCGGCGTGCAGAGCAGTGGCAACCGCGAGCGTGACTTCAAGAAAGGCAGTGCCGGCGACTATATCGGCGTCTATGTGGTGATCGTGATCGCCATCGTGATCGGCATGTTCGTGGTGGTGAACATGGTCCTCGGTGCCGCTGGTTCATAGCCCCGGGCACTAGCGATATAGCAATATATTTCTTTTATGTATAAGCCCACTTTGCTACATTTCCCGCCAAATCATGGTGGTAAAGAGAAATATTCTTTACAAATCAACGAATTAAACACGGCGCAACGGCATCATGTACGTATATCAGGACTATGATCAACGGCTTCTGGAAGAGCGGGTAGCTCAGTACCGCGACCAGACCCGGCGCTATCTGGCCGGCCAGCTCAGCGAGGACGAGTTCCTGGTGCTGCGGCTGCAGAACGGTCTCTATATTCAGCGTTACGCGCCGATGTTGCGTATTTCGGTGCCCTACGGCCTGCTCTCCAGCGAACAGGTACGTACCCTGGCCAAGGTGGTGCGCGAATACGACAAGGGCTTCTGCCACGTCAGCACCCGCCAGAATATCCAGCTCAACTGGCCGGAAGTGCAGGATGTGCCGGATATCCTGGCCGAGCTGGCGAGCGTGCAGATGCACGCCATCCAGACCAGCGGTAACTGCATCCGCAACATCACCACCGACGAATACGCCGGCGTGAACCCCAAGGAGATTGAAGATCCGCGGCCCTGGTGCGAGATCATTCGCCAGTGGGCCACCTTCAACCCGGAATTCGCCTACCTGCCGCGCAAGTTCAAGATCGCCGTGAACGCGGTGCCGGATGCCGATCCGGCGCTGATCGGCGTGCACGACATCGGCGTCAAAGTGATCCACAACGACGCCGGCGAAACCGGCTTCCAGGTATGGGCCGGTGGCGGCCTGGGCCGCACCCCGATGACCGGCCAGGTAATCGGCGAGTTCGTGCCCTGGCAGCATCTGCTCGCCTACCTGGAGGCGATCCTGCGGGTGTACAACAAGTACGGCAACCGCGACAACAAGTTCAAGGCGCGCATCAAGATTCTGGTGAAGGCACTGGGCGCGGAGAAGTACCGCGAACTGACCGAGGCGGAATTCGCCGAGCTGAAAGACGGTCCGATGACGCTCACCGAGGAGGAAGTGGCGCGCATCCAGGGCTGCTTCACCGAACCGGCTTACCGGGATGACGTGGACAGCGGCGTGCTGGACCAGGCGCTGCAGGAAAACCGCGCGTTCAACCGCTGGTACCACACCAATACCCGCGCCCATAAGCGCGACGGCTATCGCAGCGTCACGTTGACGCTGAAGAAAACCGGCCGGATCCCCGGTGACGTGAGCGACGAGCAGTTGGAAGCGATCGCCGACCTGGCCGACCGCTACAGCTTCGGCGAACTGCGCAATACCCACCAGCAGAACATGGTGCTGTCCGACGTGGCCACCGACGATCTGTTCGCGCTGTGGGAAAAACTGGACGCGCTGGGCATGGCCACCCCCAACCTGGGCCTGCTCACCGACATCGTCGCCTGCCCCGGCGGCGATCTGTGCGCCCTGGCCAACGCCAAATCCGTGCCGGTGGCGGAAGGCATCCAGCGTCGCTTCGACGACATGGACTACGTCCATGATCTGGGCCCGCTGGACATCAATATTTCCGGGTGCATGAACGCCTGTGGCCATCACCATATCGGCCACATCGGCATCCTCGGCGTGGACAAGAAAGGCAAGGAGTTCTATCAGATCACGCTCGGCGGTCGCGGCGACAAGCTGTCGCGCATCGGCGAGAAGATGGGGCCCTCCTTCGAGTCCTTCGAAGTCACCGACGTGATCGAAAAGATCATCAATGTGTACGTGGATAAGCGGCTGGAAAACGAGCCGTTCATCGACACCTACGAGCGCATTGGTATGGAACCGTTCAAGGAACACGTCTATGGGTAAGATGATTCTCGACGGCGAAATCGTCGACAACGGCTGGCAGCGGTTCGAACCGGGCCAGTTGGAAGAAGACGGTCAGAGCCTGCCGGAGAACCAGCCGGTGATCGTGCCGCTGGCCTACTGGCAGGCCCACCGCAACACCCTGCTGGAGCGCGAGGCGCCGGTGGGTGTATGCCTGGAGCCCGGCGAGGAGCCCGCCGACCTGGCCGCGGACCTGCCCCACCTGCCGCTGGTGGCGGTGCACTTCCCGGCCTTCAAGGACGGCCGCGGTTATTCCTACGCCCGCGAATTACGCACCCGCTACCGTTTCACCGGCGAAGTGCGGGCGGTGGGTGACGTGCTGCAGGATCAGCTGTTCTACATGCACCGCGTCGGCTTCAATGCCTTCGAAGTGCGTGCCGACCGGGACATCGAGGAAGCGCTGGAAAACGGCCTGCGGCCGTTCTCGGTGACCTACCAGGGCGACGTGCACGACCCGCGCCCGATTTACCGTCGCCGTCAGGAACTGGAAAACGCCTGAATACGGGGTAACCGGTCAGAACCAGCGCCGCCGGGCCATCCACACCAGGATGCCGGCGGCGATCACCGTCAGCGACCCGGCGAACCACCAGAAAGCGTCCGGGTCTTCCACTCCGGGCAACCCGCCCACGTTGATCCCGAACAACCCGGTCAAGAAGCCCAGCGGCAGAAACAGCGCGCTGATAATGGCCAGCAGGTACATGCGATCGTTGATCGCCTCGTTCTGCACCGAGAACACCTCTTCCTGCAATAGCGTGGCGTGGTCCCGCGCCGCATCCAGATCTTCCAGCAAACGCTGCAGCCGCTCACCGGCCTCGCGGATGATCTCCGCGTCCTCGCGATCAATACGGGCGTCGTTCTGCAGGCGCGCGATGGCCTCGCGCTGGGGCGCCAGATAGCGGCGCAGGGTCACCGCACGGCGGCGCAAGCTGCTGATCTCATGGGTGAGCGCCTTGTCCGGCCGGGTCTCCAGTAGATCGGCGCAGTCGCCGACCTGATCCTCGATCCGCTCGATCACGTCTTCCATGCGCCAGATCAGACCGTCCACCAGCCGCTTCACCAGGTCCGACGGGGTACGCGCCCCTTCGCCCTGCTCCAGCTCGGTGACGATCTCCGACAGGGTCATCAGTTGGCGTTTCTGGGTGCTGATAATCAGACCGTTACGGATCCACAGGCGCACCGCGATCATATCTTCCGGGCGCGCGCCCGGCGCCAGATTGACGCCGCGCAGGTAGATCAGCAGGCCGCCACCCACATCGGCGGCCCGTGGCCGGGTGTCGGTGGCGAACAGCGCTTCGACCACGGTATTGGGCACGTCCGGCAGGCGCTCCAGCCACTGATAGGCTTCGTCGAAGGTGTAATCCAGGTGGATCCAGAGCGCCCCGCCCTGGCCGGGTAGCGGGTCCGTCAAGGAAATGGGCACGGCGCCGCCGGCGCCGTTCAACTGCAGCGCCAGCTTAACCCAGGGAGCATTGACCATGATTCAGGAAGCCCGTTTCAGGGGTTGATCTTAACCACCACCCGACCACGCAACTTGCCGGCCAGAATATCGGTGAAGCAGTCCGGCAGTTGCTCACGGCTGACTTCACGGCTTTCCAGCTTATCCAGGGCCGGGTGCCAGTCACTGGCCAGCAATTGCCACATTTGCTGTTTGACTTCGCAGGGCAGCTCGACGCTGTCCACGCCGAGCAGATTGACGCCGCGCAGGATGAACGGGAACACGGTGGCGTTCTCCAGCTTGGGCGAGGCGGTCAGGCCGCAGCACGCCGCGCTGCCACCGTATTGCAGGCTCTTCAGGGCGTTCACCAGGATATCGCCGCCGACGCAATCGACCACCCCGGCCCAGCGCGGCTTGAGCACCGGCTTTTCGATGCCTTCCAGCAAGGCATCACGGCCGATGATGTCGGCGGCGCCGAGATCCCGCAGCCAGTCATGGGCGTCTTGCTTGCCGGTGGCGGCGACCACCTTGAAACCCAGATTGGAAAGAATCGAGACCGCCACGCTGCCGACACCCCCGGTGGCGCCGGTGACCAGCACCTCGCCCTGCTCCGGCTGAAGACCGGTGTCGATCAGCGCTTCCACGCAGAGCGCGGCGGTGAGGCCGGCGGTGCCCAACACCATGGCGTCGCGGGCCGACAGGCCGGCGGGCAACGGTGCCAGCCATTCGGCGGGCACGCGGATGTAATCCCCATAGCCCCCCGAGGTGTTCATGCCCAGGTCGTAACCGGTGCAGATCACCGTGTCGCCGACGCTGAAGGGGCCGTCACCGGCTTCTTCCACCACGCCGGCGGCGTCGATGCCGGGGGTGTGCGGGAAAGAGCGGGTCACGCCCTTGTTACCGCTGGCGGACAACGCGTCCTTGAAATTCAACGACGACCAGGCAACGCGCACCAGCACGTCGCCCTCGGGCAAGTCTTCCAGGTTCTTGTCCCCTACCCGGCTCTGGTAGCCCTGCTCGGTCTTCTCGGTGATCAGTGCCTTGAAAGTCATTGCCTCGCTCCGTTGAAAGCCCGCCGGTGAAGCCACCGGGGTTAGTGAAACTGACGCTGGCTGCCCCGGTGCCAGAACCGGTCGATCAGGCGTACCCCGGCGTTTTCCACGGACACGCCAAGACGCTCGGCCAGCTTGCGCTTGTATTCCCAATTCAGTTCGTACAGGTCCAGGTGCTCCTTGCGCCCCTGTAGATACTCGTCGCTGGTCATGATCTCGTCCACCAGGCCCAGCTCCTTGGCGCGGGTACCGAACCAATGTTCGCCGGTGGCCACCGCATCCAGGTCCAGGGTGCGGCGGTGTTCACGCACGAACCCCTTGAACAACTGGTGGGTTTCCTCCAGCTCCTGCTGGAATTTTTCCCGGCCCTTGTCCGTGTTCTCGCCGAGCATGGTCAGAGTGCGCTTGTACTCGCCGGCGGTCATCAATTCCACATCGATGTCGTTCTTCTTCAACAGCCGGTGGAAATTGGGCACCTGGGCGACCACGCCGATGGAGCCGATCACCGCGAACGGCGCCGCCAGAATACGGTCGGCGATACACGCCATCATGTAGCCGCCGCTGGCCGCCACCTGGTCCACCGCCACCGTCAGCTTAACGCCACGGCCGCGCAGACGTTTGAGCTGGGACGCCGCCAGGCCATAGCTGTGCACCAGCCCACCGGGGCTTTCCAGGCGCAGCAGCACTTCGTCGTCGCCTTTGGCCACTTCCAGCACCGCGGTGATCTCGCGGCGCAGCCGCGCCACGTCGCTGGCCTGGATGTCGCCGTTAAAATCGAGCACGAACATGCGCGGCTTGCTCTTCGCTTCGGCGCCGGCCTTCTTGCGCTGCTTTTTGCGCGCCTTCTCTTCCTTGCGCTTTTTCTTGTGCTCGGCTTTGCGGTCGGCCTCCGGCAGCACCTGGTCGACGATGCTCTCGCGCAGGTCGTCGAACTCTTCGTTGAGGTGTTTGACGCGCAGTTCGCCGTCACGGCTGACGCGGTGCCGGTTACGGGCCGCCGCCGAAACGATGCCGCCGATCACAACCAAAATCGCCACCACAAGGGTGACGACCTGGGCCAGAAACATGCCATATTGGTAAAGAAATTCGATCACCTTGTACGCTCACCTGTTCAGGGGCCGTCATGGCTCCAGGTTATTGCCAGCCCGCCACGGCCTGCTGAGCGCTGCCGTTAAGCGGTCGCCCGATCAGGCCCCCGGAGGGCGGCACGGTTACTTCGAAAATAGCCCCGTCCGCCATCGGCAGATAGGCCGCGCTACCATAGCGCGCATCCACCAGAAAACTCCACCCCTCCCTGGCCTGGTGCCAGATATCCATGCCCAGGGGCTCGCGGCTGAGGCTGTACAGGGTGCGCTCCTTGGAGCGTTCGTCCTCAAGGGCGAAGTAACGGCCCTGAATACGGTCGAGCTGATAGCCGGGCTTGAGGCCCAGCAGTGAAAACGGCGTTTTCCATTTGACGATCCGCGCGTCCAGCTGCCACTGGTCACCGTTCAGGCGGAAGTCCTCGGTGCTGCCGTCATTACGGGTCACCGTGGCGATGTAGCTCTGATCGTCCAGGGCACGGAAGCTCACCGTGGCCACCGGCGTTTCCTCGGTCAGTTCGTGGAAGCTGTACAGGTTCAAAGCCACCAGCACCAGATAGACCGCCAGGCCCACCACCGCCAGGCCCAGGCTGCCCTTGATCCACTGCCACAGCCACTTCTGGCGCAACAGAATCCAGGCGCCCACCAGAATCAGGACCAGGCTCACGGCCATGATCAGAAACGGAGCAACGCTGAAACTCATCGGGGTCTCTCCCTTCAGGAACCGGTCGCCGCCTGACAGGCACCGCGCCAGTGGTCGATCAGAGTCCGGGCAATGCTGCCCGGCGGTGGGATGTGCGGCAATTCAGTGTGGTGGAACCAGCGGGCGTCGGTGATCTCGTCATCGTCGATACGGATCTCGCCGGCGGCGAAGGCGGCGTGGAAGCCCAGCATCAGGGAGTGCGGAAACGGCCAGGACTGGCTGGAAAAGTAGCGCAGGTCTTTAACCTGGACCCCGACTTCTTCCATGATTTCCCGGTGCACCGCCTGCTCGGCGGTTTCACCGGCCTCCATGAACCCGGCCAGGCAAGAATAGAAGCCCTCCGGGAACCGGGCCGAATGCCCCAGCAGAGCGTACTCGCCGTCGGTGATCAGCGCGATGACGCACGGCGTGATGCGCGGGTACTGCCGGTAATCGCAGGCGCTGCACAGCATCGCCAGCTCGGTGGGATGGGGCTGGGTCTCGGCGCCGCAGCGGCTGCAGAAGCGGTGGTTCTGGCGCCAGCTGATCACCTGCAGAGCGCGCGCCGCCATGGTGAACTGGGTGTCGTCGAGATGGCCCATCAGTTCCCGCAGGGCCATCGGGTAAAGCGGCCGGTCCGCCAGCTCATGGTCCGCCTGGCGGCACACATAGCAGGGTTCGCCGTGCAACAGACCGATAAAGCGGTAATCCGGGTGGCCGCGCAGCAGAAAGGACGGCGCGCGCGGGATCCCCGGCGCCGGTATCTGATCAGTGTCCACGCACAGTTGCTGTTCGTGGATCACGAACAGCCAGGCGTCTTCGGCATCCCGGGGTTCCGGCGCGGAAAGATCCATGGCACTGAAACGACTATCCATGCTCGCCTCGTGCCGCGATCACATACCCCAGTTCCGCCATGGCCTGCTCGGACACGTCCAGCACGCCCTCACCAATCGGTTTCTGCTCTTCCATGCTTTCCAGATAGTAATCGACGCCGGTAAGCGCGTCAGCCAGGGTTTCCATGGACGGCTGGGAGGGAGGCTCATCGCCACCGATCAGGCGGGTTTCGATATGGGTACGGCAGGCGGTGATCACCGCGCAGGCACGCTCCAGCTCCAGGAACATCAAGCCGCCGGAAACACTGGCGAAGGTGCCGGGAAGATTGGTCAGGTGCATCGGGTCCCAGTTGTTCTCCATGTAGCTGGCCAGCGACCGTTTGGCCAGCGCCAGCCCGGCGCGGCACTCGCCGACCACGGTCATGCGGGCGTCGTCGAGCTGGTACAGGGAAATATGGGTGTTGGTGGCGTCCCGGCGCACATCATCGGACGGCGCCAGGCTGCGCTCCAGGCTGGCCACGGTGTTCTCCGCGGCCAGCAGGTCGTCCACCAGGGCGTGAAAATCCGGGCTGTCCGCGTCCACATCCGACGGCCAGTCGGCGACCCGGGTGGCGCGCTCGCGCAGCAGATTGGCTTCGTGCTCCTTGCTGACCATTTCCAGGGTGCTGGCGATCCGGCGCAGGCCGCCGGCGACGCCGGCGTAGTCGGTATCCGCCACGCCCTGGGAGGCGAGGTCCAGGGTTTCCTTCACCTGATTGATTTCATCCTTGAGCGCGCCCGCCACGGAACGGATCACCGAGCCCCGGGCGCCGGCCATCAAGGCCAGCTCGCTTTGCAGCACGGTATCGCTGACGCCACGGTCCAGGCCGAACACCGCGCGCACCTCGCCGGCGGCGGCGCCGGCCCCGGAACCCAGGCTGGCCAGATACAGACTTTCCTTGATCAGCAGCAGCGGCGCCTCCTGGGCCAGGGCGCGCTCGCCGTCATAAACGAGCTTTTTAAGTTGCCGGTCGTACTGCGCCAGCAGCGCCTTGCGCGCCGGCGTGATCACCATGCGGTCTTCCGCCAGGGATTCGGTGGCGGCCCGGGCCACCCACCAGAAGCGGCTGTTGGCGCAGCGGCCGCACAGGCGGTCGACCCGGGCCAGCGCCCGGGCCATCAAGCGCAGGTGGGCGTCCCGGTTATCGCCGCGCAGCAGGCCCAGCAGCCCCACCTGGTACATATGCCGAAGGCGCCGCCCCTGTGCCACCAGCGCCGGGGGATCGCCCTCCTCCGGCTCCGGGCTGCGCGCCCGGGACAGGTCGACGCTGAAGAAATGGCTTTCCTGAATCAGCGGCTTGCCACCGGCGCGGCGTAATTCATTGATGCCGCCGATCAGCATTTCGGGCAGCGTGCGGTCCTTGAGCTGCACGTATTCGAAATAGCGGCCCAGCAGCACGATGGCGTTGCCCAGCGCTTGCACCAGCGCCCGGCCACCGTGGCGCTTGAGGCCTTCCACGGCGAGCTCCATTTCCTCGCTCATCAAGGTGGCCGCCGACAGCTCCAGCATCTGCGAGATGCCGCGCAATTGGTGAAAGGCTTCACCGCAACGATCCAGGGAGGTTCCCTCGTCCCGTTCCTCGGCGAACGCCTCAAGGCTGGCTTCCGCCTCGCTCAGCGTGGCGTCGATGGACTCCTTGAGAAACGTCAGGGAGGTGGTGTTGGTGATGGCGACCATGAACTCTCCGGAAACCCCTGCTGATTGTTAAAAGGCGTTTTAAACTTTCTCACGGCGTTCAACAATGCGTCAACTTTCAAACGTAAGCAACTGATTTAACGGCATATTGTTAACCGGAACACAGCGGGTAACCGCCGCAGGCAAGAACGTAAAGTCTGTTTGCGTACCGGCGGCGACTGTACCCGGGCATCGGAAGTGCTTATGATTGCGCCGCCCATCCGTTCTCCTTACATCTAGCAGGAAGTAGTGCCATGTACGCCCAGTTCGGCCGCGCCTTCGGTCAGAATTTCCTGGGGCAAGCCCCCGCCTGGTACAAGTACACCATCGTGGTGTTTTTGCTGATCAATCCGCTGGTCGCCTGGACCCTGGGCGAAGCCACCGCAGGCTGGCTGTTGCTGGCGGAGTTCATCTTTACCCTGGCCATGGCCCTGAAGTGCTACCCGCTGCAACCCGGCGGCCTGCTGGCGATCGAAGCCCTGCTGATCGGCCTCACCACCCCGGCCACCGTGTTGCATAAGGTCGAAGGCAACCTGGAAGTGCTGCTGCTGTTGATTTTCATGGTGGCGGGCATCTTCTTCCTGAAGGACCTGCTTCTTTATACCTTCACGCGCATTCTGCTGGGCGTGAAGTCCAAGATCCGCCTGAGCCTGCTGTTCGCCCTGGCGGCGGCCTTCCTGTCCGCGTTCCTGGACGCCCTGACGGTGACCGCGGTGGTGATCGCCGTGTGCACCGGCTTCTTCGGCATCTATCACAAGGTGGCCTCGGGCAAGTCCTTCCAGCAAAAGCACGACCATGGCGACGACACCACGGTGGAGGATTTGCACCGTGAAGACCTGCGCCGTTTCCGTGCCTTCCTGCGCAGCCTGCTGATGCACGCCGCCGTGGGCACCGCCCTGGGCGGCGTCTGCACCCTGGTCGGTGAACCGCAGAACCTGCTGATCGCCACCAAGGCGCAGTGGGAATTCGGCGAGTTTTTCCTGCGCATGGCACCGGTGAGCCTGCCGGTGCTGGCCATGGGCCTGCTCACCTGCCTGTTCCTGGAGTGGAGCGGCAGCTTCGGCTACGGCGAAGAGATTCCTGAAAAGGTCGAGGGCATCATGCGCCAGTATGCCCGCGAGCAGGACGACCGCCGCACCACCCGGGACAAGGTCAATCTGGTGGTGCAGGGGTTCATCGCCCTATGGCTGGTGGTGGGCCTGGCCACCCACGCTGCGTCCGTGGGGCTGGTGGGCCTGAGCGTGATTATTCTCGCCACCGCGTTTTGCGGCATTATCGAGGAGCACCGCATGGGCCAGGCCTTCGAGGAAGCCCTGCCCTTCGCCGCCCTGCTCACCGTGTTCTTCGCGGTGGTGGCGGTGATCGCCGACCAGCAGTTGTTCACCCCGGTGATCGACTATGTGCTCAGCCTGGATCGCAGCGTGCAAGGGTCCGCGTTCTATATGGCCAACGGGGTGTTGTCGGCGGTGTCGGACAACGTCTTCGTGGCCTCGGTGTACGTGGACGAGGTCGCCAAGGCGCTGGTCAACGGGGAAATCGACCGGGATACCTTCGATCTGCTGGCGGTGGCGATCAACACCGGCACCAACATTCCGTCCGTGGCCACGCCCAATGGCCAGGCGGCGTTTCTGTTCCTGCTCACGTCGGCCCTGGCGCCGCTGGTGCGGCTGTCCTACGGGCGCATGGTGGTCATGGCCCTGCCGTACACGATCGTCATGACCCTGACCGGCTTGATCATGACCGCCACTATCCTTGAACCCGCCACCGAGTACATGTACGAGCAAGGCTGGATCACGCACCATGAGCCCAGCGATCTGAAGATGGACGCCGAGCCCTCCGCCCACTGACGGCGTGGCTCGCCGCCCACGGCGGTTACGGCTCCAATTCCTGCCACAGGGTCATCTGACCGCGACTCTCCGCCATCGCCTCCAGCTTCTTGCGGTGGCGATCCAGGTCCGTGTCCGAGGCCCGCACCACCGCCAGACGGGGCCGGTCCGCCGCCAGGCGGCGAATCGCTTCCGCCTGCTCGCTGCCCTGTTCGCCGGCATCGGCGCCGCCCAGGGACAGCTTGGTCTGGCCGCCGGTCATCGCCAGGTAGACGTCGGCGAGGATCTCCGCGTCAAGCAGCGCACCGTGCAGCTCCCGGTGCGCGTTCTCCACATCGTAGCGGCGACACAGCGCGTCCAGACTGTTCTTCTGGCCCGGATGTAGATCACGGGCCATCTTCAGCGTGTCGAGAATGCGGCAGCGGTCGCCGACGGCGCCCCATTTAGCGCCCAGACGTTTCAGTTCATGGTCCAGGAAACCGACATCGAACGGCGCGTTGTGGATCACCAGTTCGGCGCCGTCCACGAACGACATGAACTCCTCGGCGATCTGCTCGAAGATGGGTTTGTCGGCGAGAAACTCCCGGCTGATGCCGTGCACCTCCAGGGCGCCTTCGTCGATATCCCGCTCGGGATTGATGTACAGATGCAGGTTGTTGCCGGTGAGCCGCCGGTTGCGCAGTTCCACGCAACCGATTTCGATGATCCGGTGCCCGGACAGCGGGTCCAGGCCGGTGGTTTCCGTGTCGAGAACGATCTGTCTCATGCCCCGACCTCCGATTCGTCGATGCCCCGGTTGGCGAGCCGGTCGGCGCGCTCGTTCTCACTGTGGCCACTGTGGCCGCGCACCCAGTGCCATTTAACCCGGTGCCGTTCGGCGGCCGACTCCAGCCGTTGCCAGAGGTCTTTGTTGACCACCGGCTTTTTGGCGGCGGTTTGCCAGTTACGCTTTTTCCAGTTGGCCAACCATTCGGTAATGCCTTTACGGACATACTGGGAATCGGTGGTCAGATTCACCTCGCAGGGGTCCTTGAGCGCTTCCAGGGCCTGAATCGCGGCCATCAGTTCCATGCGGTTGTTGGTGGTGTGCGGCTCGCCGCCGAACAATTCCTTTTCCTTGTCACCGTAACGTAAAACCGCGCCCCAACCACCCGGGCCCGGGTTACCGCGGCAGGCGCCGTCGGTAAAAATATCCACCTGCTTCAAAAGCCGTTACTCCGTATTTCGTTGTTGTCGCCAGCGCGCCACCGGCACCGACACCACCGTGGGACGCTGCTGGCGGCTGAACCCGGCGGACGCGGGCAAGGGACGCATCATCGCGGCGCGTTTGCGGGCCACCAGCAGATACACGCCGCCGTTGCGCCACCAGAAGCGCCGCCCCAGCCAGTCCAGCCAGCGCAAACGGGCGCGGCCCCGGTCGCCGACGGGCAGATTGTAGAACCCGCTGGCCACGCCCTCCACTTCAAAACCCAGCACGTTCAACCAGTCGCTGACCCGGTAAGGGCGGAAATAGCGGCCATTCCAGCCGGGCCGCTGTCCACGGCGCCGAAACCAGCGCGCCAGCCCCATGATGCTCAGAGGATGAAAGCCGACCACCGCGAGCACCCCGCCCGGGGCCACGCAGCGGGCGGCTTCACGGAGAACCTGGTGGGGGGCGTCGTGGAATTCCAGACAATGATGCAGCAACACCACATCGACGCTGTTCTTGGCGATCGGCAAGGATTGCGGGCACGCTTCCAGGGCCACCCGGCTGGTGGCCTGGCGTCCGCCCTCCACCGGCATCGGTGTCACCGAACAACGCCAGGGCAGACGGATGTCGCGCAGCATGTCCTGGCAGCGGCCACCACTGACCTCCACCGCGCGATGGCCGACCAGCCGCGGAGTCCATTCGGCGACGATGGCGCGTTCCGCCTCCAGCACCGCCTGGCCGGCCTCGGTTTCCAGCCAATCATTGAACCGTTCCAGCATGTCCGCCGGCTGGCGGCGGAACGGTGATCTCGACAGCGGGGGTAACTGCATCGCTGACATTTCTCCCTTGGAACTGTAGGGTTACATCCAAGCATTCAAGCGAAGGGTAACACGTCATGCAGCAAGCCCCTACGGCCATCCCGGCCTTCAATGACAACTACATTTGGGCGATTCGCGACGGCGACCAATGCGTGATCGTGGACCCGGGCGACGCCGCCCCGGTGGAGGCCTGGCTGGGCGAACAGGGCCTCACCCTGAGCGCGCTGCTGATCACCCATCACCACCCGGACCATGTGGGCGGGGTCGCGGCGCTGTGCCGGGACCGGGATATTCCGGTGTACGGCCCGGCCCGGGAAACCATCCCGGAAATGGACCACCCGCTGGGGGACGGCGACCGCGTTCGCCTGGCCGCGCCGGATCTGGAGCTGGACGTGCTGGAAGTGCCCGGCCATACCCTTGGCCACATCGCTTATTACGCCCCCCGCCAGGGCTGGCTGTTCTGCGGCGACACCCTGTTCGCCGGCGGCTGTGGCCGGCTTTTCGAGGGCACGCCGGAGCAAATGCACCACTCCCTGAGCCGGCTGGCCGGCCTGCCCGAGGAAACGCAGGTGTTCTGCGCCCACGAGTACACCCTGGCCAACCTGCGCTTCGCGGCGGCGGTGTCCCCGGAGGACCCGGCGGTGACAGACCGGCTGGCCCGGGTGTCCGCCCTGCGCGAGCAGAACCGGATCACGGTGCCCTCGACCATTGGCGAGGAAAAACGCACCAACCCCTTCCTGCGCGCCGCGGAACCGCAACTGCGCCGCGCCTGCGAGGCCCGTTTCGGGGAAACGCCGGACACTAACGTGGACAGTTTCGCGGCCCTGCGCCGCTGGAAGGATTCCGCCTGAAAGGCGGCCCGAGCGGCGATTTACCCTTGCCGGAATCGCCGCCCCTGCCTAGAATCAACTTAAAATTCGAATCGTATATTATTGTTATGAATAAACTTCTTGGTTGTGCAGCCCTGGGGCTTGCGCTGATGGTCGGCGCTTGTGCCACGAAACCCGAGGTGGACGACCTGCCTCCCATGCCGCCGGCGGAGCCGTCCGTGAAAGACCCGGGGCTGGCCAACGGCATGCCGGAACCGGCCCCCGTTAAGCCCACCGCCGATCAGGAAGAAGGCACGCAACAGGATCTGTGGGCGCGCATTCGCGACGGCTACGCGCTGGATTTGCATCAGGACCGCGAACGAGTCCGAGTACAGCGTAAGTGGTACGCCCGCCACCCCAGTTATTTCACCCGGGTCACGGAACGCGCGGAGCGCTATCTGCACTTCATCGTCGACGAGGCCGAGCGCCGCGATATGCCGCTGGAACTGGTGATGCTGCCGGTGGTGGAAAGCGCCTTCGATCCGTTCGCCTACTCCCATGGCCGCGCCGCCGGTCCCTGGCAGTTCATTCCGTCCACCGGCAAGTATTTCGGGCTCGACCAGACCTGGTGGTACGACGGCCGCCGCGATATCACCCTCTCCACCCGCGCCGCCCTGGACTACCTGCAGCAGCTCTCGGAACGCTTCGACGGCGACTGGCTGCTGGCCCTGGCGTCCTACAACGCCGGCGGCGGCACCGTATCCCGGGCCCGGCGGCGCAATGAAGAGGCCGGTCGACCCACGGATTTCTGGCACCTGGATTTGCCCCGTGAAACCACCGCCTATGTGCCCAAGCTGCTGGCGGTGGCTGAAATCGTCCGTGATCCGCGCCGCTACGGCGTCACCCTGCATCCGATGGCCGACCAGCCCTACTTTGAAGAGGTGGACGTGGGCGGCCAGATCGACCTGGCCCAGGCGGCCAGCCTGGCGGAGATATCCACCGAAGAGCTGTACCTGCTGAATCCGGCGTTCAACCGCTGGGCCACCGCCCCGGAAGGTCCGCACACGCTGCTGGTGCCAGTGGGCAGCGCCGATGTCTTCCGTGAGCGGGTGGCGAACCTGCCGCAGGAAGAGCGCATGCGCTGGCACCGCTATACCATTCGCAGCGGCGACTCCTTGATTCGTATCGCCCGGGCCCACCGCACCACCCCGGCGGTGCTGCGCGATATCAACGATCTCTCCGGCAACACCATTATCGCCGGTCGCACTCTGTTGATTCCCGAACCCTCCCAGGATCAGTACAAACTGAGCGCGGATCAGCGGCTGGCGGACAACCAGGACCGGCAGCGTGGCAAGCGCCAACGCGTCGATCACCGGGTGGCGTCCGGTGACACCCTGTGGCAGATCGCCCGGGAAAACGACGTCAGCGTGCAGGCGCTGGCGAAATGGAACAATATGGCCCCCGGGGACCCGCTGCGGGTCGGCCAGACCCTGGCCGTGTGGCGCGAGGACGGCCCGGCGGCGACGGTACGCGCCGAGGAGCGCGAAGAAATGATCCGCAAGGTGCGCTACTCGGTGCGCCGCGGGGATTCACTGCACGCTATCGCCAATCGCTTCAACGTGTCGGTGACCCAGATTCGCGACTGGAATGACCGCCTGGAGAAAAGCCGCTATCTGCAGCCCGGCGATAACCTGACCCTGTATGTGGATGTGCGCAACGCGCCTTGAGCTGAACCCCGCCGGCGAGCGCGGGTCACAGTAAGCAGTGCCATTTGGCGATCCCTATCGCCTGGGCTATGGTGACGCCAAAGACCCCACCAAGGAGTCCACAATAACGATGAAAGGCGCGATGCGTTGCTTAGTGTGCAGTTTGTTCGTTGTTGCCGCCCTGTTTGGCGGCCCGGCGCTGGCGGAGACCCAGCGCTCCCACGCCATCACCATGCACGGCGAACCCAAATACCCCGCCGGCTTCGACCATTTCGACTATGTCCGGCCGGACGCCCCCAAAGGCGGCAGCTTGAGCCTGCACGTGGTGGGTGGCTTCGATAATTTCCAGCCGTGGCTGCCCAAGGGCCAGGCGGCCGCCGGCTCCCAGGGTCTGGTGTTCGATACCCTGACGGTGCGCAGTAAGGACGAGCCCTTCACCGAGTACGGCTTGCTGGCCGAATCCATGGAGTGGCCCGAGGACCGCGGCTGGGTGACCTTCACCCTGCGCGAGCAGGCCCGCTTCGCCGACGGGCAACCGGTGCGCGCCGAGGACGTGGTGTGGAGTTTTCAGCAACTGCGCGACAAAGGCGCGCCGTTCTACGCCTACTATTACGGCGACGTGGAAAAGGTGGAGGCGCTGTCCGAGCGCAAGGTGAAATTCAGCTTCAAGGCCGGCGACAACCGCGAGCTGGTAATGATCGTCGGCCAGCTGCCGGTGATGCCCAAGCACTACTGGGACGACAAGCCCTTCGACGACGCCAACCTGGTGCCACCGCCGGGCTCCGGCCCCTATAAGGTGGACAGCTTCAAACCCGGCAAGCGCGTCGTCTATCAACGCCGCGACGATTATTGGGGCAAGGATCTGCCGGTGAACCGGGGCCACCATAATTTCGGCCGCATCGTCTACGAATACTATCTCGATCACACCGTGGCGTTGGAGGCGTTCAAGCGCGGCGATTATGACTGGCGCTCGGAGAACAATTCCAAGTACTGGGCCACCGCCTACACCGGCGAACCGTTCCGCGATGGCGACATCATCACCGAAGAGGTGACCCATCAGAACCCGGCCGGCATGCAGGGCTTTATTTTCAATACCCGCCGGCCGCTGTTCCAGGACCCGGTGCTGCGCGAGGCGATGGCCTATGCGTTCGACTTTGAGTGGTCCAACAAGAACCTGTTCTACGGCCAGTACAAACGCACCCGCAGCTACTTCCAGAATTCCGAGCTGGCCGCCACCGGCCTGCCCGACAAGGACGAACTGGCGTTACTGGAGCCGCTTCGCGAGGACCTGCCACCGCGCGTCTTCACCGAGGCTTACCAGCCGCCGCGGTCGGACGGCTCCGGCCGCCCCCGTGACAATCTGCGCAAGGCGCAGGCCCTGCTCAAGAAAGCCGGTTACCAGGTCAAGGACGGCAAGCTGCACACCCCGGATGGCGAGCCGGTGAGTTTCGAATTCCTGCTTTACCAGCCGGCCTTCGAGCGCATCGTGCTGCCCTACGCGCGCAACCTGAAAACCCTGGGCATCAACGCCAATGTGGTGCGCGTGGATCAGTCGCAGTACGTGCAGCGGGTGCGCAATTTCAATTTCGATATGATGGTCGGCGGCTGGGGGCAGTCGCCCTCCCCCGGCAATGAGCAGCGCGGCTACTGGGGTTCCGCCGCCGCCGAGCGCGAAAGCAGCCAGAACTACGCCGGCGTCAGCAATCCGGCCATCGACAAACTGGTCAGCAAGGTGATCGCCGCCAGTACGCGCGAGCAGCTGGTCACCCGCACCCGCGCCCTGGACCGGGCCTTGCAGTGGGGCTTTTACGTGGTGCCCAACTGGTATCTGGACTATCACCGTTTCGCCTATCAGTCACGGCTCGCCCATCCGCCCCTGCCGCCCTATGTCGGCTTCGACGGCGCCACCGAACTCTGGTGGGATAAAAGCGCGCAATAATGCTGATCTATATTCTCAAGCGGCTGCTGCTGATCGTGCCCACCCTGTTGGGCATTCTGCTGCTCAACTTCGTGATCGTGCAGGCGGCCCCCGGCGGCCCGGTGGAGAAAGCCATCGCCCAGCTTCAGGGCATCGGTGGCGGCGGCGCCGGCAGCGGTTTCGCCGGCACCACCCAGGATCTGGTCAACAGCGGCGGCGGCGACTACCGGGGTTCGCGGGGCATGCCGCCGGAACTGCTGGAGCGTATCGAAAAGCTCTACGGTTTCGACAAGCCGGCGCCGGAACGTTTCTGGCTGATGATCAAACGCTACCTGACCTTCGATTTCGGCGAATCCTACTACCGCGACAAAGACGTCAGCACGCTGATCGCGGAACGCCTGCCGGTGTCCATCTCCCTGGGGCTGTGGAGCACGCTGATCACCTATCTGGTGGCGGTACCCCTGGGCATCAAAAAAGCAGTGCGCGACGGCAGCCGCTTCGATGTGTGGAGCAGCACCGCGATCATCGTCGGCTATGCGATCCCCAGCTTTTTGATCGCCATCCTGCTGGTGGTGCTGTTCGCCGGCGGCTCCTACTGGGAGTGGTTTCCGCTGCGCGGCCTGACCTCGGACAACTTCGATCAACTGCCCTGGTGGGGCCAGGCACTGGACTACCTGCACCACATCACCCTGCCCACCCTGGCCATCGTGATCGGCAACTTCGCCACCCTGACCATGCTCACCAAGAACTCCTTTCTGGACGAGATCAGCAAGCAATACGTGCAGACCGCCCGCGCCAAGGGGCTGGATGAAAACGGCGTGCTCTACGGCCATGTGTTCCGCAACGCCATGCTGATCATCATCGCCGGTTTTCCCGCCGCTTTCGTCGGCATGTTCTTCACCGGCGTGTTGCTGATCGAGTATATCTTCTCGCTGGACGGGTTGGGGCTGCTCGGCTTCGAGTCCGTGATCAACCGGGATTACCCGGTGGTGTTCGGCACCCTGTTCATCTTCACGCTGATCGGCATGCTGCTGAAGCTGATTTCGGACCTCACCTATATGTGGGTGGACCCGCGTATCGACTTTGAGCGGAGGGCACGCTGATGGGCAGCGGCAATCCGATCTGGCGGCGCCAGTGGCGCGCCTTCCGACGCAACCGCCGGGGCTTCTGGTCACTGGGTTTGTTCCTGGTGCTGTTCGTGCTCAGCCTGGGTGCGGAATTCGTCGCCAACGACAAACCGGTCATGGTGCAGCACCAGGGCGATCTGTATTTCCCGGTGTTCAAGACCTACCCGGAAACCACCTTCGGCGGGCTGTTCGAAACCGAAGCCAACTACCGCGACCCCTATGTGGCGGAACTGATCGAGGACGACGGCTGGATGCTGTGGCCGCCGATCCGTTACAGCCACGACACCATCAACTACGAACTCACCGTGCCGGCGCCGGCGCCACCCTCGGCGGAAAACTGGCTGGGCACCGACGACCAGGGCCGGGACGTGCTGGCACGCCTGATTTACGGCTTTCGTCTGTCGGTGCTGTTCGGTCTGATCCTGACCGTCACGTCCAGTCTGATCGGCATCGCGGTGGGCGCGGTGCAGGGTTACTACGGCGGCTGGCTGGATCTGGGCGGCCAGCGCTTCGTGGAAATCTGGTCGAGCATGCCGATTCTTTATCTGATCATCGTGATCTCCAGTTTCGTGGTGCCCGGTTTCTGGACCCTGCTGTTGATCATGCTGCTGTTCTCCTGGATGACGCTGGTGGATCTGGTGCGCGCCGAATTCCTGCGCTGCCGCAACCTGGAGTACGTGCGCGCCGCCCAGGCCATGGGCGTGCGCACCCCGGTGATTCTGTTCCGGCACATGCTGCCCAACGCCATGGTGGCCACCCTCACCTACCTGCCGTTCGTGCTCAACGCCTCGGTGATCCTGCTCACCTCCCTGGACTTTATCGGCTTTGGCCTGCCTCCGGGCTCGCCGTCGCTGGGCGAACTGCTGGGCCAGGGCAAGGCCAACCTGCACGCGCCCTGGCTGGGTTTGAGCGCCTTTGTCACCCTGGCGGTGATGCTGTCGCTGCTGGTGTTCGCCGGCGAGGCGATACGCGATGCTTTCGATCCGAGGAAATACAATGACGCCGCTGCCTAGTCACCTGCTACGCATGGAAGACCTGAGCGTCTGGTTCGACGACCCGGCCCGGCCGGCGGTGGACCGGGTGAGCCTGAGCGTGGACGCCGGCCGCACCCTGGCCCTGGTGGGCGAATCCGGTTCCGGCAAATCGCTGACCGCCATGTCGGTGCTGGACCTGCTGCCGGACGGCGCCGGGCGCCGTGCCGCCGCCATTGAACTGGACGGCGACAATGTGCTCGACTGGCCCGCTAAGCGCCGCCGGGCGCTGCGCGGCGGGCGTATCGGCACCATCTTTCAGGAGCCGCTCACCGCGCTCAACCCGCTGCACCGGGTGGAACGGCAAATCGGCGAGGCGATGCAGCTTCACCAGGGGCTCGGGCGCGCCGCCATCCGCCAGCGCTGCCTGAACCTGCTGGAGCAGGTCGAGCTGCCAGCCACCGAGGACATGCTCAAGCGCTACCCGCATCAGCTCAGCGGCGGCCAGCGCCAACGGGTGATGATCGCCATGGCGCTGGCCAACGACCCGGCCCTGCTGATCGCCGACGAGCCCACCACCGCCCTGGACGTGACCATCCAGGAAACCATTCTGGACCTGCTGCGACGTCTGCAACGCGAGCGCAATCTGGGCATTCTGCTGATCAGCCACGACCTGGGCCTGGTGGCCCGCTACGCCGACGACGTGGCGGTGATGCACCAGGGGCGCATCGTCGAAACCGGCGCCACCGCGCGGGTGCTGGAACAACCTGAACACGACTACACCCGCCACCTGCTGGCCGCGGAGCCCGCCGGCCACCCGCGACCGCTGACCGCCGAGGCACCGACGCTGCTCGACGCCCAGGGCCTGTCGGTGCATTTCAAAGGGCCGCGCCGGGGCTGGTTCGGTCGCGCCGCGCCGCTGGCCGCGGTCGACGACCTCTCTCTGACCCTGCGCCGTGGCGAAACCCTGGGCGTGGTGGGGGAATCCGGCTCCGGCAAATCGACCCTGGCACTGGCCCTGCTGCGGCTGATCCCCGCCGCCGGCACGGTGACGCTGCTGGACCAGCCGCTGGACCGCCTCAGCGGTGCCGCCCTGCGCCCCTGGCGCCGGCATATGCAGGTGGTGTTCCAGGACCCGTTCGGCAGCCTCAACCCGCGCCTGAGCGTGGGGCGGGCCGTGGACGAGGGCCTGCGGGTTCACCACAAGACCCTGGACGCCGCCCAGCGGGCCGAGCGCACCCGCGCCCTGCTCGAGGAAGTGGGCCTGCCGGCGGACGCCGCCGAGCGCTACCCGCACGAATTCTCCGGCGGCCAGCGCCAACGCATCGCCATCGCCCGGGCGCTGATCGTGGAACCGGAGCTGTTGATTCTCGACGAACCCACCTCGGCGCTCGACCGCAGCGTGCAGGCCCAGGTGCTGGACCTGCTCAAGACCCTGCAGGCCCGCCACGGCCTGAGCTATCTGTTCATCAGCCACGATCTCAAGGTGGTGCGCGCGATCAGCCACCGGCTGCTGGTGATGCGCCACGGCCAGGTGGTGGAGCACGGCGACACCGAGCAGGTGTTCCGCGATCCCCGTCAGGCCTATACGCGCCGCCTGATCGACGCCGCCTACAACCGCACCGTCACCGCCGGCGGCGGCGAGAAACAAGCGGTTGCACATTGAGCCCCGGGGCGTCTTTCACCCCTTTGCCATTTCCCTATACTAGGGCAAAACCGAACCGTCGAATCGAGGACATATCATGGGTTTTCTCGCAGGTAAGCGATTTCTGATCGTGGGCGTCGCCAGTGACCGGTCGATCGCCACCGGTATCGCCGAAGCCATGCACCGCGAAGGTGCCGAGCTGGCCTTTACCTACCAGAACGACAAACTGAAAAGCCGGGTGCTCAAAGCCGCCGAGCGTTACGGCAGCAACGAAGCCCTGTGCTTTCCCTGCGACGTGGCCTCCGATGAGCAGATCGAGCAGGTGTTCGAAGGGCTCGGTAAGCAGTGGGACGGCCTCGACGGCGTGGTCCACGCGGTGGGCTTCGCCCCGGGCAACGAGCTGGACGGCAATTTCGCCGACGTGGCCACCCGCGAAGGCTTCCGCATCGCCCATGAGATTTCCTCCTACAGCTTCGTGGCCCTGGCCCAGGCGGCGCGCCCGCTGATGAAAGGCCGCAACGGCGCGCTGTTGACGCTGACCTACCACGCCTCCCGCCAGACGGTGCCCAACTACAACGTAATGGGCCTGGCCAAGGCGAGCCTGGAAGCCTCGGTGCGTTATCTGGCCTCCAGCCTGGGCCCGGAAGGCACCCGCGTGAACGGTATTTCCGCCGGCCCGATCCGCACCCTGGCGGCGTCCGGTATCAAGAAGTTCCGCAGCATGCTGGACTACAACGCCGCCAAGGCGCCGCTGCGCCGTAACGTGACCATCGAGGAAGTGGGCAACACCGCTGCTTTCCTGTGCTCGGACCTGGCCTCCGGCATCAGCTCCGAGATCACCTACGTGGACGGCGGCGCCGCCACGGTCTCCATGCCGTTCGAGGAGCCGGGCGAAGAGAGCTGATCTCCTCTCTTGGCAAAGCCCATAAAAAACCGCCGAAATGGCGGTTTTTTTCGTCCATCGGGAGGGGGGTCTGGTAGGAGCGGGCCAAGCCCCGGCAGGATTCCAGAGACTTTTTCTCTCCAGAAAGCCCGCGCCGGGACCGGGTGGGCCCGTCCAGGAC
>DGNT01000129.1:35005-37644 GCA_002389055.1 Alcanivorax sp. UBA4485
GACGGGCCCACCCGATCCCGGCACTCCTTGGGAGATTCGCCGCCAGGGCTTCGTAGAAAGGTCCGGGCAGTGTTTCTGACCCGTGGCGGTGCCGCTGTGAGGCCTGGAGGGAGCTGTTTGGCCATGGATGGCCAAACTAACAGCGGCCATGGATGGCTTGAGCGGTCCCGGAAGGCCTCACCATTGCCCCGCGTCTCCGATACGGAGCACCGAACACCGGAACCATAAAGGCCTCTGGAATCCTGCCGGGGCTTCGCCCCTTTCGCGGGCGGGGCCCGCTCCCACAATTCAGGCATCTTCGAGGGTCCGAACCTTTCTGGTCGCGCCATGCCCCCATAAAAAAACCCGCCGGGGTGGCGGGTTTTTCGGGGCAGCCGGCGAGCCGCTTAGAGCGGCGGGGCCGCCGGGCCGGGCTGGGGCTGCTGCGGCTCACGGGGCTGGCTGAGCCGCTCCGGGTGCAGCTCCACGTCCAGGCTGTCGCGCAGGAAGGCCATCACCTGGCGGAAGCCGCGTTCGCCTTCCACCCGGGCCAGCTCCTGCAGCGCCTGGCGCTGCTGCTCCGGCTCCAGCGCTTCCACGGACCCGTCTTCCACGGCGGTGAGCTGGAATGCCACCAGATCACCGTTGCGCAGACTGGTGAAACGGATCGGGCTGCTTTCACCTTCGGCGGGCCGGGGTGTGGCGAACACGGAATCCACCACTTCCATGGACGGCTCGGAAGCACCGCGCTGCAGATCGGTTTCTTCCTCCACCTCACTGTTAAGCTGTTCCGCCACGGCGTCCAGGTCGGCGCCCTCTTCCACCGCCTGACGGGCCTGCTGGGCCAGCTCTTCGGCGCGGGCGCGCGCCTTGCGCAGGCGTAACTGGGCGCGGATATCCGCACTCACTTCCGCCAACGGCAGGGGCTCCGCGTCCTTCACTTCTTGCAAGCGCAGGGCCAGGAAGCGGCCCGGGGCCACTTCCAGCAGGTCACTGTTGCGGCCCTGCTCGCGAACACTGTCGCTGTTCAGCGCTTCCCGCACGCGGGCGTTGTTCAGTGCCGTGGGCAGTTCCTGCATGGAGACCCAGTCGGTGGTCTTCAGTTCCAGGCCCAGCTCCTCGGCGGGCACCTGCAGATCGCTGTGCTCATAGACCAGTTCTTCCAGGGTCACCAGATCCTCGGCGAGCAGGGAATCGGACTGGGCGTTCTGCAGATCGGCCACGATCTGGTCGCGCATCTGATCCAGCGATGGCATTTCGGCGCGCTCTTCCTCAAGCACCTTGAGCAGGTGCACGCCGGCCTCGGAGATCACCGGTTCCGAGACATCACCCACGTCCATATCGGCCAGCGCCTGGTCCAGGGCATCCGGCAGGGAGCCTTGTCCGACGACACCCAGGTTACCGCCGCTACGGGCGGTGGCGGCGTCGTCGGAATATTCCCGCGCCACCTCGGCGAAGCTGGTGCCCTGCTCCAGGGCCTGGCGCGCCTGGCGGGCCCGCTCCACGGCGGCGTTTTCGTCACGCTCGTCGTTCACGGCGATCAGCACGTGGGCCACTTCCCGGCGGGTTGCGGCGCTATCGCGCATCTGCTTGCGCGCTTCGTACTCGGCGCGGATTTGCTCGTCGGAGATTTCCACCTGATTCCGGTAACGCTCCGGGGTGAGTTCGATATAGCGCACGCGCAGTTGCTCCGGGCGCATGAACTCAGCCTTGTTCTGGTCGTAGAAATCGGCGACGTCCTGCTCGGAAACCTGAGTGTCGCCACGCAGGCTGTCCACGCTCAGGCGCACATAGCGGATATCACGACGCTGTTCACCCAGGCGGCGCTGCTCGGCGAGCTCGCCTTCCAGGGCGAAGTCGGTGGCGGCGAACGCGTTGCGGTACTGCTGGCTGATACGTTCCTGACGCAGCGAGTCCAGATAGCCCTGCGGGGTCATGCCCTGGGCACGCACCATACGCTCGAACTGGGTCTCGGAAAAACGACCGCTCTCGTAGAACATGTCGTTGTTGCGGATCAGCCTGGCCGCCTGACCGTCGCTGAACGCCATTTCCGCGTTATGCGCGGCGGCGATCATCAACTGCTCGTTCACGATTCCCTGCAGCACCATCTCAGGGCGAATAAACGAATCGAGCATGGATTCATTAATATCCGGGCTCTGCTGGCGCAGCATCTGACGCAGTTGCTGAGTGCGCGAACTGACGTACCCGCGGCTGATCTTGTTGCCTTCCACTTCGGCAACAGCGCTGTCACTACCCCCTCCGGTGAAATACCCGTAAAAACCGGAAATGATAAAGGGAAGAATGATCGCGGCGAGCAGAACCTTGCCCACGGGTCCGCGGACAAATCGTCTGAACTCCTGCATGGTTTACTCCAAGGAATCTCTAATCTTTTTATAGGGTACCGGAAAGCAAAAAAGCGCACCCAAGACGGATACGCTTATGCGCTGGCGGAGCGGACGGGACTCGAACCCGCGACCCCCGGCGTGACAGGCCGGTATTCTAACCAGCTGAACTACCGCTCCTGAAGCCAGATCAGTTCACGGCGTCTTTCAACGCCTTGCCCGCCTTGAAACCCGGTACGTTGGCAGCGGCGATCTTGATCGTTTCGCCAGTCTGCGGGTTACGACCTTCGCGTGCGGCGCGCTGCTTCACGGAAAAAG
>DGNT01000128.1:0-1802 GCA_002389055.1 Alcanivorax sp. UBA4485
AAGCCGGTGGAGAGCATGGGCTTGGAGTAATTACGCCCGTCGTCGGCGGTGAGCACCACCACCGGCGTCTCTTTATCCAGCTTGCGGAATTCCTTGACCGTGTTGAAGCCGGCCAGGCCGGAGCCGATGATCACGATTGGATTCATGGGAGTGTCCTGTTTCAGATTTCCACCATCTCGAAGTCTTCTTTGCCGACGCCGCAGTCCGGGCACACCCAGTCATCGGGAATGTCGTCCCACTTGGTGCCGGGTTCGATGCCCTCTTCAGGCAGGCCTTCTTCCTCGTCGTAAATAAAGCCGCAAACCACGCATTCCCATTTTTTCATGCTGAACCTCGTCTGGTCGGGGGAAGCCGGGCCCGGGTACGCGGGCCCTTCCAGGGGCCGCTAACGTATCCACGGGCGCGTGAAAAATCAATGACAGCGGATAATGGTAGCGTTGCCCCACGGCCGACGTCTTGCCGATCCGCTCTTCATGGGCCATAGTCGCGCGCTCGAGATCCCGCGCCCAGGGCGCGAGCAAAGCGAGTCCCCATGCCCGATACCGCAATGCGCGCCGACGCCCGCTGGCGTCCCCAGGAACAGCTCAGCCTGCCGCCGCTGGTGCGCGACTGGCTGGCCGACCCCGGCTCCCTGACCGCCCGTCTGCGCCTGTACGGCGCCTTCCGGGTGGTCCCCCGTGAAGACCGCATTATTCGCCCCACCCTCGCCGAGCAGCAGCTGCTGGGCCGCATCGGCCGCGGCCGCGCCCTGGTGCGGGAAGTCACCCTGCTGGTCGATGAGCAACCGATGGTGGAGGCGCGCAGCGTGCTGCCGCTGGCCAGCCTGCGCGGGCCTAACCGCGGCCTGGCGCATATGGGCAGCCGCTCGCTGGGCAGCGAGCTGTACCGGCGGCCCACGGCGCGCCGTGACCGGGTCTGGGTGCGCTACGGTGACGCCCCCTCTGGCCAGACGCCCTGCTGGGGGCGACAATCCCGGTTCATCAAGCGCGGCCGGCCCTTGCTGGTGGCCGAGCACTTCTTGCCCGCGCTGTGGCGGCGGGTCGAGGAAATGGATCGCTGAGGACGCCTATGCTGGCTTTCGTGGAACACCGCTACCCCGCTCTCTGGCCCTGGATCCAGCTGATGCGCCTGGACCGGCCGATCGGCAGCATGCTGCTGATGTGGCCCACCCTGTGGGCGCTGTGGATCGCCGGTAACGGCACCCCCAGCCTTAAGCACATCGTCATTTTCGTGCTGGGGGTGTTCGTGATGCGCGCCGCCGGCTGCGTGATCAACGATTTCGCCGACCGCGACTTCGACGGCCATGTGACGCGCACCCGGGGCCGGCCGCTGGCCACCGGCGCCCTGTCCGCGCGCCAGGCGCTGATGCTGTTCGCCGGGCTGGGGCTGATCGCGCTGGGGCTGGTGCTGTGCCTCAACCGCTTCACCCTGGTGCTGTCGTTCGGCGGCCTGGGGCTGGCGGTGCTGTACCCCTTCACCAAGCGCTTCACCTATTTGCCGCAGCTGTTCCTGGGCGCCGCCTTCAGTTGGGCGATTCCCATGGCGTTCGCCGCCGAGACCGGGAGCGTGCCGGAAATCGCCTGGCTGCTGTTCACCACCAACCTGCTGTGGACCGTGGCCTACGACACCGAATACGCCATGTGCGACCGGGAAGACGACCTCAAGGTGGGCATTAAAAGCACCGCCATCCTGTTCGGCGATCTGGACAAGGTGATGGTCGGCGCGCTGCAGGTGCTGACCCTGGTGGCGCTGTTCGTGCTCGGCCAGCGTCTCGGCTTCGCCTGGCCCTGGTATCTGGGCCT
>DGNT01000128.1:1808-12592 GCA_002389055.1 Alcanivorax sp. UBA4485
CCTGGCCCTGCTTCCACGCCTTCCTCAGCAACCACTGGGCCGGGGCCAGCGTGTTCGCCGGACTTTATTTTCAGTTCCTGCTGGCCGCGCCCGGCCCGTGATAGCGGGCGGCGGGGTCGCCGCCGCCGCGAGAAGCGTGCAAAGTTGTCATCATCATGTCATAAAAAGGCAATGTAATAGGGGCACTTAAATGGGCAACCCCTGAGAATAAGCCATGTCCCGTAATCGAATTCTGATTGTTGACGACGAACCCGCGATCCGCGAGATGGTAGCGGTGGCGCTGGAGCTGGCGGATTTCGACGTGCTGGAGGCGGACAACGCCCAGCGCGCCCACGAATACATTGTCGACGAGCGACCGGACCTGGTGCTGCTGGACTGGATGTTGCCGTCGGTGAGCGGCATTGAGCTGGCGCGGCGCCTCAAGCGCGAGGACGCCACCGCCGAAGTGCCGATCATCATGCTCACGGCGAAGAGCGAAGAGGACAACAAGATCCAGGGCCTGGACGTGGGCGCCGACGACTACATCACCAAGCCGTTTTCCACCCGCGAGCTGATCTCGCGCATCAAGGCGGTGCTGCGCCGCACTTCGGTGGTGGCGGCGGAGAAAGCCATCGACGTGGAAGGCCTGTGCCTGGACCCGGTGAGCCACCGGATCAGCGCCAACGGCGACCCGGTGGACATGGGCCCCACGGAATACCGCCTGCTGGAGTTCTTTATGAGCCACCAGGAGCGGGCGTACTCGCGCACCCAGTTGCTGGACCAGGTGTGGGGCGCCAACGTCTATGTGGAAGACCGCACCATCGACGTGCACATCCGGCGCCTGCGCAAGGCGCTGTCCCCGCACGGTTTCGATGGTTTTATCCAGACGGTGCGCGGGACCGGCTACCGGTTCTCGGTGAAGTCCAGTCAGGCGTCATAATGATCGGGTCCGCGATGCGGACCAACGGAGCCGGAAGGGCGGTTAATGAAAGATCCGGCGGGCATGAAAGCCAGTCTCGGCAAGGAAGTGAACCGCATCGTCATCCTGGTGACGGTGTCCGTGGCGGTTTGTCTGGCCCTGCGCAGCATCTGGCCGCTGGTGGCCGGTCTGGCGCTGTATATCATCTGGAGCACCCGGCAGCTGTTCGCCCTGTACGCCTGGCTGGTGCGCGAGGAACACACCGAACCGCCGGACAGCGTCGGCCTTTGGGGTGAGTTCTACACCCGTCTCGAGCATCTTTTCCAGAAAGAACGGCGCGCCCAGGACAACCTGCAGAGCATCATCGTGCGCGCCCAGCAGTCGGTGAACGCCCTGGAGGACGTGGTGGTGCTGATCGACCAGCACGGCTACCTGGAATACTGGAACCACGCCGCCGGCCGGCATCTGGGCTTCCGCGCCGACAAGGACCTGGGCCAGCCGCTCACCAACCTGATCCGTCATCCGCGTTTCACCGACTACCTGACCAAGGGCGATTTCCGCGAACCGCTGGAGATTCCCTCTCCGGTGGACGACAACCGCATCCTGCAATTGCGCATCACCGAGTTCGGCGTTGGCGACCAGCTGATTCTGGCCCGGGACGTCACCCGCATTCACCACCTGGAACAGATGCGCAAGGACTTCGTGGCCAACGTCAGCCATGAGCTGAAAACGCCGCTCACCGTGCTCAAGGGCTACCTGGAAACGCTGCTCGACACGGTGCCCGAGGAGCAGACCCGGCTGCGCCGGGCGCTGACGCAAATGGACGCTCAGAGCCAGCGCATGGAGGCGCTGGTGCAGGACCTGTTGCTGCTGTCACGCCTGGAAAACACCGAGGCGGACAACCTTCAGCAGGCGGTGGCGGTGCACGGCATGCTGCAGCGCATGCGCGAAAGCGCCCTGGCGCTGGCGCCGGAGAAGCACCAGACCATCGAGCTGGACGTGCCGGAAAACGCCCGCCTGATCGCCAACCCGGCGGAGCTGGAAAGCGCCTTCGGCAACCTGATTGTCAACGCGGTGAAATACACCCCGGCCAACGGCGTGATCCGTATTCACTGGTGGCAGGACGCCGACGGCGCCCATCTTTCGGTGCGCGACAATGGCATCGGCATCGACCCGGCGCACATTCCCCGCCTCACCGAGCGCTTTTACCGCCCGGACAACAGCCGCGTCACCCAGACCGGCGGCACCGGCCTGGGGCTGGCCATCGTCAAGCACGTGATGATCCGCCATAACGGCCGGCTGGAAATCAAAAGCGAGCTCGGCAGCGGCAGCAGCTTCACCTGCCATTTCCCCGCCAGCCGGCTGGTCAGCAAACCCACCGCCCTCGCCAGCGGCTAACCGCCCGGCGCCCTTTAATAGTGCGGCGGCGGGGCGTCCTCGATGCGCAGGGCGGCGAGCTCTTCGCTCTGCTCCACCACCCGGTCCACCAGTTTGCGGTAGGCGGCTTCCAGCTCGTCGAGCTTGCGCTGCTGGGCACTGACGATCTGATTGAGGCTGGCCACCAGGTCTTCCTGATAGGCCAGCTTGGTTTCGATATCGAGAAAGCGGTCGTCGCTCATGGGCTCTCCTGACGTGGGCCTGGTCCTGGCGCGGGCCGGCAGTATACCGCTAGACGGTGTCCGCCAGCACCGCCTCCGCCAGCCCCAGCGGGTCCTCCTCCAGCCAGTCCAGCTGACCGTCCAGCAGCAACTGACCCAGCCCGTGCACCAGCGCCCAGGCGCGCAGCGCCGCCCGGGTCACGCTGTCCGGGTCCGGCGCGCCGCCCGGCCAGCCACGGGCCACCGCCTGGCGCAGGGTCTCGAACGCCGCCCGCGAGGCCTCGCGCAGCTCGTCATCGCGACGCTGCGGCGGGATCACGCTGAACATCAACCGGAACAGCGCCGGGTTGGCGTGGGCGAAGCGAATATAGCTGCGCCCCCCGGCCAATAGCTTTTCATCTCCCTCCGCCCGCGCTTCAGCCTCGCGCTGGGCGGCGCTGAGGCGCCGGAACCCCTCCGACGCCAACGCCTGCAGCAGCGCGTCCTTGTTGGCGAAGTGGCGGTAACTGGCGTTGGCGGTGACGCCCACCCGGCGGGCCAGCTCGCGCAGGCTGAAACCGCCGTCGCCGCTTTCCGCCAGCAGCACCAGGGCCTCGTCCACCAGCGCACGGCGCAGATCACCGTGGTGGTAGCGGTCCGTGGGCACACTCTTCTTTGATGTTGACACTGTACACATCCTCTTCTACCTTATGTTCACAGCATACACATTACGCCGGCACGGGCCCAGGGCCTGTTCACACTACTTGCATCACGCCTGCTGGATGCCATTTTGGCCTCCAGCTAGGCGGAGGGAGCGCCGTTTGGTTATTCCAAATAAGCGACCGACAACGACGCTGGGGGCCAAAATGGCTCCAGCCCTTCGGGTTGTGGCTAAAAAGCCACCACTCCGCGTTACTCGTCGCTCATTTGGAGTCACCAAACTTCTCTCCTCGTGCCTTGATTGGTGGTTTTTTAGCCGCAACAGGCGCGATGCAAGTAGTGTGAACAGGCCCTAGCCCGCCGGGGGAGGAAACAGGATGGTGGCGGTCTGGATTCATTTGTTCGCGGCGCTTTGGGCGCTGGTCTTCGGTGCGGTGCAGTTGCTGTCCGCGAAGGGGTCGCGGCGGCATCGCTGGCTCGGCTGGTCGTGGGTGCTGGCCATGGTGGTCACGGCGGTGTCTTCCTTCTGGCTGAGCGGCAGCATGGCGCTGCTGGGGCCGTTCAGCGTGATACATCTGCTGTCCGTTTGGACTCTGGTGTGCCTGGTGATCTCGATGCTGGCGGTGCGCCGCCGGCGGCTCGATACGCACCGTAATTTCCTGGTGGGCGCCTACCTGGGGCTGGTGGGCGCCGGGCTGGGCACCATGGCGCCGGGCCGGCTGATCAGCGGCTGGCTGTTTGGCGCTTGATTTAAATCCCTGCCGCGGCTAAGGTTTCCGCCGTCTTGGGGGAGTAGTCACCCGGGTTCCCACCCTGGACGGTCGTCAACATATTTGCGCCTCAATGCGCATGGTGGCCGTGTCCTCCGCCGCATCGGCGGATGGATCGACGAGACCTGAGACATTGTCTGCATTCCGCGGGGGCGGGATCGGTGGGCAGTGTCTCTGGTAATCGTTCGATCCCGCCCCTGTAAGGTTTTCCTTGGACGCTTTCCTTTCTTCCGCCCTGCTGGTCGCGATCGGCGAAATCGGCGATAAAACCCAGTTACTGTCGCTGGCGCTGGTGTGCCGTTTCCGCAAGCCGTGGCCGATCCTCGCCGGTGTTATCGTCGCCACTTTGATCAACCACGGCATCAGTGTCTGGTTCGGCGACTGGCTGGCCGACGCCATCCCCGCGGACTGGCTGACCTGGATTCTGGGCGGCAGCTTTATCGCCCTGGGCCTGTGGATGCTGATCCCGGATAAGGACGAGGGCGTGGACGAGCGGTTCCGGTTCGGCCCCTTCCTGACCAGCCTGATCCTGTTCTTCATCGCCGAGATCGGCGACAAGACCCAGGTGGCCACCGTGGCTCTGGCGGTGCGCTTTCAGGAATTCTGGCCGGTGCTTCTGGGTACCACAGCGGGTATGATCGCCGCCAACCTGCCGGTGATCTGGGTGGCCCACCGCCTCGCCGGCGAGCGCTTCGAAACCTGGGCGCACCGGATCAGCGCGGCGCTGTTCATCGCCTTCGGCCTCTGGGCGTTGATGTAACCGCGAACAACAGCGAGCTATGCCATGGCCCTTACCGCCACCATCTACAAAGCCGAGCTCACCGTTTCGGATATGGACCGGGATTACTACGCCACCCATAACCTGACGGTGGCGCTGCATCCCTCCGAAACCGAGGCCCGCATGATGCTGCGGGTGATGGCCTTTGCCCGCCACGCCCACGAGGACCTGAGCTTCACCCGGGGCCTGTCGTCCACCGACGAGCCGGATCTGTGGCGGCATCACCCCAACGGCACCCTGGAAGAGTGGATCGAGCTGGGCATGCCCGACGAGAAGCGCCTGCGCAAAGCCTGCGGCCTGGCCGGGTCGGTGGTGGTCTATACCTACGGCCGCCAGGCACCGCTGGCCTGGCGCGAGGCCCTGGGCCGCAAGCTGGACCGTTTCGACAACCTCACCGTGCTGCGCGTGATGCCGGAAACCGAAGCGGCGCTGGCGTCTCTGGCCCACCGCCAGATGCGCCTGAACGCCATGATCCAGGACGGGCAGCTGTGGCTGGGGGACGACGCGGACAACGTGGCGGTGGCGCTGGAATCCCAGCTATAGCCGCGCCCGGCACAGGTAGAACAACCCCACCATCGGCCCCGGCAACAACAGCCAGGCGACGCGCAGATCCAGCGCCGACCAGAACTCAGAGACCAGAAAGATCGCCGGGATGGTGAGCGCGAAGCCGATGGCGTTCATCACCGCCAGGGTCGAGCCGATCCGGTCCCGGGGGGCGGTGGCGGCGGCCAGGGCGGAAAGCTGCGGCGAATCGGCGATCACCGTGAAGCCCCACAGCAGCAGAAGCGCCAGCAACAGAAAAGGGGACAGACTTCCCAGCAGCGGATAGACCAGGCACAGCAGGCCGGATACGGCCAGCGCCGCTCTCGCCACCCACAGGCTGCCGCGCCGGCGGCTGACCCGGCCGCCATGGACACACCCCACCAGCCCCAGGGCGATCACCAGGAACGCCAGCCACGGCACCAGCGCCTCGCCGGCGCCCAGGCGCTGCAGCTCCCGGGCCACCAGCAGCGGCGTCAGCGTCCAGAACGCATAGAGTTCCCAGCAATGGCCGAAGTAGCCCAGGGCGGCGGCGCGGAAATCGCCACTGGCGAAGGCGGCGAAGCCTTCGCGCAGCGGCTTCTTCGGGCCGGGCGGCGGCAGATGGGGACCGTCGCCCAGGGCGCGGATCAGCAGCGCCGCCACCAGCGCCAGCAGCGAGGCGGTGAGCAGCGGCCACTGCCAGGGCAGCCCCAGGGTGGCGCCGCGCAACAGGTGCGGCACGGCGGTGCCCAGGGTCAGCATGCCCACCAGCCAGGCCAGGGCGGCGCCGGTATGGCGCGGTGTCCAGCTGATCACCAGCTTCATGCCCAGGGGGTAAATTCCGGCCAGGCAGAGCCCGGTGGCGAAGCGCATGACCAGTGCTGCCGCCGGCTGCCAGGCCACCAACACGAAGGCGCCGTTCATCAGCGCCCCCAGGACCGCCGCCACCGCGAACACCCGGCTGGCGCGGAAGCGGTCGGCCAGGCCGGTGGCCGCCAGAGTCAGGGTGCCGAGGATAAAGCCCGCCTGGGTGGCCATGGTGAGGCGCCCCAGGTCGGTCTCGGTGAGCCCCAGTTCCTGGCCCAGGGACAGCCCCACGCCGTTAACGCTGAACCACAGCGAGGTGCCCAGAAACTGGGCGGCGACAATCACCGCCAGGGGGAAGCGGGACAGGGTTTCGGCGGGCATGGCTTCCCCTTTGTTCGGGTGCGGGCTTACATGGTGCGCTGATTGACCCGGCGGGACACCTCTTCCGCGCTCTCCTTGCGTTCGGAGTATCGATCGGTGAGGTAGTCGCTGCGATCACGGACCAGCAGGGTGAATTTCACCAGCTCCTCCATGACGTCGACTATACGATCATAGTAGGGGGACGGCTTCATGCGGTCGTTGTCGTCGAATTCCAGAAACGCCTTGGGCACCGACGACTGGTTGGGGATGGTCACCATGCGCATCCAGCGGCCCAGCACGCGCAGGTGATTGACGGTGTTGAACGACTGCGAGCCGCCGCTCACCTGCATCACCGCCAGGGTTTTGCCCTGGGTGGGGCGCACGCCGCCCAGCGCCAGCGGAATCCAGTCGATCTGCGCCTTCATGATGCCGGTCATGGCGCCGTGACGCTCCGGCGAGCACCACACCATGCCCTCGGACCACTGCGCCAGTTCGCGCAGTTCCTGGACCTTGGGGTGCTCCGCCGGCTCGGCGTCCGGCAGCGGCAGCCCGCGCGGGTCGAAGATCCGCGTTTCGGCGCCCATGGCCTCCAGAATCCGTGCCGCTTCCTCCACCGCCAGGCGGCTGAACGAACGCGCCCGCAGGGAGCCGTAAAGCAACAGGATCCGGGGTTTGTGAGTGGCTGGCTGATCCTGGAACACGCGGTCAACGCCGGGAACCTGGAAGCAGTTGTTGTCGAGATTAAAAAGGTCTGTCATGGCGATAACTTCAGCACTTTTGGTTTAGCTGTTCACTATTAACTATTAACTGTTCACTGTTCACCGCCGTCCTCAAACCAATGTTTGGTGCGGTTAACAATGGCCACCAGCGACAACATCACCGGCACCTCGACCAGCACGCCCACCACCGTGGCCAGGGCGGCGCCGGAGGACAGCCCGAACAGGCTGATCGCCACCGCCACCGCCAGCTCGAAGAAGTTGGAGGTGCCGATCAGGCAGGCCGGGCCGGCCACGTTATGGGGCAGGCGCAGCCAGCGGGCGGCGACGAAGGCGATCAGGAAGATGCCGTAGGTCTGGATCAGCAGCGGAATGGCGATCAGCACGATGGCCTGGGGCTTGGCGAGGATGGTTTCCGCCTGGAAGCCGAACAGCAGCACCACCGTGGCCAGCAGACCGAGGATGCTCACCGGCTTGAGGGTGTGGACGAAATCGTCCACCGCCTTTTCGCCGCCGCGACCGCTCAGCCAGCGCCGGGTGAGCGCCCCGGCCACCAGCGGCAGCAGTACGTACAGCACGGTGGACAGCACCAGGGTGTCCCAGGGCACGGTGATGTCGCTGACGCCCAGCAACAGCGCGGCGATGGGGGCGAAGGCGAATACCATGATGACGTCGTTCACCGACACCTGCACCAGGGTGTAGTTGGCGTCGCCCTTGGTGAGATGGCTCCACACGAACACCATGGCGGTGCACGGCGCCACGCCCAGCAGGATCATGCCGGCGATGTACTCGGTGCCGGTCTGCGGGTCCACCATGTCGGCGAACAGCACCTTGAAGAACAGCCAGCCCAGCGCCGCCATGGTGAACGGCTTGATCAGCCAGTTCACCACCAGGGTGAGCAGCAGGCCCTTGGGTTTGTCGCCGACGCGTTTCATGGCGGCGAAGTCGATCTGGATCATCATCGGGTAGATCATCACCCAGATGAACACCGCCACTGCCAGATTCACATGGGCCACCTCGAAGGCGGCCACCGCCTGGAACAGGCCCGGCACCGCCAGCCCCAGAGCGACACCGGCGATAATCGCCAGCCCCACCCAGACACTAAGAAAACGCTCGAAAAACGGCATGGATTACGATCCCTTATTCCTGACCCAGCTCGCGGTGAATTTTCTGCATCGAGGCGACCAGGCCGAGCGGTTTGATGTCGGCGAGATCCAGCGCCGCCAGCTTTTCCAGGCGGTGGCGCAGGCGCTCGTAGGTACGCTCGAACACCGCGTCGATTTGTTCGTCGGCACCCTCGGCGCCGGCCGGGTCGGGGATGCCCCAGTGCACCTTGGCGGCCTCGGACAGCCACACCGGGCAGGCTTCGCCGGCGGCGGCGTCGCACACCGTAATGATCACGTCGAAGCGCTCGCCTTCCAGGTCGTCCATGGATTTGGACGCCGGCTGGTCCACCGGCACGCCGTGGCGCTCCAGCACCGCCAGGGCGCGGGGGTGCACCTGCCCGGTGGGCTGGCTGCCGGCGCTGCGGGCGCGGATGCGGCCTTCGCCCAGGTGGTTGGCGAGCGCCTCGCCGAGAATCGACCGGCAGGAGTTGCCGGTACACAGAAACAGCACGTTCAGGGGCAGTTCCATGGGAGTCTCCATTAACAGCAGACCGGCGCCGGTGTGCGCAGGTCCAGTTGTGCCCGGGCCGGTTCGGCCAGGGTTTCGATGACAGTGAGCGCCCACTCCGGCAGCTCGGGATTGAGGCGATAGTGCATCCAGGTGCCCTGCCGGCGCGCCACCACCAGTTCGCACTGGCGAAGCTGCGCCAGGTGCCGGGAGATGGTCGACTGGGGGGCGTCCAGTGCGTCCACCAGATCGCAGACACAGATCTCGCGCTGCACGTCCATAAGGCAGACCAGGCTCAGGCGCAGGTCGTCGCCGAGGCATTTGCAGAGTTTGCTGACGGAAAGGTCGGTCATGGTGGTTTCGGGTTGCCTATATTCGTATATTCGGAATTACGGATATATTAGAGGAAAAGAAATCTGTTTTCTAGCGTTTCTGGGATCCTGCCGGGCGGCGTGGCCGCCCTTTCGCGGGCCGGGCCCGCTCCCACAGGCCGCTCTCACAAGCCGCTCCCGCATGGCCCGCTTCGCGGGCCCGGGCGGGGGTCAGTCTTTCTTGCGGACTTCTTTTTCCATCTCGTCGATGGAGATGTGGCGCACGTCGGTGCCTTTGACCAGGAAGATCACCTGCTCGCCGATGTTGCGGGCGTGGTCGCCGATGCGCTCCAGAGCGCGCAGTGACCAGATGATGTTGAGCACCCGGGAGATGGCGCGCGGGTCTTCCATCATGAAGGTCACCAGGGCGCGCATGGCGGAGCGGTACTCCAGGTCCACCTCGGTGTCCTCGGCGGCCACTTCCACGGCCTTGTCCGCGTCGAAGCGGGCGAAGGCGTCCAGGGCGTCGCGCAGCATATTGCGCACATGGTTGCCGATGTGCCGGACTTCCACATAGCCGCGCGGTGATTCGCCGTCCTCGGCCAGCTGCAGCGCCATGGCGGCGATTTTGGCGGACTCGTCACCGATGCGCTCCAGGTCCGACACCGCCTTGGACACGGCGATGATCAGCCGCAGGTCCGAGGCCGCCGGCTGGCGCAGCGCCAGTACGCGGGCGCACTCTTCGTCGATCTGGATTTCCAGGTCGTCGACCCGGTCTTCCGTGGTAAGCACTTTCTCCGCCAGGGCGGAATCGGCGTGCAGTAGCGCTTCCAGCGCGTCCACCACCTGTTTTTCCACCAGTCCGCCCATCTCCATCAGATGGTTGCGGATGGATTCCAGCGCCTCGTTGAATTGCGAGGAACTGTGCTGACCAAAATGCATGCGATCCATGTTGTCTCTCCTTGGACCCGTTGGCCTTAGCCGAAGCGGCCAGTGATGTAGGCTTCCGTGAGCTCGTGCTCCGGCTTGGTGAATACGGTTTCGGTGTCGTTGACCTCGATCAGCCGCCCCAGGTGGAAGTAGGCGGTGCGGTGGGACACGCGCGCGGCCTGCTGCATGGAGTGGGTGACGATGGCGATGGTGTAGGACTCGGAGAGCTCGTCGATCAGCTCTTCGATCTTGGCGGTGGCGATCGGATCCAGCGCCGAACAGGGCTCGTCCATCAACACCACTTCCGGGCTCACCGCGATGGTGCGGGCGATGCAAAGCCGCTGCTGCTGGCCACCGGACAGGCCGGTGCCGGAGGAGTGCAGACGGTCCTTCACCTCGTTCCAGAGGCCGGCGCTGCGCAGGCTGTTCTCGACGATTTCATCGAGATCGTACTTCTTGTCGGCCAGGCCGTGCAGCCGCGGGCCGTAGGCCACGTTGTCGTAGATCGACTTGGGGAACGGGTTGGGCTTCTGGAACACCATGCCGACGCGGGCGCGCAACTCCACCACGTCCAGCTTGGGGTCATAGAGGTCCTGATCGTCCAGGTGCAGCTCGCCTTTCACCCGGCAGATATCAATGGTGTCGTTCATGCGGTTGAGCGACCGCAGGAAGGTGGACTTACCGCAACCGGAGGGGCCGATCAGGGAAATCACTTCGTTCTTGCCGATGTCCAGGCTGACGTCGTGGATCGCCTGGTTGTCGGCGTAAAACACGTTCACGTGGCGCAATTTCATCTTGGGCGCGTCCACGAACGGCTTGCCCACGGTTTTTTCCGGGTAGG
>DGNT01000015.1 GCA_002389055.1 Alcanivorax sp. UBA4485
GGCCGATAAAGCGCACCACACCCGCGTACAGACCACCGGCGAGGCCGGCGTAGACGGTGGACAGCACGAACGCCAGCACCTTATTGCGCATCAGGTTGATGCCCAGGGACTGGGCCAGGTCATCACTGATACGAATCGCCAGGAAGGTGCGCCCCACCAGGGAGCTGGAAATACGGCTCACCAGCACGATCGCCAGCACCAGGAAGAACAGCACCAGGTAATAGAACGGAATGGTGCGGGTGAAATCGATCAACCCGAAGCCTTCCGGCGGCGCGATGTTGATAATGCCCAGGGAGCCATGGGTGAGCGCTTCCCACTTATCCAGCAGCAGGTAGATGATGAAACCCACGCACAGGGTGAAGATGGCGAAGTAGTGTTCCTTGAGGCGCAGGGACACGATACCCACCAGGAAACCGAACACCGCCGAGAATACGCCGGAGGCGACAAAGGCGGGCCAGAATGCCCAGCCGTGGTCCACGGTGAGAATCGCCACCACATAGGCGCCGATGGCGAAGAAGCCGCCGTGAGCCAGGTTCAACTGGCCGCAGAAGCCGGTGATGATGTTCAAGCCGTACACGGCGATGGCCCAGATAAAGGCCAGTGCCATTACGTAGATCTGGTATTCGCTGCCCGCGATCAGCGGGAAAATCAGGGCGAACGCCAACAGCACCACTTTCATGGTCCGGCTGGCGAAGAAGTTGGCAATGCGATCCATTAGCGCACCCCCTTGGTGAACAGGCCGGTGGGCTTGATGGAGAGAATCACCACCAGCAGAACGAAGGCGATCAGATCCTTATAGGTGCTGGATACGTAGTAACCGCCCAGCGCTTCGGCGAAGCCGATGATCAGACCGCCGACAATGGCGCCGGGGATGCTGCCCATGCCGCCGAGAATAATGATCACGAACGCCTTCATGATCACCAGGTGCCCCATGGCCGGGTAGACCAGGTTGATCGGCGCGAACAGGCTGGCGCCCACCGCCGCCAGGAAACCGGCAATGGCGAAGGTCATCATGGCGACGCGGTTGGCGTCGATGCCGACCAGGAAGGCGCCTTCCCGGTTCTGTGCCATGGCGATGATGGTGGAGCCGGTCATGGTCTTCTTCAGGTACAGGTGCAGCGCGCCCATGATCGAGAAGGCGCCGATGATGATCAGCAGCCGCTGGGCCGGCAGCACCAGACCGCCGAATTCAAGAATGCTGGTGTACGGAGTGGGCATGCGCCGGAAGTCGGACCCCCAGTACATCTGCACCACCGCTTCCAGGAACAACAGAATGCCGATGGCGGCGATCTTGTCGTGGATCGGCGGCGCGTGCCGCAGCGGGTGGAACACCAGGCGTTCGCAGAGCACCGACAGACCGGCCACGAAGATGCCGGCGCCGAGCATGGCGATCCAGTAGTTGAGCCCCAGATCCACCATGATGTAATAACTGATGTAGGCGCCCACCATGTAGAGGGCCCCGTGGGCAAAGTTGGGAACGTGCAAAATGCCGTACACCAGGGTCAGACCCAGGGCCACGAGGCCGTAGATGCTGCCCAGAGTGAGGCCATTAAGCGCTTGCTGAAGAAACGCGTCCAAGGCTGAGCCTCCTGTTCGTGTTATTTCGGAAACAACATCCCCGCGAGCGGCGTGGTCCCATCCGCGTCGTTCGAAATGCGGGACGTTGTTTCAGCTTTTTGGTTTTTGGAATTGTCAGGCTTTTTGTTGCTGGTCAGCCCATTCCTCTTCCTGCATGGCGCGCCACATCACCTTGCCGGTGGGGGAACGCGGCAGCTCATCGCGGAACTCGACGACCTGAGGCACCTTGTAGGCGGCCATCTGATCCTTGCACCAGGCGATGATCTCCTCTTCGCTGACCTTGCCCTTTTGGTCGGCGGCCAGCACCACACAGGCTTTCACGGTTTCGCCGCGGCGCTCGTGGGGGGCGGAGATGACACAGCTTTCCTGGATCGCGGGATGCCGGTACATAAGACTTTCGACCTCGGCGGGCCAAACTTTAAACCCGGACGCATTGATCATGCGTTTCACCCGGTCAACGATGAAGAAATACCCTTCCTCGTCGTAGTAGCCCATGTCGCCGGTGCGGAAGAAACGTTCGCCGTCGATTTCGATGAAGGCTTTCTGGGTTTCCAGCGGGCGGTTCCAGTAGCCCTGGAAAATCTGCGGCCCGCGGGAGATGATCTCGCCCACTTCGCCGACGCCCATTTCCTTGCCGCTGTCCACGTCGATCACCCGTGAATCCACGTCAAACACCGGGATACCGAGACATTGCTTTTTGGGCTTCTCGGAGGGGTTGATGTGGGTGGCGGCGATGGTCTCGGACAGGCCGTACCCTTCGATGTAGCGCAGGCCGGTGAGCTTGAACAGCTTATCGGAGACCGCCTCGGGCATGGCCGCCCCACCGCCGCCGATGTTCTCCAGGCTGGACAGGTCGAAACTTTCCACGTCCGGGTCGGAGAGCAGGTCGATGGCCATGGTGACGATGTTGGTCCAGCTGGTGACCTTGTAGCGCTCAATCAGCCTGGCGGCGGTGCGGCGGTCCCAGCGGGTCATCAGCACGATGCACGAGCCCAGGAAGATGGGGCCGTTCATGGCGCCCTGCATGCCGGTGACGTGGAAATACGGCAGCGTCGACAGGGTCACGCCCTCGCGACCGCCGCCGGAGCGCCAGGCGGCGCCGTGCACGCAGGTGGCCATCACCGAGCGGTGGGTGTGCATGCAGCCCTTGGGCGCGCCGGTGGTGCCGGAGCTGTAGGGGAACACGGCGAGATCGTCCGGGCCCACCAGCAATTCGCCGGGCTGACGACCGGCGCCCAGGGCGTCGCCCCAGGCGATGGTGCCGGCGGTGCTGAGCGACTGGGCCGGCGCGGCGACTTCGGCGGGCAGGTCCAGGTCGGTCTGCGGATGAATGTAGTCGCTGTAGGCGGCGACGATCACATGGCGCAGACGCTCATGACCGATCAGCGACTCGATGTGCGGGAACACTTCCTGGCTACAGACACACACGGAGGCCTGGGTGTCCTGCAGGTAATGCTCGAGCTCGGCGCTGCGGT
>DGNT01000127.1 GCA_002389055.1 Alcanivorax sp. UBA4485
AGTAGAACAGCACGTCGTCGGATCCCAGGTCGCCGTGCAGACGGTGTTCCTTGGCGTGCTGGATCAGGGCGCCGCCGGTGCCGTGCACGATGCACTTGGGCGCGCCGGTGGTGCCGGAGGAATAGAGAATATAAAGCGGGTGGTCGAACGGCAGCTCGGCGAAGGCCGGCGGTGCCCCGGCGGCGGCCAGCCAGTCGCGCCAGTTGAGCGCCTGGCGCACCGCGCTGGTGTCGCCCCGTCCGGGAATCACGATCAGCAACTCCGGCTGCAGCTTTTCGTGCAGCGCCTGGATGCGATCATCCAGCTCGATCCACTTGCCGTTGTACTGGTAGCCGTCGCAGGCGAACAGCACCTTGGGTTCGATCTGGCCGAAGCGGTCGAGCACGCCCTCGACGCCGAAGTCCGGCGAGCAGGACGACCAGATGGCGCCGATCCAGGCGCAGCCGAGAGCGGCGATCACCGTTTCGATGCGGTTGGGCATGTAACCGGCGACCCGGTCGCCGGGCTGGATGCCGGCGGCCTGCAACTGCGCGGCCACCTGGCCGGCGGCCACGTGCAGGTCGTTGTAGCTGATCTGGTCGCGGCGGCCGCTTTCGTCGATGCTTACCAGGGCGGTGTGGGTGTCGTGCCGGGGCAGCAGATTCTCGGCCATGTTGATGCGCGCGTCCGGGAACCAGCGGTTGTGGCGGAACACCGGCGACGGTTCCAGCACGCGCTCGCCTTTGTGACCTTTCAGCTCGCAAAAATCCCAAACCAGATTCCAGAACGCCTCCGGCTGTGTCACCGACCAGCGGTGCAGGTCCCGGTAATCGGTGAGCGGCGTGCCGGCCAGCTGTTCGGCGCGGGCGCGGAACGCCGCGGGCTGGCCTTCGTTGAGCCGTTTTTCATCGGGCTGCCAGAGCGGGGTCGGGGTTGTTGTCATTGTGCCTCCGTTTCGGAATCCAGCGAATTGAAATCAACCAGGAGCGTGCCTTCGGCGACGCTGTCGCCATCGGCCACGTGGAAGCGTTCCACGGTGCCGGCGGCGTTGGCGCGCAGGGTGTGCTCCATCTTCATGGCTTCGAGGGTGATTACCGCGTCTCCGGCGGCCACCGTGGCGCCCGCTTCCACATGGCAGGCGACGATGGTGCCGCTCATGGGCGCGATGAAACCGTCCTGGCCGCCGGCGCGGTCGCTTTCCCGGGCCGGGTGTATCTCCACCGGGTAATCCTGACCGTGCACGAAGACCACCGTCTGTCCGGTGGCGCCGTCGCCGGGTTCGATCAGATGGCCGGCCAGATGCCGGTCACCCCAGTGCAGTTCAAAGGCGCTGCCCCGGCGGCGCAGGTGGAAGGGCGCGGGCTCGCCGCCGTCCACCCGGGCCTGGTCATTGTCCAGCACCACGGTGTGGGACTGCTCGCCGACCCGCAATGGGATCAGGGTGCGCTTTTGTCCCAGCGGGCGCCAACCGGAAAGGGCACCCCAGGGGTCGTCCCCGTTGGCGGGCCGTTGGGCCACGGCGCCGGCGGCGGCCACCGCGACCAGGTCGCTGTCCGCCGGCGCCGGTGTCATAAGTTCCGGGTGTTTCTCCAGCAGGCGGGTGTCCAGCTCGGCGTGGGCGAACACCGGGCTGCTCAGCACCTGGTGCAGAAAGGCGGCGTTGTGATGCACGCCGCTGAGGGCGAGATCGTCCAGGGCCGCCACCAGCCGGCGGCGGGCCTGGTCGCGGTCGCCGCCGTGGCTGATCAGCTTGGCGATCATCGGGTCGTAATGGTCGCTGACCCGGTCGCCGGCCTCGAAGCCGCTGTCCACGCGCACCTGCGCCGGCCAGCGCAGTTGTTCCAGGCGGCCGGCGGAGGGCAGGAACTGCTGGTACGGGTTCTCCGCGTACAGGCGCACTTCCATGGCGGCGCCGTGGCGCTGGATCTGGTCCTGGCTTTTCGGCAGCGGCCGGCCTTCGGCCACGGCCAACTGCCAGGCGACCAGGTCCTCGCCGGTGATCAGCTCGGTGACCGGGTGTTCCACTTGCAGGCGGGTGTTCATCTCCATGAAGAAGAATTCGCCTTCGGGGGAGAACAGAAACTCCACCGTGCCGGCGCCGCGATAGTCGATGGCGCGGGCGGCGCGCACCGCCGCGTCGCCGAGATCCCGGCGCTGGGCTTCGGTGAGGCCGGGGGCGGGGGCTTCCTCGATGATCTTCTGGTGGCGGCGCTGCACCGAGCAGTCGCGCTCGAACAGGTGCACCGCGTTGCCGTGATTGTCGGCGAACACCTGCACTTCCACGTGGCGGGCGGTGGGCAGGTAGCGCTCCAGCAGCACCCGGTCGTCCCCGAAGGCGTTACGCGCCTCGCGGCGGGCGGCGGCCAGGGCTTCCTCGAAGCCGGCGGCGTTGTCCACCGCGCGCATGCCTTTGCCGCCGCCGCCGGCCACCGCCTTGATCAGCAGCGGGAAGCCGACTTTTTCCGCCTCGGCGACCAGAGTGGCGTCGTCGGCGCCTTCCCGGTCGAAGCCGGGCAGCACCGGCACGCCGCTTTGCGCCATGTGCTGGCGGGCGGCGGCCTTGTCGCCCATCAGGCGAATGGCGTCGGCGCCGGGGCCGACAAAGATCAGGCCGGCGTCCGCGCAGGCGTCGGCGAAGGTGGTGTTCTCGGACAAAAAGCCGTAGCCGGGGTGGATGGCGTCGGCGCCGCTGTCGCGGGCGGCGCGGAGCACCTTGTCGATGTCCAGGTAGCTGTCGCGGGCCGGCGCCGGGCCCAGCCGCACGGCGCGGTCGGCTTCGCGCACATGGGGCGCGTCGGCGTCGATGTCGGAGTACACCGCCACCGTGGTCAGGCCCAGCTCGCGGGCGGTGCGGATAATGCGCCGGGCGATCTCGCCCCGGTTGGCGATCAATAGCGTGTTGATGGCGGCCATGGTCAGTTCCGGTTCGGTTTCCAGTTCGGCGGGCGTTTTTCCAGGAAGGCGACCAGGCCCTCCTGGCCTTCCGCCCCGGTGCGCAGCTCGGCGATCAGGTTGGCGGTGTACTCGATCAGCCCGTTGCTGACGTCGCTGTCGTCGGCGCGGTGCACCAGCTCCCGGGCGCGCCGTTGTGCCTCGGGGGCGCCGTCGAGCAGGGCGGTCACCAGCTTTTCCACGGTGGCGTCCAGCTCCGCCGCCGGCACTACTTCATGGACCAGGCCGAGCTGGCCGGCGCGGGCGGCGTCGATCACTTCGGCGGTCATGAAGTAGCGGCGCGCCTGGCGGGCGCCCAGGGCGCGCACCACATAGGGCGCGATCACCGCCGGCAGAATGCCCAGCTTTACTTCACTGAGACAGAAGCGGGCATCGTCGGCGGCCACCGCGATGTCCGCCGCGCAGATCAGACCCAGAGCGCCACCGTAGGCGGCGCCCTGGACCCGCGCGATAACCGGTTTGCCGGCCCGGTCGATGGTGTCCATCAGGGTGGCCAGGCGCAGGGCGTCGGCGCGGTTTTCCTGCTCGTCGAGGGCGCCCATGGCGCGCATCCAGTTGAGGTCGGCGCCGGCGGAGAAATGCTTGCCGGCGGCGTCCAGCACGATCACCCGACCGTCGTCGTTGCCGGCCTGCTGGAAGGCGTCGATCAGCGCTTCGATGATGGTGTTATCGAAGGCGTTGCGTTTGTCCGGGTTGTTCAGGGTGATGTGGGTGACCGGGCCCCGTCGGGTGGTTTGCACACTCATGGTTGTCTCCCTCACATCCGGAACACGCCGTAGCGCGTGTCTTCGATGGGTGCGTTGAGGCTGGCGGAAATCGCCAGGCCGAGAACGTCGCGGGTGTCCGCCGGGTCGATGACGCCGTCGTCCCACAGGCGGGCGCTGGCGTACCAGGGCTGCGCCATGGTTTCGTACTGGGCGGTCATGTCGTCCTGAAAACGCTGGGCGTCCTGGTCGCTCCAGTGTTCGCCTTTCTTTTTCAGCGACGCGGCTTTCACCTGGGTGAGCACGCTGGCGGCCTGTTCGCCGCCCATCACCGAGATGCGCGCGTTGGGCCACATGAACATAAAGCGCGGGTCATAGGCGCGCCCGCACATGCCGTAGTTGCCGGCGCCGAAGCTGCCGCCGGTGATCACCGTGAACTTGGGCACGCTGGCGCAGGCCACCGCGTTGACCATTTTGGCGCCGTGCTTGGCGATGCCTTCCGCTTCGTATTTTTTGCCCACCATGAAGCCGGTGATGTTCTGCAAAAACAGCAGCGGAATCTTGCGCTGATTGCACAGCTCCACGAAGTGGGCGCCCTTGAGCGCGGATTCCGAATAGAGCACGCCGTCGTTGGCGAGAATGCCCACCGGAAAACCGTGGATGCGGGCGAAGCCGGTGACCAGGGTGGTGCCGTAATTAGCTTTGAATTCGTCCAGGTCGGAATCGTCGACGATGCGCGCGATCAATTCTCGGGCCGGCATCGGCGAGCGGGTGGTGGGCGGAATCAGGCCGTACAGTTCGTCCGGCTCGTAGGCCGGCGGCCGGGCCGGGCGCACGTCCAGCTGCTGCGGCTTGTGCCAGTTGAGCCGGCCGATGCAGCGGCGCGCCAGGTCCAGCGCGTGGGGTTCGTCGTCGGCCAGGTGGTCGGCGACGCCGGATTGTTCGCCGTGCAGGGCGGCGCCGCCCAGCTCCTCGGCGCTGACCACTTCGCCGGTGGCGGCTTTCACCAGCGGCGGGCCGGCCAGGAACACGGTGGAGTGGTTGCGCACCATGATCACTTCGTCGGCCATGGCGGGCACATAGGCGCCGCCGGCGGTGCAGGAGCCCAACACCACGCTGATCTGCGGAATACCGCGCGCCGACATATTGGCCATGTTGAAAAAGATGCGCCCGAAGTGGTCCCGGTCCGGGAACACCTCATCCTGACGCGGCAGGTTGGCGCCGCCGGAGTCCACCAGGTAGACACAGGGCAGCCGGTTCTCGGCGGCCACCGCCTGGCAGCGCAGATGCTTTTTCACGGTCAGCGGGTAGTAGCTGCCGCCTTTCACGGTGGGGTCGTTGGCGACGATCATGCATTCCACGCCGGCCACCCGGCCGATGCCGCCCACGCAGCCGGCGGCGGGCACGTCCTCGCCGGGGTAGACGCCGTCGGCGGCCAGCGCCGACAGCTCCAGGAACGGCGAACCCGGGTCGAGCAGATGCTGGATGCGTTCGCGCACCGGCAGCTTGCCCTTGTCGCGCAGGCGCGCTTCGGCGGCTTCGCCGCCGCCGTGGGCGATGCGGTCGAGTTTTTCCTTCAAGGTTTCGCGCAGGGCCAGATTGTGGTCCCGGTACTGGCCGTATTCCGGCGCGCTTTTGTTGAGCTGGCTGATGATTTTGGGCATGGCTCAGGCGGTCTCGTTGAACAGTTCTCGGCCGATCAGCATGCGGCGGATCTCGCTGGTGCCGGCGCCAATCTCATAAAGCTTGGCGTCGCGCAGCAGGCGGCCGGTGGGGTATTCGTTGATGTAACCGTTGCCGCCCAGGCACTGGATCGCATCCAGCGCCATCTGGGTGGCGTTCTCGGCGCAGTAGAGGATGGCGCCGGCGGCGTCCTTGCGGCTGCTGTGGCCGGCGTCGCAGTTGCGCGCCACCTGGTAGAGGTAGGCGCGGCTGGCGTTGAGGGTGACGTACATGTCGGCGAGCTTGCCTTGCATCAGCTGGAATTCGCCGATCGCCTGGCCGAACTGCTTGCGCTCGTGCACATAGGGCAGCACCACGTCCAGGCAGGCCTGCATGATGCCGGTGGCGCCGCCGGACAGCACGGTGCGTTCGTAGTCCAGGCCGCTCATCAACACGCGCACGCCCTGGTTGAGTTCGCCGAGGATATTTTCTTCCGGCACTTCACAGTTTTCGAACACCAGCTCGCAGGTGTTGGAGCCGCGCATGCCCAGCTTGTCCAGCTTCTGGGCGCGGGAGAAACCGGGGAAGTCGCGCTCGACGATAAAGGCGGTGATGCCGCGCGGCCCGGCGTCCGGTTCGGTCTTGGCGTAGATCACATAGGTGTGGGCGTCGGGGCCGTTGGTAATCCACATCTTGTTGCCGTTCAGGACATAGCGGTCGCCTTTCTTTTCCGCGCGCAGGCCCATGCTGACCACGTCGGAACCGGCGCCGGGCTCGCTCATGGCGAGCGCGCCGATGTGCTCGCCGCTGACCAGTTTGGGCAGGTATTTTTGGCGCTGGGCGTCGTTGCCGTTGAGATAAATCTGGTTCACGCAAAGATTGGAATGGGCGCCGTAGGACAGGCCAATGGACGCGGAGGCGCGGGAGATTTCCTCCATCACCAGGGTGTGGGCCAGGTAGCCCAGGCCGGCGCCGCCGTATTCCTCGCCCACGGTGACACCCAGCACACCCAGATCGCCGAGTTTTTTCCACAGCTCATTGGGGAACAGGTTGTCCTGGTCCACGCGCGCGGCGATCGGTGCGATCTCCTTGCGGGCGAAGGCGCGAGCGCTGTCCTGCAGCGCCGTGAGGGTGTCGTCGAACTGAAAATCCAGGCCGCCGTTAAACATCGCTACTCTCCTTATTCTCCAATTCCTTCAGCGCCTGCCGGGCGCGTTCTTCGGCCGCGTCCAGATCCTGTTGCATGATCTGGATGTCGACCCGTTGTTGTTCCAGCTGGGTGCGTTTTTCGTCGATCTTTTCAAGCAGGGCACCGAGCTGCTGGCGGTTGTCGCCAGTGGGCTGGTACAGGCGGATCAGATCGCCGGATTCCGCCAGCGAGAAGCCCAGGCGTTTACCGCGCAGGATCAGCTTCAGGGCAACCCGGTCCGCCGGCGAATAAATGCGCGTCTGGCCGCGCCGGCGGGGCGTGAGCAGGCCCTGGTCTTCGTAAAACCGGATGGTGCGCGTGGTCACGTCGAATTCCCGCGCCAGCTCGCCGATGCCGTAGCTTTGTTTGAGTGTCATGGCGCAAAAGATTAGGGGAAGTTTACGTTAACGTAAAGTGGCCTGTCCGGTTGGACGGTGTTACCTTTAGCGCCTTCTTCGTCCGAGGATGGTGGACGGGTGATTTACCGAAAAGATCGCAAGGTTCTGAAACGAGTTGACTACGGGGCCGCCAAGAACTCTCTGATGGGGGTGTTGGCGGCCCTTGTGGTTTATGCGTTGGTGACCGCCTGGGGCGGTGTCTACCGGGCTTTTGAGCTGGAAACGCTGATCGCCGGCGGCGCCGTGGTGGTGGTGACCGCCTACCGGCTGTGGCTGGTGGCGCGCTTCGACGCCCTCTACGGCGCCGGGCCGGCGCGTTGGCGCCGGCTGTTCGCGCTCGGCCTGATCATGCATGCCCTGGTCTGGGGGGTATTGCCCGCCTGGCTGGTCTGGCGCGTGGGCACCGGCTTCAACGTGTTCGTGGTGATTCTCTATAACGTTGGCGTGACCACCGCGCTGGGCAGCTCCTGGATGGCCGGCCTGCGGGTGCGGCAGGTGTATATCCTGCTGATGTTCCTGCCGCTGATTGCCTCGCTGTTTCTCGCCGCCGGGCTGCAGGAGTGGCTGCTGGGTCTGCTGGTGACCTCCTACACGTTCTATCTGTTCCGTCTTTACCGTGGCCAGTACGAGCTGTTCTGGCACGCCGTCACCCGCGAGCGGCGCGGGTCTTCCGAGCGGCGCCGGGATCTGCCCGCCAACACCGATATCCAGCTCAGCCTGGTGTACCGGCTCGCCCACGAATTGCGCACGCCGATGAATTCGGTGATGGGCATGATGTCGCTGCTGGAGGACACCCGGCTCAGCGATGAGCAGCAGGAATACCTGCAGGTGGCGGGGCAGAGCGGCAAGCTGATGATCAGCCTGATCGACGACGTGCTGGATTATTCCCGGATTCTCACCGGCCGCATTACGCTGAGCCCGGATTATTTCGACCTGCGTGGCGCCCTGGAGCAAACCCTGGAAGCCTTCGGCCCCATGGCCCAGTCCAAGAATCTGGAGCTGTCCGCGGTGGTCGACCGCATGCTGCCCAAACGGGTGCGCGGTGACCGGGACCGGCTGCTGCAGGTGCTCACCAATCTGCTCAGCAACGCGATCAAATTCAGCGACCGGGGCGAAATACGGCTGGACGTGGATTTCACCGCCGAGGGCGAAAACGACGGCGTGCTGCGGGTACGGGTCAGCGACCAGGGCCAGGGTATGGACACGGAGACCCTCAAGCACCTGTTCGAGGATCAGTTCCTGGCCGGTGCCCAGGACGCCTTCAGTGTGCGTCACGCGGGCTTCGGATTGTTGGTTTGCAAGGGCCTGATCGACGCCATGGGCGGCATGATCGGCGCCGAAAGCAACCCCGGCGAGGGCTCCACGTTCTGGTTCACGGTGCGCCTGGGCATGCAGGCGAATATGAGCGAGAGCACCAAGCTGGCCGGCGCCGTGGGCCAGGTGCAGGGCCTGGCGGTGGGCACCAGCGGTGGCTCCCTGGCCTGCCTGCAGGAAGAATTCGAAGCGCTGGGCAGTTACTGCCAGGGCGCCCGTGATTACGATCAGGCGCTGCAAGCGGTGCGCGCCGGCCATCGCGAGCACAGCGAGTTTGAGTTGCTGCTGGTGGACACCCACGGGCGCCGGGAATCGGCGCTGAACCTGTGCCGCACGGTGCTGGAAGACCCGGGCCTGCGGCCCATGAAGCTGATGCTGATCTGCGCCATCGAAGAGCGCGGCGAACCGGCGGTGCAGCGTCTGGTGGACAAGCACGGGCTGGTGGTGCTGGTGCGGCCGGTACACCGCACCGGTCTGCGCGTGGCGCTGGGCAAGTTGCTCGGGGTGCCGCGCCAGATGCCGGTGCCGGATCTGCCCACTGAAACCCCGGAGGAGCGCCAACGCCGCAAGCTGTTCCGCCTGCTGCTGGTGGAAGACAACGAGGTTAACCAACTGGTGACCCGTGGCATGCTGGCCAAGCTCGGCTATCAGGTGAAGACGGTGAGTAACGCGGAAACCGCGCTCGCACTGCTGGAGCAGGAAGCCTTCGATCTGATCCTGATGGATTGCATGATGCCGGAGCTGGACGGCTTCACCGCCACCCGCACCCTGCGCGAAAGAGAGCGCGCCGGGGAGCACACCCGCACTCCGGTGATCGCGATCACCGCCAACACCGCCGAGGGCGTTCAGGCCAAGTGTCTGGCCGCCGGCATGGATGACTTTCTCGCCAAACCCGTGCATCTTCAGGAGCTGGAAACCGTGCTGCGGCGCTGGTTGCTCCACGACGTGGATACCGCTGGGGAAGGTAACGACGACGAATGACAAAAAAGAGGGAATTGCCATGAGCCGACGGGCCCTGTTGTTGGGTGCCACCGGTCTGGTTGGCGGGCATTGCTTGCGCCTGCTGCTGGACTGCGACGCCTACCAGGAAGTACGGGTGCTGACGCGCCGGCCGCTGGGGATCGACCACCCGAAGCTGATCGAGAAAGTGGTGGAGCCGGCGCAATTCGAGAAGGAAACCGAGTTCTTCCAGGTCGACGATGTGTTCTGCGCTTTGGGCACCACCCTGAAACAGGCCGGCTCCAAGGAAGCGTTCCGCGACGTGGATCTGGGCCTGATTACGGCGGTGGGTAGTGCGGCGCGGGACGCCGGCGTGCAGCGCTTTATGATGGTGTCGGCGGTCAATGCCAATGCCCATTCGCCGTTTTTCTATGCGCGCACCAAGGGCCAGGCGGAGCGCGAACTGAAGGCGTTGAAGCTGCCGCTGTTGGCGTTGTTCCAGCCGTCCCTGTTGCTCGGCGAGCGGGAGCGGCCGCGTCCGGTGGAAGCGTTCGGGATTCGTTTTTCGAAGATCATCGACCCGATCACCCGTTGGACCGACGCGCACTGGCTGCCGGTGAGCGGCGAGCGCGTCGCCGAGGCGCTGGTGGGCATGGCGCTGGAAGGCCCGGCCACCGGGGTATATCGGGTGCGCTTCCGCGATTTCGTGGTGTACGCCGGCAAGTTTCGTGAAAAATATCCATAGGGCCTGTTCACACTACTTGCATCACACCTGTTGTGGCTAAAAAGCCACCAATCAAGGCGCGAGGAGAGAAGTTTGGTGACTCCAAATGAACGACGAGCAACGCGGAGTGGTGGCTTTTTAGCCACAACCCGAAGGGCTGGAGCCATTTTGATCTCCAGCGTCGTTGTCGGTCGCTTATTTGGAGTCACCAAACGGCGCTCCCTCCGCCTAGCTGGAGGTCAAAATGGCATCCAGCAGGAGTGATGCAAGTAGTGTGAACAGGCCCCAGAAGGAGTGAAGATGAGTTTTGTCACCTGTGATTTGTGCGACGACAACGCGGACCTGGTGTCCGTGGTCACCGGCCTTAACTGGTTCAGTTACGGTGGCCGCAGCGCCTTCGGCGGTGAAATCGTCACGGTGAAATGCTTCGAGGACAATTCCCGCGTCAAGGAACACCTGGGCACCGACGGTAAAGGCAAGGTGCTGGTGGTGGACGGTGGCGGCAGCCTTCGCAACGCCCTGATCGGCGATATGATCGCTGAGAACGCGGTGAAAAACGGCTGGGAAGGCGTCATCATCCACGGCGCCTGCCGCGACGTGGACGAGCTGGCCAAGCTGGACATCGGCGTGCTGTCCCTGGGCTGCGTGCCGATCAAATCGGTGCGCCGCGACGAAGGCCAGCTGAACATCGAGATCACCTTCGGCGGCGTGACGTTCCGCCCGGGTGAGTTCGTCTACGCCGACAACAACGGCGTGATCACCGCCCCCAAAGCCCTGCTTTAAGGCCCCGCGGGCGGGTTTTGCGAAAATTTATACTTTATTGACGTTTACCCCCGCCCGCCCGGTTGTCACTCGGTTAACATCTGTTTGATGATAGCGGCGTCGAGCCGGTCCAGGCTCGTCGACATCAGGCAGCGGGGTTTGTACATGGAGCGTTTTCGTTGGTGGCCGATGCTGATGCTGTGGCTGCCCCTGGCGGTATTGCCGCTTCCGGCATCGGCTTTCTCGTTTGACGATGTGATTGATAAGGCCAGGGCACTGGCCGATAAATCCTACCAGGCACCGACGCCGGTTCCCGCCTTTCTTCGTGAGCTCACTTACGAGCAGTACCAGGGCATCCGCTTCAAGCCGGAAAACAGTCTCTGGATCAAGAGCAACGCCCGTTTCCAGGTGATGCTGATGTCGCCGGGGCTGTACTTCAAGCACCCGGTGGTGATCCACGAGGTTGACGCCGAGGGCGTCCGCCCGATCGACTACAACAAAGCCGACTACAACTACACCAACGAAGAGCTGGCCAAGCGCATCCCCGCGGACCTGGGCCACGGCGGCTTCAAGCTGACCTATCCGCTGCAGGGGCCGGACAGCCGCAACCAGTTCCTGGTGTTCGCCGGCGCCAGCTATTTCCGCGCCGTGGGCCGGGAGAACAGCTTCGGGTTGTCGGCCCGGGGCGTGGCGGTGAATACCGGGCTGCCCTCCGGCGAGCAGTTTCCTTCGTTCACGGAATTCTGGCTGGTGCGCCCGGACGCCAAGGCGGACAGCATGACGGTGTACGCTCTGCTGGACGGTCGCAGCCTTACCGGCGCCTACCGTTTCGATGTGCGCACCGGCGATAACACCGTGATGGATGTGCAGGCCCGCCTGTTCATCCGCAGCGACATCGAAAAGCTGGGCATCGCGCCGCTCACCAGCATGTTTTTCTACGGCGGCAACACCGCGCGCCCCCGTGGTGAGTGGCGGCCCCGGGTGCACGATTCCGGTGGCCTGCTGCTGCATAACGGCGTCAGCGGCGAGTGGCTGTGGCGGCCGCTGCTGAACCCGAAAAGCCTCAAGCTGGATTATTTTCAGACCGAATCGGTGCAGGGTTTCGGCCTCATGCAGCGGCAGACCGAGTTCGAGGATTTCCAGGATTACGGCGCCAATTACCATCGCCGTCCGAGCGCCTGGGTGCAGCCCAAGAGCGACTGGGGCAAGGGCAAGGTAGTGCTGGTGCAACTGCCCACCAACAACGAAACCAACGATAACATCGTGGCGTTCTGGACCCCGGACAAAGCGGTGCGCGAAGGCCAGTCGTTGTCGTTCGACTATTCTCTCAAAGTGGGCGGGCCCTCGGTCAGCGGCGTCGACCGGGCGCGTGCCGAGAGGACCTTTGTCGGCGACGGCAACCGGGTCGGCGGCGGCACCGTGGAGGGCGCCTACCGGGTGATCGTGGATTTCGCCGGCGGGCCGCTGCAAGATCTGCCCGCCGACGCGCCGGTGACCAGCAGCGTGACCGCCGGCGACGACGCCGAAGTGATCGAGCATTTCGTCGAATTTCTCAGCCCGGTGAACCGTTGGCGGCTGTCGATTCTGGCGAAGCCGGCGGAAGGCCAGCCGCTGGCGCTGCGCGCCTTTCTCAAGAAAGACGACGAGGCGGTCTCCGAAACCTGGTCCTACGATATTCCCGCCGTCAACGACATTCTGGGCGAGGCCCGCTGATGCCGTATCACGAGGTGGAACAGACGCTGGCCCGGGCGCTGACCTATCTGCGCCTGTCCGGGATCACGGTAACGCCGGAGGTGGCACGGGGCGCACTGCATCTGGTGGACAGCGCCCTGGAACAGGGTGAGCAGCGGCTGCTGGCGCGGGTCATGGAACGTTTGCCGGCCGCTTTCCCGCTGCCGGAGGAAGTGCTGCCCCCGCAAACCCCACCGCTGCACCATGTCAGCGTCCACTACGCGGATTCGCTATGAGCGAGGCCGGCGACACGGATTCGGTGCCCGACCTCACCGGCCGCTGGAAGGCGGTGGCGGTGGTGCGCCGCACGGTGCTTACCCTGCTGGTGGTGGGCCAGACCCTGGCCGGTGTCTACGGCATGCTGTCGGTATTGCCGTACCACGGCGGCGATCTGCTGGAACAAAGCATCGTGTTGCTGTTCGCATTGCTGTTCGCCTGGATATCCGTGGGTTTCTGGACCGCCATGCTGGGTTTTTATATGCGGCGGCGGGGCGGCGACCCGCAATCGCTGGCGCGCCGCCACGACGCCGCGACCCTGGCGGCCACGCCCCTGGCCCGCACCGCCCTGGTGCTGCCGATCTACAACGAACCGGTGGACCGCACCCTGGCCGGCCTGCGTGCCACGGTGGAATCATTACGCGCCAGCGGGCAACTGGACCACTTCGATTTCTATATTCTTTCCGACAGCCGTGACGCGGACGTCTGGCTGGCGGAACGGGCCGGCTGGTACGCGCTGTGCCGGGAGCTGGGTCTTGAAGGCCGGTTGTTCTACCGGCACCGGCCGGTCAATCTGAACTTTAAAAGCGGCAACGTGGCGGATTTTCTGCGCCGCTGGGGCGCCGACTACCGTTATATGGTGGTGCTGGACGCGGACAGCGTCATGGGTGGCGACACCCTGGTGCGCATGGTGCGACACATGGAGCTGGCGCCGCGCATCGGCATTCTGCAAAGCAGCCCCTCGTTGATTAACGCCCAGTCCGCGTTCGCCCGCTTCCAGCAATTCGCCAACCGTATCTACGGGCCCTTGTTCAGCACCGGCCTGGCCGCGCTGCAATTGGGCGAGGCGGCCTATTGGGGCCATAACGCGATCATCCGCACCGAGCCGTTCATGGCGCATTGCGGCCTGCGCCGCCTGTCCGGATTCGGTCTTTTCAAAGGCTCGATCATGAGCCACGACTTCGTGGAAGCCGCCTATATGGGGCGCGCCGGTTACCAGGTGTGGATGGAGCCGGAGTTGCACGAAAGCTATGAAGAATCGCCACCCACCCTGGTGGACGAGCTTACCCGTGACCGGCGCTGGACCAAGGGCAATATGCAGCATATCTGGCTGCTGTTTTTCGGGCGCCGCATCCGCTTCGCCCATCGCATGGCGTTTATTAACGGCATTCTTTCCTATCTGGCGTCACCGGTGTGGTTCGTGTTTCTGGTGCTTACCAGCATCGAGGCCACGCGGCTGACGCTGTGGCCGATTGATTACTTCCCCGACCCGCAGAACAGCATGTTCCCGGTGTGGCCGGAATGGCACCCGCATTGGGCGGTGGCGATGATTCTGAGTACCTTTTTTCTGCTGTTCTTCCCAAAATTCCTGGCCGTGGCCGATGTGCTGCTTAGCGGCGGCCGGCGGCAGTTCGGCGGCTTCTGGAAGCTGCTTGTATCGGTGTGCCTGGAGCTGTTTGTCTCCATGTTGCTGGCGCCGATCCGCATGCTGGCGCACAGCCGCTATGTGCTGGAGGCGCTGTTCAACGTGTCGCTGCACTGGGGCGGCCAGAACCGTACCGACGAAACCGGCTGGGGCCAGGCGGTGATCAGCCAGGCACCGGGCACGCTGCTGGCCGGCGGCTGGGCGGCGCTGGCCCTGTGGCTGGACCCGATGTTCTTCTACTGGTCGCTGCCGGTGGCGTTACCGTTGGTTCTGGCGGCTCCCACCTCGGTACTGCTGAGCCGGGTGGCGATCGGCCAGTGGCTGCGCAATCGCGGTTTGTTGCTGACGCCGGAAGAACAGCGCCTTATCCCTCTGGTGCGCACGGTGGCTGAACCGGCGGCGCTGAACCCCACGCCGCTGAGCGCGTTCGAGGTGGCGGTGATCGACCCGCGCCTCAACCGGCTGCATCGCACCCAGGCACGCCACCGCCGCGCCTTGGAGCCTGAGACTCTGCGCCAATGGGCGCAGCGCTGTCTGGAGCAAGGGCCCGGCGCCCTCAACCGCTTCCAGCTCAACGCGCTGGCCCGTGACGCGGACAGCCTCGCCTGGTTGCATCGCCAGGCCTGGCTGAGCGCGCCGGAGGATTATTGGGGGCGCCGCATCGGCCAGCTCGGGGCGGTGGCGCTGCCGGCCTACCAGGGTTACGTCTAGCGCGCCGAACTTCACCAGATGCAGCAATAAAAAAAGGGCCTCCTGATGGAGGCCCTTTTTTATGATCGACGGTTCCGTCAGGAAACCGGGATCGTGTTACGGCAGCAGATGCTTCACCGCGTCACGCTCTTCGGCCAGCTCGGTCTCGGTGGCGGTCATGCGCTCGCGGGAGAAGTCATTCACGTCCAGACCCTGAACGATTTCCCAGTCGCCGTTCTTGCAAACGCACGGGTAGGAATAGATCAGGCCTTCCTGAATGCCGTAGGAGCCGTCGCTGTAGATGCCCATGGACACCCAGTCGCCGTCGTCGCTGCCCAGCGCCCAGCTGCGCATGTGATCAACCGCGGCGTTGGCGGCGGAGGCGGCGGAGGACGCGCCCCGTGCCTTGATGATGGCGGCGCCGCGCTGTTGCACGGTGGGGATGTAGTCGTTCTCGTACCAGTCCTGCTCGATCTGGTCGATGGCGGCTTTGCCGTCCACTTCGCAGTGGTGCAGATCCGGGTACTGGGTGGAGGAGTGGTTGCCCCAGATGGTCATCTTCTTAACGTCGTTGATGCTCTTGCCCAGCTTGTTGCCCAGCTGCGCCATGGCGCGGTTGTGGTCCAGGCGGGTCATGGCGGTGAACTGACGCGGATCGATATCCGGTGCGTTGCGCTGGGCGATCAGGGCGTTGGTGTTGGCCGGGTTACCGACCACCAGCACCTTAATGCCGCGGCTGGCGACTTCGTTGATGGCCTGGCCCTGGGCGGAGAAGATCGCCGCGTTGGCTTCCAGCAGGTCCTTGCGCTCCATACCCGGGCCGCGCGGACGGGCGCCGACCAGCAGGGCGTAATCGGCGTCCTTGAACGCCACCTTGGCGTCGTCGGTCTGCACGATGCCGTCGACCAGCGGGAAGGCACAGTCTTCCAGCTCCATGGCCACGCCTTTCAGCGCTTCCAGGGCGGGGGTGATTTCGAGAAGCTGGAGGATGACCGGCTGATCTTTGCCGAGCATGTCGCCGGAAGCGATGCGGAACAGCAGGGAATAGCTGATCTGGCCAGCGGCGCCGGTGACAGCTACGCGTACGGGTGCTTTCATTAAAAATCTCCTTGGAATCGTCGGGAGAACAGAGGAGCCTCTGAATACGACCTTGGCTAGGAAGTGCGCATTCGGAGGTTCCCCGGGCCGCGCGCATTATAGAGTAGCTGATGGACGAGCGCACGGATCGGTGCCGGTTCAGTGGCCGCCGCTGTCCCGATAGCCCACCGGGGTGACCCCGAACCAGCGTTTGAAGGCGCGGTTGAAGGCGCTCTGCTCGGAATAGCCCAGATCCAGGGCGATCTGGTTCACCGAGCGGTTGCTGTGTAGCAGCCAGTCGCAGGCCAGCCGGCGCCGTTCTTCTTCCAGCAGGGTGGAAAAGTCCGCCTGTTCCGCGCGCAGCCGGCGGCGCAGCGTCCAGGGCTTTACCCCGAGACGCTCGGCGATCGGTTCCAGCTGCGGCACGCCGTCCACCAGCCGCTGCTGGATTTCCAGGCGTACCTGCTCCAGCAGGTTGTCGCGCGCCCGGTACTGGGTCACCGCCCGCTGCATCCGCGACCGGGCGATGCGGTTGACCTCCGGGTCGGCGTCGCGCAGCGGCAGGTCGAGCTTGGCTTCGTCGATCACCAGGGCGTTGCAGGGCTGGGAGAACGACACCGGGCAGCCGAAAAGACGCTGGTATTCGCCCTCATCGCCGTGCGCGGGGTGCCGGAAATGCACCGCCAGGGGGTTGAGCCCGGCGCCCAGTATCCAGCGGCCGAACACCACCGCGCCGGCGTAAAAGGCGTCCACCCGGTGCGGTGAGGTGGGCAGGTCCTCAAACGGGGTGTCGAGGATCAGCCAGAGTTCATCGTCGTGCCATTCGAAACGCAGGTCGGCGAATTCGGTGGTCACCCGGGCGAACGGAATCATCAGCTCGATGGCGTCGCGAAGGGTGGCGCTGGACATGCTGGCGTAGCCCAGTTCGCCCATGAAGCGTGGCCGGATGCATTCGCCCATGTGCAGACCGAACAGCGGGTCGCCGCTGCCTTCCAGGGCCAGCTCGAACAGCCGGTTCTCGACGTTCAACGGTACCCGGGCACGGGGGGATTCCAGCTCCGCTTCGCTCACACCCAAACGCACCAGAGCCTCGCTGAGGTCCACGCCCGCGTGCAGAGCGGCATCGAGCAGGTACTCGATCCAGAACGAGGCCACGGTCAGTGAGTGCAGGGAAGGCGGACGGGAATCAGACATAGCCGAAGTCAACGTGATTGACGCCGACCAGTCAATGACGGGAAAGCGACCGGGCCGGCACGGCCCGGTCAGGCTTGATCACTTCGCTTTTTGTTCGCGGGCCAGTTTGTTGACCTTACGGTTGATGCGGTCGAGCTTTTTGTTCAGCGCGCCCATTTCGTCGCGGGTGGGCAGGCCGAGAGTGTGGGCCAGGCGCGCGCGCCATTGTTCCGCGTCGCTGCCTTTGCTGGTTTTGGCGCGCAGGGATTCGCCGCTTTTGATCAGCTCCTGAAAGAATTCGTTACCGGATTCGCTGAGCCGGGTCACCGCACCCTGGGCCGCTTTGCTAAGCTTGTCCGCGGTGGTGCTGATTTCCGTGCTCAGCTCGGACAGCTTGGCGTTCAGAGTGGCGGCGGGGGATTCGGTGTTTGCTTGTGTGTTGCTCATGAGTAAGGGTCTCCTTATCCAATATCAGTGGCGTCGATGGTAAGCAACACGGCGTTTCAGGTATCTTTTGTTGTCTGACAATTAAACAACGTGGCCCGCGACGTCGGGGCACAGCGGGAGAGAGTGCATGAAGGTAGAGCTTCCCCAGGGTGGGTATCAGGGCCTCGCCGGCGACGGCGTGGTGGAATTCCGGGGCGTGCCGTTCGCGTTGCCGCCGGTGGGCGAATTGCGGTTCAAGGCGCCCCGGCCATTGCCGGAGGGTGGCGACAGCGTCAATGCGGACCGCTATCCGTTGCCCTCGCTGCAGGTCAAAAACCCGCTGATGGGCGTGGAGGACTCCGGGGAAGATTGCCTGTACCTGAATATCTGGGTGCCGGAGGGCGAGGGCCCCTTCCCGGTGATGCTCTGGTACCACGGTGGCGGCTATATCGCCGGCTCGGTGTCCCAGCCGTTGTATAACGGCGCCGCGCTGGCGGCCAGCCAGCAGGTGGTGGTGGTGCATGCCGCTTACCGGCTGGGCGCCCACGGGTTCGCCGACTTCGCCGCCATCGCGCCGGAGCTGGAGGCGGACAGCAACCTGGGCCTGCGCGACCAGGTGGCGGCCCTGGAATGGGTCAACCGGCACATCAAAGCCTTCGGTGGCCGGCCCGACCGGGTCACCCTGTTCGGCGAATCCGCCGGCGGCTTCAGTGTCGCCACCCTGATGGCTACGCCCCGGGCGCGGCCCCTGTTCCAGGGCGCCATCGTCCAGTCCGGCGCTGGCGACTTCGCGCTCGCCCCGGAAGAGGTGGCCAAGGTCACCCGCGCCTTCGTGGAGGCGTTGCCGGGGGAGGGCAGCGCCGCCGACAAGCTTCGCCAGGCCGACCCGAAAGCCTGGATCGCCGCCCAGAACCAGGCCCTGCGCACCCTGGTCAAGCGCGGCCTGCGCGACACCACGCCGCAGTTCGCGATGAATTTCCAGCCGATGGTGGACGGCGACCTGTTGCCGCGTCTGCCAATCGACGCCATCGCCGACGGCGAGGCCCGCGATATCGCCCTGATGGCCAGCGTCTGCCGCGATGAATACCACTTCTTCCAGTACGCCGGCCCGATGGCGGGCTTCCCCTCGGTGGAGGATTTACGCCGCTTCGACGAGGCGGAAATCCTGCGCCGCTTCGAGCGCGCGTTGCCGCATCACGGCCAGCAGGCGCTCAGCTACTACCAGCGCACCGTGACGCCGGACCCGCAACGCAGCAACATGGACTGGTTCTCCGCCATGGAGACCGACCGGCTGTTCCGCGTGCCCACCCTGCGCCTGCTCGACGCCCAGGCCGCCCACCGGGACGACACCCGGGGCTTCCAGTTCACCTGGACCAGCCAGCAGTTCGGCGTGCCCATGGGCGCCTGCCACGTCATCGATGTGCCGTTCGTGTTCGGCGTCACCGACACCCCGGCGGGGATGTTCTTCACCGGCGGGGGCGAACCGGCCCGCGCCCTGGCGGCGGAAGTGCAAAAGGTGTGGGGCGATTTCGCCCATGGGCGGGACGTGCAGGGCCCGACCTGGAAGGGCACGCGCCGGGTGCGCCAGTTCGGTCCCGGCGACGCGGACGCCGCCTTGCTGGATGCGGACGGGGAAGCCCTGTGGGCGGACATCATTCCGGTGCCGGGGACTGCAAAACCGGGCCAGGGCGCGTAAAATAGCGGCCCTGTCACCCCTCAGGAGTACCCCGATGTCCGTGGCCGAGGCCATTGAAAGCAAAGTGCGCGGCGCCCTGCCGGTCGCGCACCTGGAGTTGGAAAACGAAAGCCACCGGCACAATGTGCCGGCCAACTCGGAAACCCACTTCAAACTGGTGCTGGTGTCCGACGCCTTCCAGGGCCAGATGCCGGTGCGGCGTCACCAGGCGGTCTACCAGGTGTTGGCCGAAGAGATGAAAGGGCCGGTGCACGCGCTGGCCCTGCATCTGTTCACGCCCGACGAATGGCGTGATCAGGGCGGCGACGTGGCCGACTCCCCGGATTGTCGGGGTGGCGACGGCCAGGCCAAGGAGAAGGCGCGATGAGTCCGGCCCTGCAGCAGGGCGAGGGGCCCATCGTGGTGGCGGCCTTGTACCGCTTTACCCGCCTCGACGACTACGAAGCTCTGCGCGAGCCGTTGCTGGCGCTGATGCTCGAGCGCGACGTGCACGGCACTCTGTTGCTGGCCCGTGAAGGCATCAACGGCACCGTCTCCGGCGCCCGTGACGATGTCGATGCGGTGGTCGGCTGGTTGCGCGCGGATCCGCGCTTCGCGGAGATGGAATACAAGGAATCCTTCGCCGCCGAACATCCTTTCCTGCGCACCAAGGTGAAGCTCAAGAAAGAGATCGTCACCATGGGCGTGGAGGATCTCGACCCCAACGCCAATCGTGGCACCTATCTGGAAGCCGAGGAGTGGAACCGGGTGATCGCCGACCCGGAAACCCTGGTGATCGATACCCGCAACGACTACGAGTACGAAGTGGGTACTTTCCAGGGCGCGGTGAATCCCAACACCAAGGCGTTCCGCGAATTCCCCGACTACGTGAAAGAACACCTGGACCCGGCCAAGCACAAGAAGGTGGCGATGTTCTGCACCGGCGGCATCCGTTGTGAGAAGTCCACGGCCTATCTGCGTGAGCAGGGTTTCGAAGAGGTGTACCACCTTAAGGGCGGGATTCTGAAGTACCTGGAAGAGACGCCGCCGGAGGCGTCGCTGTGGCAGGGCGAATGTTTCGTCTTCGACGAGCGTGTCACCGTGGACCAGGCGCTGCGGCCGGGCGGTTATGATCAGTGCCACGCTTGCCGGCGGCCGATCAGCGAGGACGACAAGGCGTCGCCGCTGTACCAGAAGGGCTTGTCCTGCCCGCGCTGTTACCACGAATCGTCGGCGGAGCAGAAGGCGCGTTTCGCCGAGCGTCAGAAGCAGATCGAGCTGGCCCGCCAGCGGGGGACCCGCCATCTGGGTGTGGATCAGCACGCTGATGGTGATCCTTCCCCAGACTGAGCCTGCCTGTTGGGGGCTTCCCCTCCAGAAAGACCGCACCGGGTTCGGGTATGTCCGTCCAGGACACGCCACGAGTACGTCCCTGTAGGCTCGTGTTTGGCCGTCCCTGGCCAAACACGGTCCTGGACGGACATACTCGAACCCGGCGCTCCTTGGAAGATTTGCGGCCATGGGCGGCTACGTAGCCGGCTTTGGGGGAGCGGTCTTGTGGGAGCTTGCCTTGCAAGCGAAAGGGTGGCGCCAGCCACCCGGCGGGATTCCAGAGACCTTGTTTGTGCGGCCGTTAGAGGTCTCTCTGGGATCCTGCCGGCCGGCTTTGCCGGCCTTTCGCGGGCAGGGCCCGCTCCCACAGGTCCGCTCCTACACGCTCGATTCGGTGGCGGGGGTGGGGTCTTTGCTGGGTTCGGGGTGGCAGCCGGCCTGGCCGCGCCAGTCGGGGGCCAGGCCGAAGCGCAGTTCGCCGGTGGTAATGGTGCTGGTGCCGGAGAAGAAGAACATGCCTATGGTGATCAGTTGCAGGCTGAGGATGACGCCGGGCTGCCACAGGGCCTGCAGGCCGGTGACCAGGGAGGGCGCGGCCGCCGTCGCGGTGGGCAGCAGCAGGCTGATCAGTACTCCGTAGCCGGCGGCCAGCAGCGCCATGCTCTGGTAGGTGGAGAAGCGGCGGCTGCCGCCGCGATAGTCGGCGCGCAGGAATTCCGAGTAGACCCGCCACAGCTGGCTGCCGACCAGGGCCAGGGCGAACGCCGCCGCGAACAAGCCATGGAAGAACAGGCTGGCGCACAGTAGCGCCAGGGCGGTGTGCAGCACGCAGGTGACCGCCTGGATCGGCACCACGCGGACCGCTTCCATGTCGCCGGCGAAGGCAATCTTTTTGGTTTTGCCCAGGAACACATGGTGGAGCCGGCCGAAGCAGCGCTTGGCCCAGCGAGGCGTCAGGTGCACCGGCTTGCCGTAGCAGCAGCCGAAGCTGATGCAGGCCAGGCGGCCGACGCCTTCGCCGAGCACGTAGGCGATTGCCATGGCGGCGAGCAGCGGCATGATCGGCAGGGCGGTCTGCCAGTAGGCGCGGGCGATGGCGTCGGCGCCCCATAGCAGCAGCGGCGCGAGGAGGATACCGATAAAGCTGGCGCCGCCGACGGTGAAACCGTGGCGGTTCTTCTCCACCACGCTGGCGATGATCTTGGCGGCCGGCAGGCAGATGGCGAGCACCCCGGCGGTGAGTCCCAGGGCGATGGCCAGCGGCACGCCGGAAGCGCCGGTGAGCACGATAAAGGTGGCCACGCCGAGGCCGCCGGCGAGGCCGGTGAACAGGCCGTAGAAGGTGAGGTTGAGTCCGCGCCAGGAGCCGTCGCTGTTTTTCGCTAGGGGCAGCGAAGCGACGAACTGCCAGCGTTCGCGGGGCAGCTCCCGGAACAGCACCCGGTAGACGGCGGCGAACACCAGAGCCAGGGCCAGTATCAACAGATCCGCGTGCATGGTTTTCTCCCGTGAACGTTATCCCTTGATCGGTACCGGCAGGCTAGGCCGGCGTCGGGGACGCGCCGGTGACAGGGCGGTGACGGTTCGGTGACCGCCGTCGCGTGGACAAGGGGCGGCGCCCGAATTATGGTGCATAAAAAAGCATTGGTGCCCGCCCGGGCATACAGGGGATAAACCATGGAAAGGGTAAGCACGCTGATTATCGGCAGCGGCTTCGGCGGTGCGGTGATGGCCTGCCGGCTGGCGGAAAAAGGGGACAAGGTGGTGGTGCTGGAGCGGGGCCGGCGCTGGCTGCCTGAGGATTACCCCAGTGTCAGCCAGCGCGACTGGCTGTGGGATGAGGACGAGCCGGAGCAACAGAACGGCTGGCTGGATTTCCGCTATTTCGGCGATATGAGCGTGGCGCTGGGTGCCGGTGTTGGCGGCGGCTCGCTGATTTACGCCAATGTCAGCGTGGCGCCACCGCCGGAGGTGTTCGAGCACGGCTGGCCGGAGGCGATCCGCTTTGACACCCTGCGCGAACATTTCCGCGTCAGCGGCGAAATGCTCAACGTGCAGACCCTGCCCGACCACCAGTGGACCCCGCGTACCCGGCTGATGCACGAAGCCGCCGACAAGCTCGGTCAGCGCCACCGTTTCCGCGTGGTGCCGCAGGCGATCAGCTTCGATCCGGACTGGCACGACGGCCTGGACAACGCCTACAGCTACGCACGCAGCAAGACCTGGACCAACGCCCAGGGACGGCAGCAGGGTACCTGTGTGCACTGCGGCAACTGCGACCTGGGCTGCCCGGTGCAGGCCAAGAACACCCTGGACCTCAATTACCTGGCCCGGGCCGAGCAGAAAGGCGCGGAGATACGGCCTTTACACCATGTGCGCTGGATCCGGCCGCTGCAGGGCGGCGGTTACGAGGTCGGCGTCAACGACCTGGACGCCCGGGCCTGGCGGCTGATACGCGCGGATAAGGTGATCGTCGCCGCCGGCAGTGTCGGCTCCACCGAGTTGCTGCTGCGCTGCCGCGATCAGTACAAGACCCTGCCCAAGCTGAGCCGGGCGTTGGGCCGGGGCTGGACCAGCAACGGCGACTTCTTCACCCCGGCGTTCTATGCCGACCGGCATCTGGCGCCGAGCCGCGGGCCGACCATCACCGCCGCGATTGATTATCTGGACGGCGCCGATGGCGGGGCCCGCTATTTCGTGGAGGACGGCGGTATTCCGGATGTCCTGGGCAATCTGCTGCGCCACGCCGGCAAACACCCGAAGCTGGCGCGAACCCGGCTGGCGGCGGCGCTGCTGGACTACCGTCGCGATAACACCCCGTTCGAAAACATGATGCCCTGGTTCGGGCAGGCCCGGGACGAGCCGGGCGGGCGCTTCTATCTGGGGCGCCGCTGGTACGCCCCCTGGAAACGGGACCGGCTGCGCTTGAGCTGGGATTACCGCAAGGCGGAGAAGGCGGTGCAGGGGCTGGCGGACCGCCACCTGGCGCTCACCGAAGTGACCGGCGGGCGCGCCAGCACACCGGCCACCTGGCGCTGGTTCAAGAACCTGATCACGCCGCACCCGCTGGGCGGCTGCAATATGGCCGATACCGTGAAGCAGGGTGTGGTCAACCACGCCGGCGAGGTGTTCAATTATCCTCAGTTGTTCGTGGTGGACGGCGCCACGGTACCCAGCGCCCTGGGGCTGAACCCGTCGCGGACCATTGCCGCGCTGGCGGAACACGCCGCCGCCCAATGGCGCTGAACGGTGTGGCGCTGAACATTGCATTATCCGGCACAGCAGGTGAGATTTTATGAGTGACGACAACCGATACCATGTACGCCTGACCGGTGAGCTGATGGGCGGCGCCGACGCCGGCCAGGTGGCGGCGAACCTGGCCCGCCTGTTCAAGATGCCGGAAGAGAAAGCCGCCTTGTTGGTCAGCGGCCAGCCGCGGGTGGTGAAGAAGGGCGCCGACGAAGCCACGGCGCGGAAATTCCAGGTGGCCTTGCGGCAGGCCGGCGCCCGTTGCGAACTGCTGCCGGTGGAGGCCGCCGCCCCGGCGCCTCAAGAGCCGGAACCCGCGGACGCGGAGCCGGCACGCCAGGACGCGGCGGCATCAGCCGCCCCGGCGCCGACGGCGGCCGGGCATCAAGACGGGGATATTGAGACGGTGGGTACGATCCGCACCGGCGGCACCGGTTTCAGCGGTGCTTTCGAAGTGGCGCCGGTGGGTGCGGATCTGGACACATCGGAACGTGATCAGCCAGCGGCGGCGCCGGATATCACTCATCTGTCCATGGCTGAACCGGGCGCTGATTTGGAGCCGCTCAAACAGGAGCAGGAAGTGGTGGTGCCGGATATCAGCCACCTGTCGATCAAACCGGACTGACTTTGTGGGAGCTTGCCTTTCGCGGGCGAGGCCCGCTCCCACAGCCCGCTCCAACAAGGCGCCACTTTTGGCACTGCCTCAGCCTTGAGAACCTTCGGGTCCCTGGAAGTGCAGCATCATTTCTTCCAGCACGTCGGGGATGCCGTTGGCCATCTGCCGCACCAGCTGGCTGTCGTTCCAGATTTCGTCCAGAGCCGGGTCGTCGTCGACGCCGGAAATCAACAGCATGGGCAGCAACCAGGTGGCCATGGGGTCGTCGTCCTCGTCGCTGTGCCAGCGCTCTTCGTGCAGCAGCATGCCGCTCAGGAAGCCGGCGCACCAGGACGCCAGGTCGTCGCCGTCCTCTTCGCGGTAGGGGTCGAGCAGGCAGGGCAGGTTGATACGCTCGCCGCCCAGGGTGTCGGTGAGCAGGCGGCCGCGCAGTTCGTCCAGGGCCCCGGCCACCGCCTCCGGCAGGGACATTTCCAGTGCCAGGCCGAAATCCGCCGGGCCGTCGTAGGGGCCCACGGTGAAGGCGCAGATCAGACCGTGGGTCTCCACCCAGGAGGGCGCTTCTTCGCCCTGGCCGGCGAAATAGGTTTCCACGGTGTGTTTCAGGTGGGGGTTGGAAATTCCGCTCATACTGTCGCCGCTGCCGTTAATTGGGATGGCAAGGATACCCGCTTGCCGAGGCCTCTGAAACCGGCGCCCGCGTGCAACTGGTGCGCAGGGTGTCACGGCCGGCGGCTTTGGCCTGATAGAGCGCCTGGTCGGCGCGCTCGATGAACTCCGCTGCCGGCTCCCCCCACAGGTGCCCGGCCAGCCCGCAGGATAGGGTGATCCGCAGCGACGGATCGAAATCATAGCGTTGCGTGGCGAAGGTCTCTTTCAGACGGGTCATGGCGGCTTCGCAATCGGCGTGTTCGGACTGTGGGAACAGCACCACGAACTCTTCGCCACCGTAGCGGGCCAGCACGTCGGAGCGGCGCAGGCACTGGCTGGCGAGCGTGGCGAAGCGCTTCAGCACCTCGTCACCGGCGGGGTGGCCGTAGGTGTCGTTGATGCGCTTGAAGTGATCCAGGTCGACCAGTGCGATATGCAGGGGAATGTGCTCGCGGTCGGTGCGGGACAGCTCCTCTTCCAGCCGCTCCAGGAAGTGGCGGCGATTGAACAGGTCGGTGAGTTCGTCGCGGATGGCGATGCTGGCGAGCCGGTCGTGGGCCTGACGCAGGGATTCACGCTGGGCGCGAAAACGCTGTTGGAGGTTATGGATATAGCCGCCCATGTAGACGAACCAGGCGAGAATCAGCGCCAGCACGCCCCACTGGCTCACCGACAGGGCAAGAATCTGAGTGAGGGGCAGCTCCACCCATTCATAGACCAGCAGCACCGTGAACGAAAACTGGGCGATCACCGCCATCACAATCTGCTGGCGGCGGTCCAGGGAAAACACGCCGAAGGTCATCATGATCAGGTACAGGCTGAGCAGGGCGCCGCGCAACTCGCGGGCATGGAACAGCAGCAGGGTGATCACCACGATACCGGCGAACATCTGCACCATGGTCAGGCTGGGGTCCTTGAAGCGCTCGGTGAAGCCGCTGCGCACCAGCACGAACACCACCAGATTGGCGGCGAACAGACTGCCGAAAATCAGCAAATGGGGGGTGCGCGGGTCGAAGGCGGCGATTTCCACGCCCACCACGGTGCCGCCCCAAAGCAGCAAGTAGGAGTAGATCGCCATTAGTTGCCGGCGCAGCCGCAGGGCGCGCTCGGGACGGTGGGAAAGAACCAGCTTCATGTTGTTATTCAATGCAAGGCCCGCCTGGTTTTTGCCACCCCTGGCTGGTTCTCAAGGTGTCCGGCCCCTGAGATGAACGCCGCATCTCATACTTTATCATTGTGTCATGGTTCACACTTTAGTCGTTGCTGGTACCAAAGCAAGGGTATGACTTGCCGGTCACACCGAAATAGTGACAGACTCGTCGAGTTAAACAAACGTTTGATTGGTTTATAGAGGATGCCATGTCCACCGATTTGCCTATCGACCTGAGATTGTCCGAGGAGCAGCGCATCAGCCGCGAAGGCATGCGCCGCTTCGCCTCGCAAACCCTGGCGCCCGGCGCCCGCGCCGCCGATGAAGCGGCCGCCGCCGACCCCCAGGTGCTGGCGGCCATCGCCGGTTTCGGCCTGACCTTGATGAGCCTGCCGGAAGCTCTGGGCGGCGCCGGCTTGCCGCGCTCGCCGATGGGCAATGTGCTCGCCTGCGAGGACCTGGGGGAGGGCGATCTGAGCCAGAGCCTGGCGGCGCTGGCGCCGCTGGGGGTCGTGAACGCGCTGCTCGACTTCGGCGACGACGCCCAGCACGAGGCCTGGTTGCCCCGTTTCGCCAGCGAAGAGCCGGTGCCCGCGGCGGTGGCGTTGGCGGAGCCCCGCGCCACCTTCGAGCCGGCCGACCTGCGCACCACCGCCCGCCGTGACGGCGACGACTACATCCTGGACGGCGAAAAATGCCTGATTCCGCTGGTCGAGCAGTGCCAGCTGTTCCTGGTGGTGGCCGCCGCCGACGACGGCCCGGCGGCGTTTATCGTCGAGGCCGACAGCGCGGGCCTGAGCCGCGCACGGCAGGATTACATGGGGCTGCGCAGCGCCGAGCCCGGCACCCTGACCCTGGAAGGCGTGCGGGTGCCGGCCGCCCAGCGGCTCGCCCACTTCGATCTGGAGCGGCTGGTGAGCCTGTCGCGGATCGGCCTGGCGGCGCTGGCCACCGGCTGCTGCCAGGCGGTGCTTGAGCAATGCGTGCCCTATGCCCTGGAGCGCAAGGCGTTCGGGGAAGCGATCGCCCGGCGTCAGTCGGTGGCCTTTATGATCGCGGACATCGGCATTGAGATCGAAGGCATGCGTCTGCTCACCTGGCGGGCCGCCAGCCGCGCGGAGCAGGGCCTGCCATTCCAGCGCGAGGCCTATCTGGCGTTTCTGCAGAGCATGGAGAAAGCCATGCGCATCGCCACCGACGGCGTACAGGTGTTCGGCGGCGCCGGCTTCGTGCGCGACTACCCGCTGGAAATGTACTACCGGAACCTGCGCGGCCTGTCGGCCCTGCACGGCGCGCTGATGGTGTAAGGAGAGATTCCATGATCAATTTCGAACTGCCCAAGTCCCTGAGAAACCTCCAGAACATGACCCACCAGCTGGCCGAGCAGGGGTTCCGTCCGATTTCCCGCAAGTACGACCGCATTGAGCACGGCGACACCCCGGCGGAGCTCAAGCCGCTGGCGCAGATGATCGCCGCCGGCCGCCCGCGCGGCGGTAGCAAAAGCGAAAAATCCGAGGCAGACCCGGATGCGGTCAAGAACGGCAGCAATCTGATGGGCATCGTCAGCGTCGAGGAAATGTGCTGGGGCGATACCGGCCTGATGCTGTCCCTGCCGGCCTCCGGGCTGGGCAACGCGGCGATCCAGGCGGTCGGCACGGCGGATCAGAAAGAGCAGTACGGCAAGCTGTACTGCGCCATGGCGATCACCGAGCCGGGCGCCGGCTCCGACTCGGCGGCGATCAGTACCACCGCCCGCCGCGACGGCGATGAATGGGTGCTCAACGGCGAGAAGATCTACTGCACCGGCGGCCAGCGCTGTGACGCGGTGGTGGTGTGGGCGACCCTGGACAAGTCGCTGGGCAAGGCGGCGATCAAGTCGTTCATCGTGCCCCGTGACAACCCCGGCATGCAGCTGGTGCGGGTGGAAGACAAGATGGGCCTGCGCATTTCCGACACCGCCGCCCTGGCACTCACGGATTGCCGGATTCCGGTGGACCATGTGCTCGGCTCGGCGGAGATCGCCGACACCGAGGCGGCCCGCAAGAAGGCCTTCGGCGGCGTCATGCAGACCTTCGACAACACCCGGCCGATGGTCGCCGCCATGGCCCTGGGCGTGGCCCGCGCGGCCCTGGAGATCACCACGGAACTGCTGGAAAAAGAAGGGGTTAAGGCGGACTTCTCGAAAACACCTTATAACTCCAGCGCCATCGAGCTGGAACTCTACCGCCTGGAAGCGGATCTCGACGCGGCCCGTCTGATGACCTACAAGGCGGCCTGGATGGCGGACAACGGCCAGGCCAATTCCAAGGAAGCGTCCATGTGCAAGGCGAAGGCCGGCCGCATGGGCAACGACGTGACGCTCAAGTGCGTGGCGCTGTGCGGCGAGCTCGGTTACGCCGAGCGCTACCTGCTGGAGAAGCTGGCGCGGGATTCCAAGATCATCGACATCTTCGAGGGCACCCAGCAAATTCAGCAACTGATCGTCGCCCGTCACCTGCTGGGGCTCTCCTCCCGGGAACTGAAATGAGTCGCGGCGGCCGGTCGATCTGCTAGCATGCGGGACATTGATACGCATTCAATGTCCCCTTGCAGGAGTCCGGTATGTCCTCATCACTGGCCGATCAGGTGGTCTGGATCACCGGTGCCTCTTCCGGCATCGGTGAAGCGGTGGCTTCCGAATACGCCCGCTACGGCGCCAAACTGGTGCTCTCGGCGCGCCGCCGCGAAGAGCTGGAGCGGGTGCGCGCCGGGCTGGTCAACGCCGACGAGCACCTGGTGCTGCCGCTGGATCTGACCGACCAGGACGCCATGGCGCCGGCCACGGAAACGGTGCTGCGGCATTTCGGCCGGCTCGATCAGGTGGTGCACAACGGTGGCATCTCCCAGCGCTCACTGGTGCGCGACACCGACATCGCGGTGGACCGGCGCATCATGGAAGTGAATTACTTCGGCGCCGTGGCGCTCACCAAGGCGGTGTTGCCGGCGTTTATCCGCCAGGGCGGCGGCCGCTTCGTGGTGGTGACCTCGCTGGTGGGCGAGCTGCCCACCCCCAAACGTTCCGCCTACAGCGCCAGCAAGCACGCCCTGCACGGGTTTTTCGAGGCCCTGCGCGCCGAGGAATTCGACAACGGCGTGCGGGTGACGCTGGTGCTGCCGGGTTTTATCCGCACCCAGGTGTCCGTGAACGCGCTCACCGCCGACGGCAGCGCCCAGGGCAGCATGGACGAGTTGCAGGCCAACGGCATGGACGCGGGCCTGTGCGCCCGGCGTCTGGTGGAGGCCGTGCAGCGCGGCCGCGATCAGGTTATCATCGCGGGCCGCGAGGGGGCCGGGCTCTATTTGAAACGCTGGTCACCGGCCCTGTATCGTCGCGTGATTCGCAAGGTCAAGGTGACCTGAGCCCTTTTCCATCATTCCTTCTTCGTTATCCGACAGCCGACTATGAGCACCGCCGACACCTTCGCCGATACCCAACTGGACGCCAAGCACCGCACCCGGCTCAACAAGCTGCAGAAAAAGCTGCGCCGCGAGACCGGCCGGGCGATCGCCGACTTCAATATGATTCAGGACGGCGACAAGGTGATGGTGTGCCTGTCCGGCGGCAAGGATTCCTACACCATGCTGGAGATTCTGCGCAATCTGCAGCATTCCGCGCCGGTGGATTTCGAGCTGATCGCGGTGAACCTGGACCAGAAACAACCCGGGTTCCCGGAGCATGTGCTGCCCGAGTATCTGGAAAAGGAAGGGGTGAACTATCACATCCTGGAAAAGGACACCTATTCCATCGTCAAGGAGAAGGTGCCGGAGGGTAAAACCACCTGCGGCCTGTGCTCGCGCCTGCGGCGCGGCAGCCTGTACGGCTTCGCCGAGGAGATCGGCGCTAACAAGATCGCCCTCGGCCACCACCGGGACGACATCGTGGAAACCCTGTTCCTGAACATGTTCTTCGGCGGCAAGATGAAAGCCATGCCACCCAAGCTGCGCAGCGACGACAACCGCAACGTGGTGATTCGCCCGCTGGCCTATTGCCGCGAGAAGGACATCATCGAGTTCGCCCGCTACAAGCAGTACCCGATTATTCCCTGCAACCTGTGCGGCTCCCAGGAGAACCTGCAGCGCCAGGCGGTGAAAGACATGCTGACGCGCTGGGATAAGGAACACCCGGGCCGGGTGGAAAGCATTTTCTCCTCGATCCAGAACATCGCCCCCTCGCAACTGGCCGATACCAGCCTGTTCGACTTCGAGCACCTGGAGGAAGGCCAGAACCAGGGCGGCGCCGGCGCCCACCGCCTGGACGTGGTCAACCTGTTTGGCTAGTGGTCCATGCGGCTAATTCTGTCACTCTCAGAGAGCCTGTGCCGGCGCGAGTCAAGGCGCGTTTCGCCGGCAAGGGTGGTTCCCTTGCCAAGAGACGCAACGCCGAGTCGCGCCGGCACAGGCTCTCCCGAAGGGCCGCCACACAAGCACCGTGGGCGGTGTTGCGCTCACTTGAATTGGCGCCACCAGTTCTGCGTTCGCTCGCCTAGCCCACGGCGCTTGTGTGGCGGCTGAGAGTGACAGAATTAGCCGCATGGACCACCAGGTGACCGGCCAGCCGCGCGTGCCACATGATTCGCGCCGCCGTTTCCGCTAAAATACGCCCCGCCCTGTGGCCGGCAGGGTGGCCGCCCGCCGCCCCGGCCCTCTCTCTTCGCACTCTCGACCTGAAAGGTAGGAGCACATGACCGATCGAATCAAAAAAGGTGGCCTTGAGATTGCCGCCGAACTCCACGACCTGGTAGCCAACGAGATCGCTCCCGGCACCGGTGTGGAAGCGGATCATTTCTGGACGCAGATGGAGACCATTCTGGCCGACCTGGCGCCGCGCAATAAGGCGCTGCTCGCCAAACGTGACGACATCCAGAAAACGGTCGACGCCTGGCACCTCAAGCGTCAGGGCGCGAAGATCGACTTGAACGAATACAAGGATTTCCTCAAGGAAATCGACTACCTGCTGCCCGAAGGCGAAGACTTCAAAGTGGGCACCGCCAATGTGGACGACGAAATCGCCCACATCGCCGGTCCCCAGCTGGTGGTACCGGTGCGCAACGCGCGCTTCGCCCTGAACGCGGCCAACGCCCGCTGGGGCAGCCTCTACGATGCCCTCTACGGCACCGACATGATTTCCGACGAGGGCGGGGCCGAGAAGGGCGGCGCCTACAACCCCAAGCGCGGCGACAAGGTGATTGCCTGGGCCCGCGACTTCCTGGACCAGTATTTCCCGCTGGCCAACGGCTCGCACAAGGACAGCACCGGCTACGCCATCGTTGACGGCAAGCTGGTGGTGCGCCTGAAGGACGGCGAGAGCGGCCTGAAGGACGAAAGCCAGTTGCAAGGCTATCGTGGCGACGCGACCAACCCGGACGGCGTGCTGCTCAAGCACAACAACCTGCACGCGGAAATCCAGATCGACGACCAGCACCCGATCGGCGCCGAGGACCCGGCCCATGTGAAGGACGTGCTGATGGAGTCCGCCATCACCACGATCCAGGATTGCGAGGATTCCGTGGCCGCGGTGGACGCCGAAGAGAAGGTCGAGGTGTACCGCAACTGGCTGGGCCTGATGAAGGGCGATCTCAACGAGAGCTTCGAGAAAGGCGGCCGTACCGTGACCCGGGATCTCAACCCGGACCGCCAGTACACCGGCCTGGACGGCGCCACCCTGACTCTGCAGGGCCGTTCCCTGCAGCTGGTGCGCAACGTCGGCCACCTGATGACCAACCCGGCGATCCTCTACAACGGCGAGGAAATCCCCGAGGGCATCATGGACGCCATGGTCACCGTACTGGCGGCCATGCATGACCTGAAGAAGAGCGAAGGCCCGCGCAACAGCCGCACCGGCTCCGTGTACATCGTCAAGCCGAAAATGCACGGCCCGGAGGAAGTGGCCTTCGCGGTGACCCTGTTCGAGCGTGTCGAGGACGCCCTGGGCCTGCCGGAGAACACCCTCAAGATCGGCATCATGGACGAAGAGCGCCGCACCACCATCAACCTGAAGCAGTGCATTCGCGAAGCCAAGGACCGCGTGATCTTCATCAACACCGGCTTCCTGGACCGCACCGGCGACGAAATCCACACCTCCATGGAAGCCGGCCCGATGGCGCGCAAAGGCGACATGAAAGGCCTGCCGTGGATCAACGCCTACGAAAACTGGAACGTGGACATCGGCCTGGAATGCGGCCTCAAAGGCGTCGCCCAGATCGGCAAGGGCATGTGGCCCAAGCCCGACGAAATGGCGGAAATGATGGCCACCAAGGCCGGCCACCCGAAAGCCGGCGCCAACTGCGCCTGGGTGCCGTCGCCCACCGCCGCCACCCTGCACGCCACTCACTACCATGAGATCAACGTGCAGCAGGTGCAGGACCAGATCGCCGACCGCGGCCGCGCGTCCCTGGACGACATCCTCACCATCCCGCTGCTCGACCGCGAACTCAGCGCCGAGGACATCCAGCAGGAGCTGGACAACAACGCCCAGGGCATCCTCGGTTACGTGGTGCGCTGGATCGACCAGGGCGTGGGCTGCTCCAAAGTGCCCGACATCAACAACGTGGGCCTGATGGAAGACCGCGCCACCTGCCGCATCTCCAGCCAGCACATCGCCAACTGGTTGCACCATGACGTGGTCAGCAAGGACCAGGTGATGGAAACCATGAAGCGCATGGCCAAGGTCGTGGACGAGCAGAACGCTGGCGACCCCACCTACACCAACATGTCCGACGACTTCGACGGCAGCCTGGCCTTCAAGGCCTCCTGCGACCTGGTGTTCGAGGGTACCGCGCAGCCCAGCGGCTACACCGAGCCGGTTCTGCACCGCCGTCGCCTGGAGCTGAAAGCCAAGCGCGGCTAATCCACCGCGACGCTAGCAGCACCCCGAAAAGCCCGGCCTCGCGCCGGGCTTTTTTATTTGTGGGAGCGGGCCCAGCCCGCGAAAGGGAGCGAAGCTCCCGGCAGGATGCCAGAGAGCTTTCTAACGACGGTACCGGTCAGCGCCAGACCGGATGTTCGGCCAGCCGCGCTTCCAGAAACGTCACGAACGCCCGAACCCGGGGCGGCACCAGCCGCCGCTGGGGCATCACCGCGTGGATGCCGGTTTCCGCCAGCCGGTAATCCGGTAGCACCACCTTCAGCCGGCCGCTGCTCAGGTGTTCGTGGATGTGCCACACCGAATGCTGGGCGATGCCCAGGCCCCCGAGCACCGCCTCGGTGAGCAGTTCACCCTGATTGCTGCGTATCCGGCCGCTCACCTGCACGGTCTCGCTCTGTCCCTGAGGGTCGGTGAAATGCCACAGGTCCTGGCGACGTCGCTGACTGGACAGCACCAGGCATTGGTGGTCGGTCAGGTCGCCGGGGCGCTGGGGGGCGCCGTGGCGGTCCAGGTAATCAGCGGTGGCGCACAGCACCCGCCGGTCGTCGGCCAGACGCCGGGCCACCAGGCTGGAATCCTCCAGAATACCGATGCGAATACCCAGATCGTAGCCTTCGCCAACCAGGTCCACGACCTGGTCGGAGAGGCCGACGTCCAGGTCTAAACGGGGATAGCGGTTAAGAAACTCCGGCAGCAGCGGTGAGATGTACTGGCGCCCGAACGAGTGGGGCAGGGTGACACGCAGGGTGCCGGTGACGTTGTCGGCGCTGCCGCGCAGATCCTGGGTAAGCGCCTCCAGACCCTCCACCAGATCCCGGCCCTGTTCGGCCAGCGCCAGCCCCTCCGGGGTCGGGTGCAGGCGCCGGGTGGTGCGGTGCAGCAACCGCACGTTCAGGCCTTTTTCCAGCCGCTGCAGGCGCTGGCTGGCCACTGCCGACGACAGGTCAAGGCTGCGGGCGGCGGCGCTGATCGAGCCCAGATCGAGCACGCGAAGAAACAGGGCGATGTCGCTCAGACGGTCCATGACGGGCCCATTATCAATAAATCGTTGAAAGTGATTGAAGATCGTAAAGGTATCAGGGAAAGCGGACCGGGCCTAGCATGCGCCTCATCGATTTTTGACGGACGTTGCCATGACTGTTTCAACCGCTTCACGCCCAGTGCCCTGGGCGCTCTACGCCTTGACCATCGGTGCCTTCGGCATCGGCACCACCGAATTCGTGATCATGGGCGTGCTCGAACAAGTGGCCGCCGACCTGGGCGTGAGCATAGGCCACGCCGGCCTGTTGATCTCTGGGTACGCCCTGGGCGTGTTCGTGGGCGCGCCGCTGCTCACCATCGCCAGCGCCCGCTGGCCCCGCAAGACGGTGCTGGTGGCACTAATGGTGGTGTTTACGCTGGGTAATCTGGCCTGTGCCTTGGCGCTGAATTACCCGATGTTAATGGCCGCCCGGGTGGCCACGTCCCTGGCGCACGGCACCTTTTTCGGTGTCGGCTCGGTGGTTGCCACCGGTCTGGTGGCGGCGGACAAGCGGGCCGGCGCCATCGCCATCATGTTCACCGGCCTGACCGTGGCCACACTGCTGGGGGTGCCCGCAGGCGCCTGGTTGGGACACGAATACGGCTGGCGCGCCACCTTCTGGGCCGTCACCGGCGTGGGAGTACTGGCGACCCTGGTGATTACGGTCATGGTGCCCCGAGACAGCGGTGGCGGCGAGGAAGCCGGCTGGCGGGAGAGCCTTGCCGTAATCGGCCGGCCGACGGTGCTGCTCGGGCTGCTGATGACAGTGCTCGGTTTCGCCGGGGTGTTCACCGTGTTCACCTACATCCAGCCGATTCTGACCGGCATCGCTGGCTTCTCCCAGGATTCGGTATCGCTGATTTTGCTGGTGTTCGGCGTCGGCATGATTATCGGCAACCTGCTCGGCGGCCGCCTCGCTGACCGGGGGCTGGCACCGGCGTTGCTGATCACCCTGGCGGCGCTGGCCGTGGTGCTCGGTCTGTTTTCTTTCGCGCTGGGTCACCAGTGGGCGGCGGTGGCCTTTGTCGGTCTGCTGGGGGTGGCGAGTTTCGCCACGGTGGCGCCCCTGCAACTGTGGGTGCTGAATCGGGCGGAAGGCGCGGCCAGCCTGGCGTCCAGCTTCAACATCGGTGCCTTCAACCTGGGCAACGCCCTGGGCGCCGGATTAGGTGGCGTGGTGATCGAGCGGGGCGGCGGCTTTGGCGCCGTGCCCGGCGCCGCGGCTCTGGTAACCCTGAGCGGGTTGGCGGTGGCGGTCTGGGCAATCCGGCGGGAGCGGGCGACCGGAATGCCGTCCCCGATTCCCTGCGAACAGGATTAACGGGGATCAGGAGCCGCCGATTTCCACTTTCACTTCCAGGGGCAGGGAGAAGCGGTCGCTGCGGGTGCTGGCGCCGCCCAGGCCGGTGGCGGACTGGCTTTCGCTGACGGTGATCTGCCCGAGCGGCTGCCATTGCCCGGGGGTGACCACCAGCGTGCTGCTGGCTTGCTGGGTGCGCGCGCTCTGGCGGCCGGCGGGCTCGTCGAAACGTTGCTCGATGGTCAGGCGCACCCGGCCGTCGCTGGTGATCACCGGGGTGATGTCGATGCCCTGCTTAAGCGCCAGCAGCGCCGGGAACTGGGTGCCAGTGAGGGCCACCAGGCTGCCCTGGCTGATCCCCGCCGGATGACCGGACAGGGTGTTGATGCTGTAGCGGTCCTGGCGTCGGGTGGTGACGGTTTTGGCGCCGGCGCGCACGCCCTGGCCGTTGATGCGGATATCGCCACCGGCGCCGCTGCTGTCGCCCTGGCGGCGCAGTTGCACGGTGACCGTGCGCGGCACCTCGGGCATGTCGCCGAGGGCGCCCAGTATCTCGTCAAAGTTACGGTCGTCGGTGCGGATCACCAGCTTGCCCTGATAGGCGTTGGCGTAACCGCCTTCCGGCAGCAGCGGGCGGATCACCGCCAGCAGGGCCTCGGCGTCGGCGCGCTGGATCACGTGGATCGACATGTCGTCGGCGCGGGCGGCGCCGGACAGTGACAACAGCACCAGCAGGGCCAGAGCAAGACGTCGGGCCCAGGGGCCGCCCGGGCGGCGGCATGGTAAGGGTGGTGACAGTAACGGCATCACGAAAATCCCCGTGCGGCTGGAATCCGCATAATAGCCATAAGCGGCGGTCGCTGAATACCGGTCGGGCAGGGCGCGCCTGGTCTGGCGGCCAGCTAGGGCGTCACCCGGCGTCCTTCTTCCCAGCGCGCCTTCACCAGCTCGCCGCCGCGGAGCCGGAGCCAGCCCTCGCCCTGGGGCTGGCCGTTCCGGTAGGGGGTAATGCGCTCCACGCGGCCCTGCGGGTTGTATTCGACGAAACGGCCGTGACGCTGGCCGTCCTGGTAGTGGCCTTGCAGGAGCGGGTAGCCCTCCGGCGTGGTTTCCCGGTAAGGGCCGTCCAGCCGGCCGGCCTGGAAATGGGCAAAGGTGTGGTTACCATTGAGACTGACTTCGAACACGTCGCCCTGGCGTTTACCGTTCTTGAAGGTGGCGTGGTAGCTCAGTTCGCCGCCCTGGAAGCGCTTCCAGGTGCCGGTGGCATCGCCATGGTCGTAGTGCCGCTCGGCGATCAGCGCCCCGGAGGCGGAACGCAGGCGCCAGTCGCCGTGCAGCTCGCCGTCCACGTAGGTGGCGGTTTCCTGCTCGCCGGTGTCGCGCAGGGTGTGCCATTCGCCGACCGGCACGCCATCGCGGTACTGGCCGGATTCCAGCACCTCGCCGTCGGCGTTTTCAGTGCGCCAGGGACCATGCTGTTTGTCTTGCCGGTAGTGCGTATAGGTCCAGCGTTGCTGTTCCGGGCCGCTGCGCTCGCGGACCTCGCCGTCCAGTCGGCCCTGTTTGAAATGTGACACCGAGATCAGACGGTCCTGGGCGTCGTAGCCGCGCCAGGTGCCGGTGCGCAGGCCGTCGACCATGCGGCCTTCTTCGCGGCCGCCGCCGTATTGGCTGACGATTCGGTGGCCCTGGGGGATACCGTCCACGTCATGCTCCAGGCGCACCACCTTGCCGTTTCTAAACCCGGTGGTCCATTCGCTGTTGTCCTCGGCATAGCGCAAGCTGACACGCTGGGGCGGGCCGCCGCCGTCGTGATCGGCGATCACCCGCAGCCACACCGGGGCATCGTTGCGGTAGCGGCCCTGGGCGTCGCGCTGGAAACTGGCTTCGCGCCGCCGGTAACGCCCCTCGCTGTCTTTGCTCCAGGCCATGAACACGCCCGGGGCGGTGTAGCCGGCGTGGCCGATGCGCTGGCCGTCGCGGTCATAGCGATTGTAGAAGTTGTCGTAATCGCCGTTTTTATAGCGCCGTTCCTCGTAGATCTGGCCGCCGTCCGGGCCGCCGCCCTCGCCGTAATAATTGATCCGCATGCCGTGGCGGGCGCCGTCCCGGTAGGGCAGCTCGAGCAGCAGGTCGCCGTCTTCGTCGTAGCGCTTTTCGGTGCCGTCGAGTTTGCCGGCGGTGTAGGGCTTGACCTTTTCGATCTGGCCGTTCTCGAAGTATGAGATAACGTCGCCGTCGAGGCGGCCCTGGTCGTCGCTCTGGCCGCGCTGTTTGATGTCGCCGTCCGGATACAGGTAGCGCCAGTCGCCGAACCAATCCGCGTCCTTGTCGGCACCGGCGCGGGCGCCTTCCGCGTAGAGCGCGTCGTTTTCCCGGTAATAGGCGCGGTACAAAAAGCCGGGGCCGTCGGGGTTTTCCGGTAATGGCAGGTCCACGTAATAGAGCGCCTGTTCCGGCTCTTTCGCCGGGGAGTCGTACTGGGTGAAATAGCGGCGCTCGGCGTGGCCGGTGGCGGCCAGCGCCAGGAGCAGGGGGGTCAGGGCAAGCCAATAGCGGTGTTTCATTGCGGTAACTCCGGCAGTTCCGCCGTCAGGGCGCGGCGCTGTTCGCCCTGGGCGCGCAGGAAACGGACCTCTTTAACCGGGCCCCAGAAGCGGCGCACGCCGTTGTCGTCCTCGCCGAGCGGCTGCAGCGCCAGACCGGTGTCGTCGACGGCGGCGAAGTCCAAATGCGCGATACCGCCGCAGTCGTCGCCCATCAGCACGCCGTTATCACCCTCGAAGCGCGCGCAGCCAGGGGCCTCCGGGGTCAGGCTGATGGTCTCCACGTCGGTGGGGCAGCGCGCTTCAAAGGCGATCTCACGGCCATAGAAGTAGCGGATCTGATCGTCCTCGGTGCGCAGTTCGAAGCCGGGCCGGGTGCCCTGGTCCCGGTCGCCGCCGGTCCAGGTAAAGTGCAGCGGCGTGCCGTGATGGGCGCTGCCGTCTGCCGGGGTCAGCGTACACAGGCGCAGGCCCGCCGGGCCGGTGACGCGCAGCCGGTTCTGGTCCTGGCCGCGCAATTCAATCCGTTCAAGCAGGCCGCCGAGCCGGTCCGGGACCGGCGGCAGTGGGGATGCCTCGTGCCGCACACCGCCGGGGGCCTGCATCGGCTCGTCGGGTAGCGGTCGCACGGTGAAGGTCAGCGGTCGCTGTTGCCGCTGCAGCGGCGTCAGTCGCAGTGCCGCGATGGGGGCCTCGGTGAGCAGGCTGACCCGGGCCGGCGGCATGCCCAGGGTAAGGCGGTTCACGAACGTCTCGGCGGAGGTGTCGCCCTGATTCGGCGCCCGGTAGACCACCGCGAAGTCCAGCAGCTCGCCATCGGCGCCCAACGGGCGGGCGCTGAGCCGCCCTTCGTTTTCCAGGTGCAGGTCCACGCGCCGCTCGCCCCATTCCAGCACCCGGGTGCCTTCGGGCAGGTCATCGCCCTGACGGACGGTGATGGATTCCCCCGGTGTCCAGATGCCGGCCTCGCCGTTAACGGTGATCGGCTCGCCACTCGGCATCGGGTGGTTCGGGGTGGCAGTAAGCAGGTCGCGGCCCAGGTCCTGCGGGCCCGGGTCCGCCAGGCCATAGAAGCCGCCGGATTCGGCCAGGCGATTCACCACCAGGCCCGCCGGCGCGTCGTCCCCGAGGCCGGTGAGATGGAAGCTGGTCTGTTGTTGCAACGGCGTGGCCAGCGTCCAGTCCCCGGTGGTGACCAGGCGGTGCTCGTCGGGGCGGTAGAACAGGCTGTCCTCCAGGCTGTCGAGCAAGGTATTCACGTGCTCGACGTCTTGCAGGGGCTGAAATGCCTCGGCCTCCATGAAGATCGGATCGGCCAGCCGGCGCTCGGTGAAATCCGCCTGCATTTCCGCCTGTATCGGATCCACATCCCAGTCCTTCACCGGGTAGGGGTAGTGGGTTTGGCTGATCAGCAGCAGGCGCTGCTCCACCCGTGCGTTTTGCTCCGCCAGGGTCACCGTGCTGTGCAGGCGCAGGGCTTCGGGCATCCCCGAGGGCCAGCGGGCGATCATGCGCGCCTGGCCGGTGACGCCGTCACCGGCCAGGGTGAGCTTGATCAATACCCGGTCGCCGTCGCGGGCCAGCACTTCATAGTCGGCGGTGATCCTGGGCAGCCCCCAGAGCGTGGCGTCGGCGTGCCAGGTGTCACCGGGGCGCGGATCCGAGGGCAACGGGACCGCCGTGGCGGTGGCCTGATCGAGCAGCTGCTGCACCTTGTCGCCAAAGCGCTCCACCAGCGTCTGGTAGAGCGCCTGATCGGCGATCCGCGTGTCGGTGATTTCACCGCCCTCGACGCGGCTCAGGGTACCGGTGGACAGAAATTTCAGCAGCGGTTCGGCGCGCTCGCCGAGTCGTTCTAGGTCACGGGTATCCAGCTCGCCGCTGCCCAGGCGCAGCCAGGGCAGGGTGGTACGGATCCAGCGGCCGTCATCGGGCCCGTCGGCGATGCGATTGCGGACCAGGGCCTTGAGGTTCATGTCCTGGCTGTAGTCGCCGTCCAGAGGCGTCATGGTCTGATGGGCGACGAGCAGGAAATCGTCCTCGTAGTCGCTGTCGGGGGCCGGGTTGTCCTGGCAGGCGGTGATCAGGAAAAAGCAGAAAAAAATCAACAAAAAACGCATAATGGCGAACTCCGTAACGCGCGGAATTGTAGCCAATATGGGCGCGGCGCGGTGGGCCGCGAGCCAGAAATGTGAATTAAGTTGCCCTAAATAATGGCCCTTCTCGAGACACTGCATGTTTGGTAATAGCCGGGCGGTAACCAGTAACCAGGAGGGGGTGCACTCCGCTCTGGAAGCCACGGTGCGTCGCCACCTGGCGCACCCCTGGCGCGCGCCGGTGGCGGATCATGACCGGGCCGCGTTCGCGCGTGCCGCGGACTGGGTGGGCACCGCCGACCACCGGCTGATTGTCGACTCCGGGTGCGGCACGGGGCGGTCTTCCGTGGCTCTGGCAAAAACCTACCCGGAGGCGCTGGTGTTGGGTCTGGATCAGTCGCAACACCGCCTGCAGCGCGCCGCGCGCCGCTTCGCCCCGTTACCGGACAACCTGCTGTTGCTGCAGACCGATTGCAGCGGATTCTGGCGGCTGGCGGCGCAGGCCGGCTGGCGGCCCTGGCGCCATTACATTCTTTACCCCAATCCCTGGCCGAAGAGCGCACATCTGAAACGCCGTTGGCACGGACACCCGGTGTTCCCGGTGCTGATTGAACTGGGCGGCACTTTGGAAATGCGCAGCAACTGGTCTTTGTATCTGCAGGAAGCCCGCGCCGCCCTGGCGCTTGGCGGCTGGTCCTCGGAACTCACGGCTCTGCACCAGGATCATGAAGCGCTGACCGATTTCGAGGAAAAATACGCCGCCAGCGGTCAAAAGCTCTGGCGTCTTACGGCCAAGCCGGGGGCCTGAGTGGGCCCCGCCTCGAACCCCGTTTTTCGCTTTCTGTGCGCTGCTTCTCCCTCTTTTTGAGAACTCCATTCGTGGTCGCTACGTGAGTTACCACCACGCCGCGAATCGGGCCCTTGCTGTGATAGCTGTCCTTCGAATGCCCCTCCTAGAATCAATGTCGTTGCCGCGGGTTATCCGCGGTTGCCAAGGGAGAGAACCGTTAATTCCGATAAAAAAAGGATCACAGCAATGAAAGCAAATAATTCGCACATGGCGCTCAATACGCGCTGGCTGACCACCACCGCCGCCTTACTGGCCGGCGTTCTTATGGCTCCCGCCGCCCTGGCCGGCGACGACGACAATCCGCTCGCGCCGTTCGAGGAAGACGGCCCTTACGCCACCACCAGTGACACCGGCTTCAGCTGTACCGTTTACCGGCCGATCAGCCTCGACGGCGATCACCCGGTGATTGTCTGGGGTAACGGCACCGGCGCTTCACCGAGCGTCTACGGCAGTGGCCTGGAGCACTGGGCGTCCTGGGGGTTCGTGGTCGCGGCCGCCAACACCAGCAACGCCGGTTCCGGCGAGGACATGCTCGACTGCATTGATTACCTCGAGGGCCGTAGCTACGCCGACGACCTGGACTTCTCCAATATCGGCGCGTCCGGGCATTCCCAGGGCGGCGGCGGCACCATCATGGCGGCCCGCGATGATCGCATCACCGCCACCGCGCCGATGCAGCCGTACATCCTGGGTCTCGGTCATGAGACCTCATCCCAGTATCAACAGCAGGCGCCGATGCTGCTGCTGTCCGGCTCTTCCGATACGCTGGCTGGTCCCACTCTGAACCAGGCTCCGGTGTACCGGCGCGTGGACGTGCCGGTGTTCTGGGCGACCCTGAACGGCGCCAGCCATTTTGAGCCGACCGGCGATTTCGGTGACTTCAAGGGCATCACCACTGCCTGGTGGTTGTACCAGCTGGAAGGGGATTCCGATGCTGCGAGCCTGTTCACCGGCGCCTGTTCCGCTTGTGATATAAGTGGTTGGGACATGGAGAGCAAGGACCTGTAAGGGAGAGGCGAGCTCCATGTCGAAGTACATGGGGCTCGCATTGATTGAGCGGCCCCATCCCATCGGCAGACCCATGGCGGATTAAGGTGTACCGCGTAGTCATGAAAGCCGCTGCCAAAGAATAATAAGGTTTGGGAGCGAACAATGGACGCGAAACTGATAGGCGGTTCCGTGCCGCTTCATCGGCACCCTCTCGGCTTTATCGAAGCGTTTTGCAGCCTCGGCGCCAGCCAGGACCGGCTGCTTCTCGACACCGGCATTTCACCGGCAATGTTTGAAATGCAGGAAATCAATATCGGCTTCGATCAATTCCAGCAACTTCTCTACAACGGTATTGAGGCCTGCTCGCGCCCGGCCTTGGGCGTGGCGGTGGGCATGCGGTTCGACTGGTCATACTGGGGCCCGGTGGGCTTTGTGGTGCATTGCAGCCCCAGCCTTAAGCTGGCGGGCGAGGCGTTCCGCCGCTACCTGGTCATGTCGCAACCGCATTACGCCACCCACACGGCACGGCCCAATGCCTATCTCGACGCCGATAACCGTGTGGTCGAGCCGATCGACTATACCACCGGCAGTGAGCAGCAAACCGTACTGCGTGATTTTATTCGCGACTGGCGCCTGGCCGTCACACTCCGGCTTTGGGATCTGTGCGGCAATAAACAGGTCGACGACCCCTCGGTGCACGTGCGCCTGGACCGGCCGTGCCCCAGTGAACCCACGGCTTACCGCAGCCTGCCGTGCGCAAGCCTGACGTTCGACTGCGACGAGTTCTCCATATCCGCGCATCGGGATTTTGTATTCCGGCGCTTCCGGCCCCTGCGCAAGCGCGCGTTCGAGCGGATCATCGACGAATGCGAACGGGAGCTGTGCCGGGTGCCGGAGCGTTTGCCGTTCACCGAGCGGGTGCGTTCGCACATCCGCGCTCATTTCCGGCCCGACCTGGATCTGGAAACCGTGGCCAGGCAGTTGCATCTCACACCCCGTGGCCTGAGCCGGCGACTGGCCCGGGAGAGGGCGTCGTTTCGGCACTTATTGCATGCCGTGCGCATGGAAATCACCAGCTACCAACTGCGCTATTCGCGCCTGGCGGTGGAGGAGGTGGCGGCTCTGGCGGGGTTTTCGTGCGCGTCCAGTCTGCGTCGCGCGGTGAAAAGCTGGACCGGCGTCACGGTGGGACAAATCCGCGCCGTCATGGAATAACGGGCACCGAAAGAAGGAGCAACCATGTTCGATAACAAGACAGGGGCGGGCCGCTGGATCGCCTCCATGGCCGTGGCGCTGACGGTGGTCGCCGGCGGCGTGTACTGGCTCGGCGGCGAGGCGCCGGCGCCGCATGTGGCGCAACGGCCCCCGGCCCCGGCGGAACCGGCGTCGCCTGCGGCGGCGCGGACCACGGTCGCGGACTCCGCCTTCACCGGACCCGAACGCGCGGCCGGGGCGCCGCCAGCGGCGACCGAGCCGGAGCCGTTGCCGGAGCAGGCGGCGATCAGCGATGCGCTGAGCGGCCTGCAATGGGACAGGCACGGGCGTCTGCAGGTGGACGCCCGGGTCAGGGAAGACCTGGACGCGTTATTCATAGAGCGCGGGAGCCGCCTGAATGCGCGACAGTTCGAGACCTTGCAGCGGCGAATCGCCGCCGGTCTGCCGGACGACCGCGGCCGCCAGGTGCTTGATGTGGTGGAGCGTTACTACCATTACAGCAACGTCTACCGCGACCTGGGCGACACCTTTCGCTACCTGGGCACCGAGGACGAAATGGCACGGGGGCTACGGCAACTCCACAACCTGCGGCGCGACTATCTCGGCGCGGATCTGGCCGAGGCCCTGTTCGGCGAGGAGGAACGCATGATGCGCGTTACGCTGGAGAATATGCGCATCCAGTCCAACCCGGCGCTGACCGAGGCGCAGAAACGGGAGCGGCAGCGACCGCTTAGCGAAACGCCGGCGACCGCTGAACAGCGATAACACCGATCACGGCGCGGCCCAGAGCGAGGGCCGTAAGCACGCATACCAGATCCAGGAACAGCGCCGGGTGGCGGGTGAAGAAGCTGTCCGTTGCTGACCCCGATGTCGGGATATCGACCCAGTAGGCGGCTTCCTCGCCGTATTCGGACTGCACCAGGCGCCGCCCGCTGGGCAGCACCACCGCCGAGGGGCCGTTGTTGATCACATGCAGCAGCGGCCGGCGGTTTTCCACCGCGCGCAGCACCGAGGCATTGAGGTGCTGGTAGGGCTGACGGGAGGCGCCGAACCAGGCGTTGTTGGACAGCACCACCAGCAGCTCCGCCGCGCCGCCGCCCCGGGCCGCGTTTGCCACCAGCTCCGGGAACAGAGCTTCGTAGCAAATCAAGGGCAGGGCTTCCAGGCCGGCGACCGCGAAGCGGCCCGGCCGCTCCCCCGCGCTCACTTTGCTGAAGAAGCCGCCAAGCTGCTCGCGGACCCAACTTCCGGTGCGGGGGAAGGCTTCCAATAGCGGCAGGTACTCACCGAAGGCGACGCGCTGGATTTTGCGATAACGACCTTGTTCCTGGCCGTCGTGACCAATCACGGCGGCGCTGTTGAACTGTTCGCTGTTTTCCGCGTGCATGCCCTGAAAGATCAGCGCCGCGTCCAGGTTGGCCACCGAACGTCGTAACGCGCCCGCCACCCTGGGATGGGCGAAGTAATCATCGAAGCCGGTTTCCGGCCACACCACCAGGTCGGCGCCGGCACGGGCCAGAGGTTCGGACAACGCCAGGGCACGCGGGTAGGCGAAGCCATGGCCCGGTGCCGGGGAGGCGCCCCCGGGCGGGGTGTTTTCCTGGACGAAGCCGACCCGGTGTGAGGCTTTGTCGCCGCCCTGATGGTCCCAATGATGCAGCAGCACGCTGCCCAGGCCCAGCCACAGTACTGGCAGGGCGGCGGCGGCCAGCCCGGCCCTGTCCTTCACAAACCGCTGGCGCGCCGGGCTGAACAGCCAGCGGTAGAGCAGCACGTTGACGAGAGCGATTACCGCGTCCAGCGCATGCACGCCGGTCCAGGCCAGTGGTTGCAGGGCGGTGAGGAAAAGACTCTGGCTCTCGCCGAGCTGGGCCTGGAACAGCATCGGAAAGCGGGCGAAGAACAGCGCCGTGAGCACGGGAAACAACAGCAGCGCCGACCAGCCGGTACGCCGCCGCAACCACTGAAACGCGAGCATCAGCAACGCCGGTAGCTGGGCGCTGTAGAGCCAGAACAGCAGCGCCAGGCCGGCGGTTACCAGCGCGCCCGGCGACCAGAGGTGCCGCAGAAAATCGACGATCCAGAAGGCGCCCAACCCATAGAACACCAGACCGCATATCAGGCCCAGCCGGTAGGCGTGCCCGGGCGAGGCGCCACGCAGCGCCGCCAGCAAAGGGATGAACGCCACCCAGGTCAACGGAAACAGCGCACCGTGGATAAACGGCAGCGCCAGCAGCACGCCGGACAGGGCGGCCAGGGGCACGGCCAGGCGCGTCATTAGCGTGGTGCCTCGCCGGTGTGCTGTTCCGCCTGCAGGGCTGCCCGCATGGCGTTTTCTTCATGAAAAAGCGTTATCGCGCGGTCGCCGAAATAGCGTTTCTGCAGGTCCTGGCGGGCGGTCAGATCGCCTGCCGGTAGCGCCGTCACGGCGTCGCGATAGCGCAGATACTTCAACAGCAGCGCCTCGGCGTCCGCCGCCGGCAGGGCCCGCCGCGTCAGTAGTCGTAGGCGATCACGCTCCGCGGTGGTCAGGGGCGCCTGAACCGCATTGGCGGCAAGCTGTACCGCGGCCAGCGTGCGGGTGTCGTAACGCAGCTGGCCGCGCGGGTCGGTGGGGAGGCGCTCCAGCATGCGGTCGAGCGCCGGCCACAGCCCGGGATTGCCAGGCTCTGGCCAGGCGGGCAGGGTGACGCGCCCGGATGGCGCGCTGTCGGCGCTGGGCCAGCGCGAATGCACGGCGGCCAGACAGAGCCATACCAGGAGAGCCAGCGCCGGCCAGCGGTGCACCGGGCGAAGCGACAGGGTGGGATTGTGCATGTTTGAGCGCTCCGGCGAAGGACACCACGACGAGGGTATCACCGAACGCGATCCTGGCGGCCAGGGCGGTGACGTCAGCGTCGCGCCGGCCCGTTTTATCGTTGCTCGGGTATTGGGTCGGTGCCGGTCACAGGTGCAGTTCCCGCAGTTCCTGGCTGCCATGGGCCCGCTCCCAGGTGCGTGCGAACTCTTCGGCGCGGCGCGGCCCGAGGGGTAGGGCGTGGGCGCACAGGTCCAGCCGCTCCGGGCGGGGCCAGCCGGGGGCCTGGAACAGACCGGTGCGGTCGGCGACGGCGAAGCACAGGCGCGGGTCGGCGTCGTCGGCTTGCGTCTGGCGCAGTTGAAGCCGTGACGGTAGACGGCGGCTCAGGTGGATCAGGCCGTGGCCGTTTTTGACGGCGCGCCCGGCATCGTCGAACAGCACTCGCAAGTCGGCGCGCGGTGAGGAAAGAGCCAGGCTTTTGAGGGCCGCCAGCACGTCGCCATCGTTGCTGAGGGCATCCAGCTCGGGCACGCGCAGCCACAGGCGGCGACCGCTGGCGCGGATCAGCGCCGCCAGGGCCGCCGCCGCGCAAGGCGGATGGTGAAGGGTGCGGTCTTCGCCGATCCGGACGTCCATGGCCATGGCCGCTTCAGGTGAGCAGCTTGAACATCTGGCGGTGGGGGATGTGGGCGTCCATGAAAATCCCCCCGGAGGCGGAGAATCCCGCGCCTTCGTAAAAACTGGTGGCGTGGGTCTGGGCGTAGAGGAATATTTCTCGCATGTCGGCGGCGCGGGCGGCTTCTTCGGCGGCCACCAGCAGGGCCCGGCCGATGCCGCTGTTGCGGCGGGTTTCCACCACGCACAGGCGGCTGATCTGGCCACTGCCCAGCAAGCGGATGCAGCCGATCGGCTGCTGATCGTCGTCAAAGGCCAGGAAGTGGCGCGACGCCGGGTCGGCGCCGTCCCATTCCAGCTCTTCGGGGACGCCCTGTTCGCCGATGAAGACGTGCTCGCGCAGAGCGCTGAGTTCGGCGCGGTGTTCGTCCCAGGAGGTTTCGATAATGCTAAAGGCCATGGCGTTCTCGTTAAAACTCGGCAAAGTAGCCCTGGTCTATCCAGTGGTTAAGCAGGTCGCGGCTGTCGGCGTTAAGCACCTCAGCCAGCTCGTCGTGTCGGTAGCGGCGCTGGCGCGCGAGTAGGCGTGCCAGCGGCATCTGGCCCTGATTGAGAGGCCAGGGTTCTCCGTTCAGCCAGGCGGTGTCGCCGTGGCAGAGAAGCCGCGCGCCGCCATGACGGATCAGCGCCGTGGCGGGTTCAGCGGCGCGAATGTGCGCCGGGTCGATAAGAAAATCAAGTCCTGTCTGCCGGGGCGTGCTCAGCCAGCGGGCCAAAGCTCGCCCGGCGGCGCCGCGATCCAGCAGGCCGAAGGCGCGGTCGAGCATGGCGTCGCGGTCGGCGACGCTCAGTTCGCCGGCGTCCTCCACCGGCGCGCGGCCCGGGTCGGCGTGCAACTGCTCGTCGGTGTCGGCGAGGGTTTCGGCGACCATTTCGGCGAGCAGGTCCCGGTAGTCCGGGGCCCGGAAGCCCACCGACCAGGTGATGCAGTCGCTGTCCAGCGCCACGCCATGGTGGGCGACGCCCGGCGGCAGGTAGAGCACGTCGCCGGGGCCGGCGGTGTGTTCCTGTTCAACGGGCATGTGCGCCAGCATTTTCAGGGGCACGTCGCCGCGCAGGCGGCTTTGTTCGTCGCAGTGGGGGCCCACCTGCCAATGGCGCTGGCCGGCGGCCTGGATCAGGAACACGTCGTACTGATCGAAGTGGGGCCCGACGCTGCCGCCTTCGGCGGCGTAGCTGATCATGATGTCGTCCAGGCGCCAGCCGGGCACGAAGCCAAAATCATCCAGCAGCAGCGAGACTTCGGTGAGGTAGTGGTCCACGGACTGCACCAGCAAGGTCCAGTCCCGGTCACCCAGTTCCGCGAAGCGCTGTTCGTCCAGCGGACCTTGCTCCAGATGCCAGGGGCCGTTGCCGGCGCCACGGATCAGCCGCGATTCCACCTCCGGTTCCAGTGCCAGCCCGGCCAGGGTGTCGGCGTCCGGGTGCGCCAGGCCGCTGGCGGCGCCGGGCATGAACAGGGGTGCGCGCTGCCAGTGGCGCGCCAGGAAGTCCCGGGGCGCCATCGGCAGGGTGAAGCGGGGCAGAGCGGTGGCGGCAGACATAGTATCCGGCGGCGGCGCGTGGCGCCTACTGGACGCTGCGCGCCTGCTGGCCGGCGTTGCCCACGTAGGTGGCCGGGGTCAGCGCCTTGAGCCGCTCCTTGGCGTCCTCGGGGATCGCCAGGTCGTCGATGAAGGCCGCCAGGGCCTCCTGGGTGATCGCCTTGCCTCGGGTCAGTGCCTTGAGCTTTTCGTAGGGCTTTTCGATGCCGTAACGGCGCATCACGGTCTGGATCGGCTCGGCCAGCACTTCCCAGGCGGCGTCGAGATCGTCGGCGAGCCGTTCGGCGTTGATTTCCAGTTTGCCGATGCCTTTCAGGGCGGCTTCGTAGGCGATCAGGCTGTGCGCCAGGCCCACGCCCATGTTGCGCAGTACGGTGGAATCGGTGAGGTCACGCTGCCAGCGTGAGATCGGCAGCTTGCCGGCCAGGTGATCCATGATCGCGTTGGCGATGCCCAGGTTGCCTTCGGAGTTTTCGAAGTCGATCGGGTTGACCTTGTGCGGCATGGTGGAGGAGCCCACTTCGCCTTCCACGGCGCGCTGTTTGAAGTAGCCCAGTGAGATGTAGCCCCACAGGTCGCGGTCGAAATCCAGCAGGATGGTGTTGAAGCGCATCAGGGCGTGGAAGTATTCGGCGATCCAGTCGTGCGGCTCGATCTGGGTGGTGAAGGGGTTGAAGCTGAGCCCCAGGCCTTCCACGAAACGGCGGGCGAAGGCCGGCCAGTCCACTTCCGGGTAGGCGGCCAGGTGGGCGTTGTAGTTGCCCACCGCGCCGTTGATCTTGCCGAGGATTTCCACCGCCGCGAACTGGTCGCGCTGGCGCTTCAGGCGCGCCACCACGTTGGCCATTTCCTTGCCCACCGTGGTCGGCGAGGCGGACTGGCCGTGGGTGCGTGACAGCATGGCCGTGTCGGCCAGGCCGTGGGCGAGTTTGCGGATGCCGCCGATTACCTGGTCCAGCTTGGGCAGCAGCTGCTCGCGGGCTTCGCGCATCATCAGGGCGTAGGACAGGTTATTGATGTCCTCGCTGGTGCAGGCGAAGTGCACGAACTCGTTCATGGCGTCGAGCTCTTCGTGCTCGGCCATGCGCTCCTTGATGAAGTATTCCACCGCCTTGACGTCGTGGTTGGTGGTGGCTTCGATTTCCTTGATTCGTTCGGCGTCCTTCTCTTCGAAGTCGCGGGTCACGCCGCGCAGGTGCCAGGCGGCCTTGCCGCTCATCAACGGCACTTCCGGGATCGCCTTGTCATGGGCCAGTTGTTCCAGCCAGCTCACTTCCACGTGGACCCGATAGCGAATCAGACCGTATTCGCTGGTGATCGCGCGGAGGGATTCACACTTGCCGGCGTAGCGGCCGTCCACCGGGGAAATGGCGGTAAGGGAAGTAAAGCTGGACATGGGGCAACTCCTGAAGGGAATCCGATAGCGGCGCAATCATACAGCAAAATGGCGCCGGTCGCGTAGCGCCGGCGCGCGCCGGGAAGGCGTCCGGGAAAGGCGCGGATTTTAGTTAATGTTGATTGTCGGATTATAGCTATAACTCATTGAATTTTATGCTCTCAAGTGCTTCCAGTTGCTGCTTGCGCTGGAACAGCAGCCGCCAGCGCCGTCCGCCCAGCTGGTGCCACAGGAAGGCGGCCCGCACGCCGGCCAGGAACAGGGCGCGAATGCGGGCGGCGTTGTCCTCGTCCTGCAGGCGCGCCGGCTCACCCTGCACCCGGATGCGGAACCGGAAGGTGCCCAGGGTATCCAGATAGATGCCCGCCAGGCGATGACAAAAAGTGACATTGGTGGTGCCGCCCTGGAAATGTTGCCGCTGGCCCTCAAGAGCAATCAGCCGGTGGCGCAGGATACTGATCACGTCGCTGTTCTTGCGCAGCTTGGCGGACAGATGCATCAGCGCCAGCGAGTAACTGAGCGGCCGCGCCGCCTGGCGTGTCTGCTCCCGGTTGAGACTCTGGCGCAGCAGGCGCAGGCCGTCCCGGAATAGGGCCGGGCGCGGGTAGATGGTGTCGAAATCGGTGGCCTGCATGGTCATCACCCCATCCAGCAGGGCTTCCATGGCGGCCTGGTCGCAATCACCGCTGGTGGCGATCTGGTCGGCCAGCGTGGCGGCTTCGAACACCGCCGCCAGAGCCAGGGCTTGTTGCTGCTGCGGATTCATCGCGTCTCCTCGATCACGGCGCCGCCCAGGCAGGCGTCGGCGTCGTAGAACACCACCGACTGGCCCGGCGTGACGGCCCGCTGGGGCTGCTCGAACACCACCCGCACGCGGCCTGCGCCGGCGTCTTCCACCCGGCAGGCCTGGTCCGGCTGGCGGTAGCGGGTCTTGGCGGTGAGCCGGGCGGGCAGCGCCGGCGGCGCCCCGGCGATCCAGTCCACCGGGCCGCTGGTCAGCTCGCCGCGGTAGAGCAGCGGGTGGTCCTGGCCTTGCACGGCGATCAGCACATTGCGGTCCAGGTCCTTGCCGGCCACGTACCAGGGCGCGTCGCCGGCGTCGGCCAGGCCGCCGATACCCAGACCCTGACGTTGGCCCAGGGTGTAGTACATGAGACCGTCGTGGCGACCGATGCGGTGGCCGGCGTCGTCCTCGATGTCGCCGGGCTGGGCGGGGAGGTAGGTTTCCAGGAAATCCTTGAAGCGCCGCTCGCCGATAAAGCAGATGCCGGTGGAGTCCTTCTTTTTATGGTTGGCGAAGCCGCGCTCGCCGGCCAGGCGGCGCACCTCCGGCTTTTCCAGGTCGCCGAGGGGGAACAGGGTGCGGGCGAACTTGTCGCCGCCGACGGCGTGCAGGAAGTAGGTCTGGTCCTTGTTGTCGTCCACCGCGCGCAGCAGCCGGGCGTGCTCACCGCTGTGATCCACCTGAGCGTAGTGGCCGGTGGCGATGTAGTCGGCGCCCAGGGTCAGGGCGTGGTCGAGGAAGGCCCGGAACTTGATTTCCTTATTACACAGGATGTCCGGGTTGGGGGTGCGTCCGGCGCGGTATTCGGCCAGGAAGTGCTCGAACACCCGGTCCCAGTACTCGGTGGCGAAATTGGCGGTGTGCAGCTCGATGCCCAGCACCCCGGCCACCTGCATGGCGTCGAGCAGGTCGTCCCGGGCGGTGCAGTACTCGGTGCCGTCGTCCTCGTCCCAGTTCTTCATGAACAGGCCTTCCACCTGGTAGCCGGCGTCCAGCAGGCGGGCGGCGGCCACGGAGGAATCGACGCCGCCGGACATGCCGACGATGACGCGGGTGTTTTCGGGCGCTTGTGTGTGCATGGGGCTCTCTATATGGGCGCTTTAACGCGAATCAACCACGCTGCAACGGCCAGGGGTGCTGGTAAATGGCGTCCAGCGGCAGGCGACGGCCGCTTTGATAGTCCGCCACGCAGCGTGCCACCAGCGGGCTGCGGTGTTCGGCGCGGCGCCGCGTGAGTTCCTCGGGCGTCAGCCAGACCGCTTCCAGAATGCCGGTGTCCAGCTTCTGATGCGGGTCGTGCCCCTGAGGCTCGGCGATAAAGCAGGTGCGGTAGTATACCCCGGCACCTTTATAGGGTTGAAAAATGTACCAGCCGAGCAGGCCGGTGATCTCCACCCGCCAGGCGGTCTCTTCCAAGGTTTCCCGGTAGGCGGCCTGCATCAGGTCTTCGCCGAATTCGGCGTGGCCGGCGGGCTGGTTGATCACTGTCTCGCCGTTCTGGGTTTCGCGCACGAACAGCAGGCGACCGTCCTGTTCCACCACGGTGGCCACTGTAATATGCGCTTGGAAGCTGTTCATCCGGTTCCTGGTCCGTCTCTGGTTTACTGCGGGGCGCCGATGGTAGCGCACCCGGGCGCGCCGCGACAGCCGCGGGCGGTTCAGGCGCGACGCCGGCGGGCGCCGCGCGGTGGGGCCTTGCGCCGGCCGGAGCGGGGCGGCTTTTTGGGCGCATGAACGTGAAGCTCGCGCCACTCGCCAGGGGCCAGGCCGCTCAGGTCCCAGTCACCGATGCGCCAGCGTACCAGCCGCAGGGTAGGGTGGCCGATGGCGGCGGTCATACGCCGCACCTGGCGGTTGCGACCTTCGTCTAGGGTGAGTTCCAGCCACTGGTCGGCTACCGTGAGCCGCGTGCGCACCGGCGGGTCCCGTGGCCATAGTGCCGGTGGCGGCACCGCCTTTACCGGCGCCGGGCGGCACTGGCCGTCCTTGAGCGTGATGCCCTGGCGCAGGCGCTGCAGCGCCTCTTCCGGCGGCTCGCCTTCCACCTGCGCCAGATAGGTCTTGGGCTGGTGGAAGCGGGGGCTGGCG
>DGNT01000131.1 GCA_002389055.1 Alcanivorax sp. UBA4485
CCGGACAGCGCCTGCATGGTAAGCGGCGTGATGAACTCGCAGGCGCCCTGCGTCATGACCACGCGTACTTCGGCGCCGGCATCCTGCAGCCGGCGGACCAGATCCGCGCTCTTGTAGGCGGCAATGCCTCCGGTGACACCGAGGAGGATCCGTTTATTGACCAGTCGCTGCATGCTGTCATTCCGTACAGTATTTTGGGCTGTGGCTGACACAAACCATGGTGGATGTCGTCTGCCCTCGCCCTGGGGGGTTGTGCAGACTAGGGGCGTCATAGGGTAGCACCAAGGTATGAGCAAACACAGGGAGGTGAGTATGGCGATCAGTGACTGGCCGAAATCGGAGCGGCCCCGGGAAAAGCTGCTGGCGCGGGGCGCGGGGGCGCTCAGCGACGCGGAACTGCTGGCGATTTTTCTGCGTACCGGCAGCCGGGGTAGAACCGCCGTCGACGTGGGCCGCGACATTCTCGACCGCAGCGGCGGCCTGCGCGGGCTGCTGGACCTGACGCCCAAGCGCATGGGGCGCCTGCCGGGCATGGCGGGTTCCCGCTGTGCCCAGGTGCTGGCAGCGCTGGAGATGGGGCGGCGCTACCTGGCCACGGAGCTGGACCGCGGGTTCAGCCTGGACAACCCGGAACCGGCGGCGCGGTTGCTGACCGCCGAGCTGCGCGGTGAGCCCTGCGAGGTGTTCGCGGTGCTGTTCCTGGACAACAAGCACCGGGTGATCGGTTTCGAGAAGATGTTCTACGGCACCGTGGACGGCGCCGCCGTCTATCCCCGGGAGGTGGTCCGCAGGGCGCTGGAATACAATGCGGCCAGTGTCATCGTGGCCCATAATCACCCGTCCGGGGTGGCCGAGCCGAGCCAGGCGGACCGTGACGTCACCGAGCGGCTGCGCCGGGCGCTGGATCTGATCGACGTGCGTATTCTCGACCATCTGGTGATTGGCGACGGCCATTGGGAGTCGTTCAGCCGCCGCGGCTGGGTGTGATATTTGCCGGCAAACACCGGAATCACTTGATCGTCGCCCCGGGTTTTGGTATAAAACGCGCCTTTTCCGGGGCTGCCCCGCCCCCAATTGTGTTGCATCACGGGAGCAAGATCATGTCCAAAGTTTGCCAGGTAACCGGGAAGCGGCCGGTAACGGGTCACCACGTGTCCCACTCGAACATCAAGACCAAGCGTCGTTTCGAGCCGAACCTCCACTTCCATCGCTTTTGGGTGGAGAGCGAAAAGCGCTTCGTGCGCCTGCGTGTGTCCTCCAAAGGGATGCGTATCATTGACAAGAAGGGTATCGACTCCGTGTTGGCCGATATCCGCAGCCGCGGCGCGCGCGCCTGAGCCCAAGGAGCTGAATCATGGCATCTGGTCCGATTCGTGAAAAAATTCGTCTGGTCTCCTCAGCGGGCACCGGGCACTTTTACACCACCGCCAAGAACAAGCGTCTGCATCCGGAAAAGATGGAGACCAAGAAGTTTGATCCCGTGGTCCGCAAGCACGTGATCTACAAGGAAGCCAAGATCAAGTAAGCGTCCTGCCTGGCAAGGGACAACAGAAACCCGGTGTGGCCACTCGCCACACCGGGTTTTTTTATGCCGGTCAATAACAATAAATTTCATAACAGTACAAAGTTGGTCTTTTTGCACGTAAGGCAAACGAGGCATACTCACTCAATCAGAGGTGTCCGCCGCAAAGGTGGAAACGTAACGAAAAACGCGGTAACAAAAGAACAAGAACAACCGGTCATCGCTTTCACAACACCGGATATCCGCCGACATTTTTTGTAAGTTATTGACTTTAAAGGGTTTTGGCGACGGATATGCAAATGTGGGGACTTGTGAAGTAGTTCACAAAATACCTACTATCGGAAAGGAATCGTCACTGATAGCACTTTGGGTGTAAGGGAGAGTTTCACATGAAATCACTGACCGTCTTTACCAACGCCTCACAACAACTCGCCGCCCGGCTGTTCAGCCGTGGCCGTACCCAGGCCGACAAGCAGCGTGGCGCCAGCGCGCTCGAGTACATCGTGCTCGCCGCCGCCATCATCTTCATCGTCGGCATCCTCGCCACCAACGATACGGTCCAGACGACTCTGGAAACCGCCTTCAAGCAACTGTTCTCAGATGCGACCGCTAAGAATCCTAACTGAAGTGGTTCTTGCGCGCGGGCCGGCAGCGCGTTGGCGTGAACAGGAAGGGGCGGTGGCATTGGAATTTCTGATGCTGTTCCCCTTCGTGGTCGCGATGCTCTACGCCTCGGCCATCTACGGCATCGTGTTCTTCAGCCAGTACCGGCTGCAGAACGTGGTGGACCGGGCGGTGGCCACCGCCCTGTACGTGGACCGTTCCGCGTTTCAGGGCGAGCAGATGGAGGGCGCCGTGGTCAACCGCGCCAGCCAGGCCATGAGCGGCCTGCTGGCGACGCTGCCCGGGCCGCTTTCCAGCCTCGAGGACGGGGCGTCCTCCTGCGCCGTGGAAGCGGTGGGCGGCGTGGAGATGCTCCGTTGCGGAGTGACCTATAACTACAAGGAAAACCCCATCGTGCCGGTCATGAGTTTCGGCCTGCTGGGGACCTTTCCGCCGTTGCCGGACACGCTGGAAGCGGAGGCCCGCGCCGCCTTCTGACTAGAATCATAAGCAGTTGTCGAACAAGGATGTTTCGGAGGGGATATGGGATCTAAGATTTTATACATGCTGCCGGCCCTGGTGCTGGCCTTCCTGGCGCTGGTTCTGGCGTTGGTGGGACTGAGCCGGGATCCGGAGCCGGTGACCGTCACATCGGCGGACACCACCGGGCAGGCGGATCAGGAGCAAGCCGCGCCATCCTATGAATACTGGGTGTTGCGCCAGCCACTGAACGCTGGCGAAACCCTGAGTGAAGAAAACCTGGCGGTGGTGACCTCGCCCAATCAGATCAGCGACGCCCTGCCCGCTGAAGAAAGCGTGTTCGGCCGTGAGCTGCGCCGCTATGCCCGCCCGGGCGAACTGCTTTCCAACCATCATCTGGAAAGCGGCGGCTCGTTGCCCGCCAACCTGCCGGAAGGCCAGCGCGCCATCGCCATTGCCGTGGACGACGTGGTCGGCGCCGGCGGGCTGTTGCAGCCCGGTGACCGGGTCGATGTGGTCACCGCCTTCCGCCGTTCCGATAAAGACGCGCCGGTGGCGCTGGTGATGCTGCGCGATGTCCCGGTGCTGGCGGTCTACGGTTCCCTGTCCGCCGGCGGCGACGACGCCGAAGAATCCGCCCGCCGGCGCAACAACACCGCCGTTCTGTCGGTGCCGGAAGAGCGGGTTTCCGCGCTGATGCTGGCGTCCTCGGAAGGCAAGGTACGCCTCGCGGTGGTCGCCGGTGAGCGTGGCGATACACCGGTTGGCGACGGGCCCGAGGGTGATGGCGAACAGGCCCTCGCCACCGCCGAAGATCCGGAACAGAAACCTTTCTACTTCGACGACTTCTTCCCCGAGAGCGAGAAACCGGCGCCGGCCGCCGCGCCGCGCCCGTCGCCGGGCCAGCGTGTGCAGGTTTTCGAAGGTGCGGAATCAAGGAGCACTTATGTGCGATAAGAAAGGCTTCGGCTGGGACGCCCGCCTGTTTCTAGGCATGGTGCTGGCGCTGCTGATCGGTAGTCAGGCCGCCGCGCAAAGCATGGACGGCTCCATGCGCATGGCGCCCGGCGACCAGAAGGTACTGACGTTCTCCGCGCCGATCACCAAGGTGGCGACCTCCAACCCGGAGGTCGCCAAGCTCACCGTCAGCGGCAGCCAGGAAGTACTGGTCACCGCCTTCAAGGAAGGCTCGTCCGAGATCACCATCTGGCAGCGTGACCAAAGCCGGCCGATGCGCAGCAGCGTCGCGGTGGCCACCACCCTGGGCGGTAACCTGCCCTATGGCACCCAGGTGCAGACCGATATCCGGGTGCTGGAAGTGAGCCGCTCGGAACTCAACAGCCTGGGTATTTATTACGCCAACCTGTTCGATGACGGCAACTCCGCGGTGGGCATTGCGCCTCCCGGCACCGGTTACCGGGGCTTTTCCGGACCGGGTGCCTCCCAGGCGCCCCTCAGCTCCGACGGGTTCAATCTGTTCGGCTTCGGCAGCAACTCGCTCACCATCATCAATGCGCTTGAAGGCGGCGGTTTCGCCTATACCCTGGCGGAGCCGTCGCTCACCAGCCTCAGCGGCCAGAGCGCATCATTCCTTTCCGGTGGCGAATTCCCGGTGCCCACCCGCAGCAATGACAACGGTATCCAGATCGAATTCAAGGAATTCGGGGTCGGCCTGAGCCTGACGCCCACGGTGATCAGCGACGAGCAGATCATCCTTAAGGTGGCGCCGGAAGTCAGCGAGCTGGATTTCTCCGCCGGCGTGGAAACCGGCGGCGTGGCCGTGCCCGGGCTGCGGGTCCGGCGCGCGGAAACCACGGTGTCCCTGGCGCCTGGTGAAACCTTCATCATCAGTGGTCTGGTGAGCCGCAGCACCATTAACAACAGCGACCGCATTCCCGGCCTGGGCAATATCCCGGTGCTCGGCGCCTTCTTCCGTTCCAGCCGGATTTCCCGGGACGACAAGGAGCTGGTGATGGTGGTCACCCCCCATCTGGTGACGCCGCGCAAGGCGGGTGATCCGCCGGTGACACTGCCCGGCGGCGCCTACCGGGAAAGCAGCACGCAATGGCTGGACATGGCCACCGAGCCGCGTGGTGGCTCGCAACCCATTCGTCATGGAGTGAGCTGGTGAGCGATAACGATATTGTCCTCTCGGTGGTCGACGACCCCGGCATCAAAGCCTGGCTGGATCGGGTTATCGAAGAGCCGTTCCGCGTGGAATTCGTCAGCCGCGCCGATCTCACCCGGGTGTTACGCCTGCTGGAAGCCACCACCGCTCATGTGGTGCTGGTGGAGATCAATGAAGCGGATATGGACCAGTCCCTGGCGATCATCACCGCGCTGACCAGCGCCCGGCCCTGGGTGACGGTGATCACGGTGTGCACCCGGTCCAATCAGGAGCTGCTGCTGCAAAGCATGCGCGCCGGCGCCCGGGACAGTTTCCTGGCCGGCAACGACGCCGGGGAAATCCGCGACCGGCTGCGCCGCCACCAACTGGTGCGTAGTGGGCATTACGGTGACGAAAGCCGCTCCTCGGTGAACAACCTGACGCTGGTGACCGGCGCCGACCCCACCGTGGACACCCGCTTCCTGGCGCAGAATCTCGCCATCGGCATCAACCAGCGCCAGCCCAACTGGCGCTGCCTGGCCATCGACACCCAGCCCCGCGAGCGTGGCGTGTTCTATCTCGACGCCAGCAGCGAATTCACGCTGGATAACCTGCTCGCCAACCCGGAAACCCTGGACGAGACGTTGATCGACACCGCGCTGGAAGAGTTCCGGCCCGGCCTGCGGCTGCTGTCCGGCGGCATCGGCAGCCAGACTCTGGACGGTGACCGCAGCGCGGATCTGTTCATCGCCCTGAACCGGCTGATGCAGATGTTCGATCACATCACCATCAACGTGGCCTCGCTGCAAAGCGAGTACTGGGTGCGCGCCCTGGGCGTGCACACCCGCCATCTGCTGGTCGGCATTCACCCGCTGGTGGATCATGCCCACGCTGCCCGGGCGCTGGTCCATGACTGGGGTTCCCATCTCGGACGTGAAGGCCATATCGGTCTGGTGGTCGACGGTTACGACAGCGGTGTGCCACCGGATGCCGAAGAGTTGAGCGATACCGTCGGCGCACCGCTGGCCGGCACCCTGCCGATAGATTGGCGCCACCGCCTGCTGGCGGTGAACAGCGGCCGACCGATTCTTGAGCAGTCGCCCCGGTGTGCATACAGCCGCCGGCTCGGCAGCCTGCTGGAAGCCCTTGATGGCCAGGACGACGAGCCGCGACGCCGTGGTTTTCTGACGCGATTGTTGGGGAGTTAAGCCGTGGCCGGTCGTTTCGATCAGGAGTACCAGCAACTCAAGGAGCGCACCCACCGCTGGGTGGTGGAGCGGCTGGATGAAGAAGGCATCGAAGTCGGCAAAGCGACCCGTGATGCCCTGGCCGAATTCACCCGCAATCACGTCGGGCAGTACATTTCCCATAACCGGGTGCCGCTGTCCACCCAGGACCTGAACCAGCTGGTCCGCGATATTCTCGATGAAGTTACCGGTTTCGGCCCGTTGGAGCCGTTGCTGGCCGACCACAGTGTTAACGATATTCTGGTTAACGGCCCGGAGCATGTGTTCGTGGAAGTGGCCGGTGTGTTGCAGCGCGCCAACACCCGGTTCATCAACGATGACCATGTCACCCGCGTGATTCGCCGCATGCTGGCGCCGCTGGGCCGGCGGTTGGACGAAGCCAGCCCGATGGTGGACGCCCGCTTACCGGACGGTTCACGGGTCAACGCGATTATTCCGCCGCTGGCGCTGGACGGGCCCACCATCAGTATTCGTAAGTTCACCGGTAACCACCTGTCCGCCCAGCAGCTGATCGAAAACGGTTCCATGACCGACGCCTGTCTGGACGTGCTGATCCGCGCGGTGGAATCGCGCCGCAATATTATTATCAGCGGCGGCACCGGCACCGGTAAGACCACCATGCTGAACCTGATCAGCCAGTACATTCCGCGCGCGGAGCGGATTCTTACCATTGAGGACTCCGCCGAGCTGGTGCTCAACCACCCCCATGTGGTGCGTCTGGAAACACGCCCGGCCAACACCGAAGGTAAAGGGCGTATCACCGCCCGGGAGCTGGTGGTGAACTCGCTGCGCATGCGCCCCGACCGGATCATTCTCGGCGAGGTGCGTTCCGCGGAAATCATCGAATTGCTGCAGGCCATGAACACCGGCCACGAAGGTTCGATGAGCACCATCCACGCCAACACCACCAAGGACGCCCTGGTGCGGATCGAAACCCTGCTGGCGGTGAGCGGCTACGACGCCAGTGAGCGTGCCATTGGCCGGCTTATCGGTTCCGCCCTGGATATCATTATTCAACTGGTGCGGATGCCTGACGGCCGCCGCATGGTCAGCGAGGTGATCGCCCTCACGCCCACCGAGACCGACGCCTATCACATGGACTATCTGTACCGGAGCCACGAGCAATGAGTGCCCTGGCCCTGCTCGCCGCCGCGCAAACGCTGGCCGTGCTCGCGCTGATCACGGTGGTATTGCAGTGGCTGTGGGCCCGGCGCCGTTATAAGCGGTCGCTGAACGACGGCGTTCGCCGGCGTTTGCAGACCCGGCGCGATCTGGGCGTGGAAACCGCCGCCCGGGTCACCGTGACCCCGTTGGAAAGCGTGCTGATTCGCGCGGATATCCATCTTTCCCAGGGTCAGCTGTCTGTCTTCGCTCTGGTCGTCGCGGTGTTTCTGTTGGTGGTTCTGGTGTTGAACGGACCGCTGGTGGCGCTGATCACCGCCGGGCTGATCGCTATCGCGCTGTGGATGTACTGGCGTTTTCGATTCCAGCAGCAACGGCGGCGTATTTATGAAGAGCTGCCGGGTTTGATCGACACCAGCTTGCGCTACCTGAGCGCCGGGCGCTCTCTGGACAACGCCTTGGTGGAATCCTTCAATGACGCGCCGCCGGTGTTCGACCCGCTAGCGTTCCGTCTACGTAACGCCGTGGAAGCGGGCCGTGACTACACCAGCCTGTTCGAGGACTTCGGTGGCCTCTACCGGATACCGTCCCTGGTCCTGGTGTCGATCGCGTTGCGAACGTCCTCGCGCTTCGGCTCTTCGATTCGCCCGGTACTAAGCCAAGTGGCCACCTCGCTGCGCTCGCAGCAGGAACTGCGGCGCGAATTCATGGCGGCGACCGCGGAGACGCGATTCACCGCCGCCGCGTTCGCTCTGTTGCCGCTGGGTCTGGCGGCGTACATGATCCTGATTAACGAAAACTACTCCCGGGTTCTGTTGGACACCGATACCGGCCACATGATGCTCGCCATTGCCGGTGGTCTGCAGGGGCTGGGCGTGATCATCATCTGGCGGATGATTCAGGGGGTGGGGCGTGAATAGCGTTTGGTTTATCTCCGCGGCGGTCATCTCCGTGCTCGCCATCTGGGTAGCCTGGGCGAAAGCGCCGCAGTGGGCGCGTCGCTCGAGGGTCAGTGCGCGTTTGCACCGTCTTGCCGATCCGGAAGAGGAAGTTTCCAGCTTTTGGTTGTCGCGACTCGCCAGCCAGTTCACCGAATCCTCCATTGCGCGGGGCGACTTCCAGGAGATTCGTGAAGCCTATGCCGCCACCGGTCGCACCCGCGAGCAGGCGCAGCTTTTGTATCTGCTGTTCTGCTGGATCTTGCCGGCACTGGTAGTGGCCGCCGGTTTCGTCTTCTTCGGCCCCATCGGCGGAATGATCGTCGCCGCGTTATCGTTTTTGGTGCCCCGTCGCGCGATTCGCTCCATGGGCGAACGCGCCGAACAGCAGCAGAACCTGGAAGCGGTGGAGCTGTGTCACCTGACGCGCATGCTGATGGAGGCCGGCCTTTCCCTGGAACGGGTGCTGCGGTTGATCGCCAACCAGGCCAGACCGTTGCTGCCGATGTTGTCCGCCCGTCTGGACCGTTTTAACCGGCTTATGGAATCCGGTGCCGAACGCTCCCAGGCTTTGGACGAGCTCGGTGAGAATCGCCGCATTCCAGTGTTGCGCAACTACGTAGTGCTGATGAAACAAAGCAGCCAGCTGGGCGCCGGCGTTTCTCTCAGTCTGGATCAGATCATTGAAGAAGCGCAGAACGTGGAGCGTAACCGGGTGCGCGAGGAAACCAACCGTATCGGCGCCAAAATGACCGTGATCATGATGGCGTTCATGCTGCCCGCGCTATTTATTTTGATCGGCGGCCCGGCGGTGATTTCCATCGCCGAAGCGCTGTCCGGGTAGCCGTCTAGAACGAACAACGAAGATCAGGAGCAATGGATGCAAAAAATAGCGATGGGGATCATGGCCACCGTGCTGATGGCCGGTTGCGCTTCCCAGGCGCCCAGCGAACTTCCCGGTGACCCGTACGATCTGGACCGGTTGAATTGCTCCGCCCGCATCCAGCCGGAACAACAGGTGCAGCTCGACATGGTCGACAACCTGATGAACCGGGAGCGCAACCACGCGGCGCTGGCGCAACTGGAAGCCAAACCCATGGAAACCGTCGACCATTGGGTGCGCTATGGTCAATTGCAGGCCTCCACGGGCCATGTGGGTGAGGCGGAAATTATTTTTCAGGGCCTGGTGGACCGTTGCGGCACCGGCCGCAGCCATCACGGCCTGGGCATGGTGCTGCTCAAACAGGACAAAGTACTGAAAGCGCTTCACCATCTGGAAATCGCCCGCGAGCGGACACCGGCCTCCGCCCAGGTCCGTAACGATTACGGCTATGTGCTGTTGATGGTGGGTGACTACGAAGACGCCGCCTATGAATTGCGCACCGCCATGGAGCTCGGTGACGGCCAGGGTCCGGTACGCCAGAACCTGGCGGTGGCCTATCTGCTCACCGAAAACTGGGGCGGGCTGGAATGGATGAAGAATCAATACGGCCTGAGCAGTGAGGAGCGGGCCTATGCGGAACGACTGGCCGAGCAATTCGGGAGGTAAACAATGAAACTGGTCATGGCTCTACTCACCTTGATGCCGCTCGCCGCAATGGCCGACGGCCCCCCACCGTTCGGCGTGTCCGGTAAAGTGGTCGACGTCGAACAGGAACATCAGGTCGGCGCCGCCACCCAGCGCGTTCTGGAGCAGCAGCGCCGCTCGCCGCCGGCCGCGAAAAGCGAGCTTTCGGTGCCGGTGTACATCGACACCCAGCGCCGCCTGGCGGACAGCTTTAAACAACCGATCCCGGAAAGCTTCGGCGAACAAACCCGGGACAAGGAGTAACTCTGATGTTTCGGCAGCGAGGCGCGCTCACCGTCATCACCCCATTGCTGATGTTGCTGGTGATTCTGCTTGGCGTCATGGCCTTGGACGGCGCCCGCCTGTTCTCGCTGCGTAAGGAAATGCAAAGCCAGGTCAACGCCGCCGCCACCGCCGCTGCCGACGCCGCCCAGGCTTGCGGCGGGGAGTTTGTCACGCTCCAGGAGATTAACGATAGAGCCTTGATCGCCGCTCAACAGCAAGGTTTTTCCAGTGATTCCGGCACGCTCGTCGTGCAGCCAGGGGTGATCGAAAGCGATGACGAAAAAGTGCTTTCTTTCGAGCCGGTTGCTGATCTGCGACGGAGTAACGGCGTCGCCGTTACCTATGAGCGTGAAGAGCCAATCTCCCTGCTTCTACCGGAGAGCACCTTTGGTACGGTGACCATGTCCGTAGGTGCCGCCGCCCGAAAAGAGCTGATTGGCACGCTGAGCGCCGCCGGCAGCACTGCGGTGGTCGGTGGCACGCAACAGACAGCCAATCTGCTTAACGTTTTGTTGGGCGCGATCCTTAACAACGGGACGCCGTTCAATATCGATCCGACCCAGTTCTCCAGTCTCGCTGAAACCACCGTCAAGTTGGGCGATGTTCTTGCTGGTGTTGGTGTGGATTCCGTTGAGGAACTGCTATCGACCGATGTGTTGGTGGGCAATTTGCTTGGCGCTTTGGATTCAGCGGCGGATCCGCTTGATGACGTTGGCGGAGCCATGGATCAACTGATCTCCGGCGCCGGCGTGGAAACCGTCAAACTCGCGGATGTTATCAACATTGTTGGCTCTACTGAGATTCCGGAAAACAGCCGCTTGCCGCTATACGATACTGTCATGGCTTTGGCTCTTAACCTCGTGGAAGGTACGGTCATAGCCGGTGCCTTGCCGGACACGCAAATCAACATCCCAGGTGTTACGGAAACGCAGATTGAGCTTTTTGTGGGTAAAGCACCGAGCGTCGTCGTGGGGCCGGCTCGTATCGGCGAAGACGGTGAGTGGCAGACAAGATTCCATGCCCCTGACGTGGGCCTTACCATTTCCAGTGACCTCAATGTACTTAATTTGCTGACTGTCAGGTTGCCCTTGGCGGTGCAAGCCGGGGGCGGTACAGGCGAGCTTGTTTGGGCTAGGTGTGCCCGCGGGACAGGTTCGAATGTTGTAACCGTTGGCGTTGACGTGGAGAGCCAGACGGCCCGTATCGCCACGGGCCGGATAAACGGAATGGGTGTCCTGGAGCAGGAGGAAGTTGACCTCTCGGTTCTTAAGAACCTGCTCCCCGGCAGTATCACTCTTGCCAATATCACCGCGGATCTCGATTTGCTGGTTGGCGGCGGTGATGAAAGAGTGGAGCTTAGCTATACTTTGGATGAAGATAATCCGTCGGCTGTATTCACAGAAGGCGGACTGTCTAGCGCGGACTTCAGTAATCTGGACATCAATATCGAACTGCTCGAAGAGGAAGAAGAGTGTAGCGGTCTGCTCGGTTGCCTTCTGACGGGAATCGGCGATCTTCTCAGCGGCATCGTTGAAGGCATCACCAGTCTCCTGGGACTGGAGCAGCTCATACAGGAAACAATTGAGGGATTGGTAGAGGCGCTAGGTACTAGTTTGATCGATCCACTTCTTAACGCTATCGGGATTTCACTGGGCACCACTAAGGTGGAAATCACCGGTGCGGATCAGAACAATGTCCAGCTTCTGGAATACTGTGGCCCGGAAGGTTGTTGAGGTGGCGAACATGATTAGAAGATGTTCCCCGGAAGATATTCCAGCATGCATGTCGGGCGTATAGTTAAGGAAGGCCTTGGTGCCAAGCTTAAGGTTGATTTTTGTAGGCTATACAGGAAAGACGGGGCGATAGTTGGGTTGCTCCTGTTTTGTATTCTGGCCGCTGTTATTTTTTCTTTTTCCATCGGCGAGCTTGGCCGTTTTTCAATCTTTATATATCCCGGCGTTGCTATATTCTCACTTTCTATCGTGGGCTTGGCCCTCTTTATTTTCTACGGTATTTACGTTCTCCTTTTTTTAAGGCCGGAAAGGCCTGTTACCTTTATATTGGGAAAAATAGTAGCCCGAGTTGATAGTGTCGGGCTGGTTCGTTCCGTTGCAATCGTTCTGCTTTTCTCCTTTTTCCTTTCCTCCGTGTCGTCTTTGAAAACGCTGATTCCTGTTGTAAACCCTTTTTCGTGGGACGATTTTTTATCGCGGTTTGATAGTGTTGTGTTCGGCGGGCAGCCAGCATGGCGGTGGATTCATCCGGCTGTCACCGCCTTTGATTTAACAATGCCGATCAATGCTTTATACAATGGCTGGTTCTTTTTTGTTTTTGGTATGTTGTTTTGGCAGATCATCGATATTTCTCGCCCGCATCTTCGCGAGCGTTATCTCATTAGCTACATTCTTTGCTGGTCTATCAATGGCACTATTCTCGCTATGGTCTTTTCTTCGGCAGGCCCTGCCTTTTTTGGAGAGATTTATAACGATCGCCCAAACCCCTATGAATCGCTAACGTCCTATCTTGCTACCGCAAACGGAGGGAATGCTGCATGGGCGTTGGGTATCCAGGATTATCTTTGGCAGCTCTATAGCGAGGGTTCTTTGCAAATAGGATCTGGTATATCCGCTATGCCGAGCATGCACGTTTCCCTGGCATGGCTTGGTTTCCTGCACTTTTGTAACGTTCACAAGGCCCTGGCGCTCCTGGTTCTTGGGTACGTCGTCGTAGTCTTGGTGGGGTCTGTACATCTGGCTTGGCACTACGCCGCGGATGGCGCTCTGGCTATTATCACGACCAGTATTATTTGGCTGGCTGTCGGTGCGTGGAGCCGTTCCAGGCAAAGCGTGTAGCCGGGGGCTAAGGCCGGCCAGCACAAAAAAGCCCCGAGTGCACATGGCATCGGGGCTTTATTTGCAGCATCGAGGTGGCTAAGCCTTGGCCGGCTGCACCCGATCCCTTTCAGCGTCGCCACGAAGTCCTGCAGCGCGTGGATGCCGGATTCTTCGGCGTCCCGGCACCACTGCGCCAGGGAGTCCAGCATCTCGAAGGCGCCACGGCTGGCTTGGCTCCAGATCGACTGCAGGCGCAGGCGGTATTCATAGATGGCAGCTTACCAGATACATTCCTCTAGCTTCTTCACCAGCGCCTCCCGCGTGTCTTTACCAGCCTTGTCGAGGTTCTTTTCGCGCCAGCGAACCGCGGGCAGGTTGTCGATACCCTCAAGACCCAGCAGCGACCAATCCGGGTTCCGTAGGTAAAAGGAAGTTAGAAACTGCTTATGTTTCAGGGGCATCTTGTCCCGGATGTCGTCAACCAGGTCCTTTCTTGTGCGCAAAAGTTCTTCCAGTGTGACGTCGGTTTCGGCCATGCCACTAAAGCTGTGCTCGAAGCTCTGCTTTATATCCCGATTGTTCGGGCAGAGTAGTGAGTGGGGTGAATGGTTGTGGCTTATCAGGTAGACAATAAAAGCGGCGCGTAATTCGTCATCAATGCCGCCCTGATCAAGGAGAATTTGGACGTCGAAAAGATCGCGAGGGTGTTGCCGGTCCAGCGCGGCGACGATTTTTCCGGCGTACAAATCCGGTTCCGCCAGAAGTTGTGTTTCGGCGAAGCCGAACCGGTCTTCAACGGAAGCTGAGACAGGCAGGGTCACTGGCGGGTGGATGGCGCCTCGCAGTACCGGCGTAACCTCAATCTTTATGGTTGATTGATCGGGGCCGGTGATAAGAAGCCTGGTAATGGTCTTCTGTGTGGGTGGCGCGTGTTCCAGAACGTGGCTGCCTGGAATCGTCGATTTGATTGTTTCAGCGATCCGGTGCAGTGCCCTTTGTATTTCCTTAAGAGAGTGGTTCCGGTCATAGATGGGCAGATAGGCGAGGTCTATATCCACCGAAAGCCGTGGAAGGTCCCTGATGAAAAGGTTGATAGCGGTACCGCCTTTTAGCGCAAAGCCTGTTTCAGGCGCCACGCAGGGAAGCACCCTTACCAATAGCTGTACTTGAGCGAGGTACTGATCCTTGAAAGCCACTGTTCATCCTTGTTCTAGATTGCTCGGCACCGTTATTTGGTACTGCTTGTCGAGATGACCGCCTGCCACGAGCATGCGTTTGCCCTTACCTAGATCAATCCGATTCTTATCCAGGTGGGCTAGCCACCGGTGTTGGTGACGATCCGCGAAAAAGAAAAAAAGTCGCTTCACCTTGATGCTTTGCGTTTCTTCCAGAAGCCGCTGCAAACGGCGCGGACTAAGCGTGGCCAGGGTCTCCATGAACCGATCGGCGATATCAAAACTTTCCTTTTTTGGAAGTTCGTCTAGCAACTCCAGGTAGGCTCGTTCAGCGGTTGAAACGATAAGCTCTTGATCCTCCTTACCCGAGGATAAAGAAAGTAGGCCACTTTGGGGCCCAGAGCTGGATGATTTTGCGAGTTCCGCATGGGAATCAGGATGCTCGACTTCTGGAAACAGGCGCTTGCGGTGGTGGCAGACGAAAACCTGTGTCAGAGCGAGTTTATGTAGCCAACCGGGGGGAGGCGTATCCCAGTAGAGATGGACGCGCTTCAGGGTGTGGGGCAGATAATGCGCGTAACCTTGAAGTTCCAAGGCGGTTCGGCCGCCCACTGAAACCGGGCGATCCAGCAGGGATTGTAAGGAGACCACGACATGCTCCCAGCGCACCGGCGGGCCGGGTCGCCGGTACAGACCGTGCGCCGGTTGCTCCAACCAGCCGGTGGAAACGTAGTAATGGCGCAGGGAGCGGGAGTAGCCGTGCTTTTCGAGCCAGGACGCATCAACGAATAACCCGTCCGGTATCAGGCGGGTAAGAAGGTTTGCTTTGCTGCCAACATGTCCAGTCATATTGGACATGTTGGCGAACCTTCAAACCAAGGGCAAGTTTAATTTATCGACAGAATGTACAATTATTTTGTACATTAAGATGTACAATCAAACCCGCGCCGGCTGCACCCGATACCCTTTCAGCGTCGCCACGAAATCCTGCAGCGCATGGATGCCGGATTCTTCGGCGTCCCGGCACCACTGCGCCAGGGAGTCCAGCATCTCCGAGGAGTTGCGGCTGGTCTGGCTCCAGATCGACTGCAGGCGCAGCCGGTATTCATAGATGGTGGCCAGGGTGTGGTTGTGTTCGGTCAGGTTGGCCAGCCGGTGTTTGTGGCGGCTCTTGAAGAACCGCTGGTCCCGGTACAACAGGGTGCGTGCGCGGCTGTAGAAGCCACGGGTGGCTTCGCACGCGCGTGCCTTTTCCTGTTCGAACACCGGCTTGATCACGGCGCGGCGGTACTGGGCCATGACCTGGAAGCGGTGCTGGAAGACCGCCCGCAGGGTATCCAGGTCCACGGCGGGTTTGGCGTTGTCGCGGTCGACCACCGGTTTCGGGGCGACCTTCTTCACCTTCGCCAGGCCCAGCATTTCGAACAGGCGGATCCACGCCCAGCCCATGTCGAATTCAAAGCGGCGGATCGAAAGCTTGGCCGAGCTCGGGTAGGTGTGGTGGTTGTTGTGCAGCTCTTCGCCGCCGATCAGCACGCCCCAGGGCAGTACGTTGCGTGAAGCATCCGCGCATTCGAAGTTGCGGTAGCCCCAGTAATGGCCGATGCCGTTGATCACGCCGGCGGCGAACAGGGGAATCCACATCATCTGCACCGCCCAGATGGTGATGCCGATGGCACCGAACAGGGCCAGATTGATGGCGCCCATCAGCGCGATGCCCAGGAAGGTGAAGCGGCTGTAGACGTTGCGCTCCATCCAGTCGTCCGGGCAGCCGGCGCCGTATTTATCCAGGGTTTCCTGGTTGACGGCTTCCGCCTGATAGAGCTCGGCGCCTTCGCTGAGCACTTTGCGAATGCCCAGCACCTGGGGGCTGTGCGGGTCTTCTTCCGTGTCGCAGCGGGCGTGGTGTTTGCGGTGGATGGCGGTCCAGGCGCGCGTGTTCTGGCCGGTGGTCAGCCACAGCCAGAAGCGGAAGAAATGCTTGAGCGCCGGATGCAGTTCCAGGGCCCGGTGGGCGGAATAGCGGTGCAGGTACACGGTCACGCTGACAATGGTCACATGAGTCATGGCCAGGGTGATGAGCACCAGCGCCCAGGGGCCGGCGGAGATCAGGCCACCGGAGAAGAAATTCAGTACGTCGTTCATGGCGGAAACACAGTTGTGGAACCGTATCGGCTCCAGGTTTTCGGGGTCGGCGGTGTCGGCCGCCGGTCACCGGGTAGAGCGTAGTGACTATCGGGTCATAATCAGGTGACCCTCGGAGTGTACCTGAGCCTGCCATCCGGGGGCCAGATAAACCGTCCCCACCGCCTCGAACACCAGCGCCGGGCCGCGCAATACCTGGCCTGTGGCCAGATTGTCGCGGCGGTACACCGGCACTGGCGTGTCCACGCCCGGCAGCCGGGCCTCCCAGGCCGGGGCGCCGTCGCCGCCGGCCAGGGGCGCGGGGGCCGGGGGCCGCGCCGGCGCCTGGCAGCGCACCCGCACGTTGACCCTCTGCACCGGCAGCGCCAGCCGGTGACCGTAGCGGTGCTCGTGGAGGCGGTGAAATCCGGCCTCCGCCGCCTCCGGGTCGCCGTCCCAGGGCAGCCCAAGAGTAGACGATTGCCCTTGATAGCACAGGTCCAGTGTCACTTCGGTGACCAGGTCGCTGTCGGCCACCCCTTCCGAGGCGAGCTCCTCCCGGCCGCGCCGGTCCAGGTCCGCCGCCAGCGCGGTCACCCGGGCGGCGCCGGCGCCGGCGGGCAGGGCCTGGATCAGCTCCCGTTTGCGCGGTGCGTACACCAGGCCTTCGGCGGACAGCACCCCGGCGCGGATCGGCATCACCGCCCGCCGCATGCCCAGGTTCTCCGCCAGCGCGCACACATGCAGGCCGCCGGCGCCGCCAAAGCTGACCAGCTGGAAATCCGCCGGGTCGAAGCCTTTCTGGATGGAAATCACCCGCAGCGCCTGGCTCATGTGTTCATTGGCCAGCTCGATAATTCCCCGCGCCGCGCTCACCGTGTCCAGGTCCAGCGGGCGCGCCACCCGCGCCACCGCCGCTTCGGCGGCGTCCCGGTCCAGGGCCAGGCTGCCGCCCAGCGCGAATTCGGGCTGCAGGCGGCCCAGCACCAGGTTGGCGTCGGTGACCGTGGGCTCGAGGCCGCCCTTGCCGTAGCAGGCCGGGCCCGGGGCGGCGCCGGCGGATTGCGGGCCCACATGCAGCAGGCCGGCGTCGTCGACCCGGGCCAGGGAGCCGCCGCCGGCGCCGATGGTGTGCATATCCACCATCGGCACCGCCACCGGGTAGGGGCCGATATGGCCGCTTTGGGTGAGGCGGATGTCGCCGTCCAGCAGCGCCACGTCGGTGGAGGTGCCGCCCATGTCGAAGGTCATCAGGTGGTCTTCGCCCAGGGCGCCCCCCAGGCGGTGGGCGGCGCTGAGGCCGCCGGCGGGGCCCGACAACAACAGGTTCACGGCGCGCCCGGCGGCCTGGTCGGCGGCCACGGTGCCGCCGTTGGACTGCATGATGGTCAGCGGCGACGGGGCGGTGTGCGTTTTCAGGCGGCTGATGTAATGGTGAATACGCGGCGCCAGCCAGGCGTTCAGCCAGGTGGCCATGCCGCGCTCGTACTCGCCCCGGGTGGGCAGCACCCGGCTGGACAGGCTCACCGTGAGCCCGGCGTCTTCGAGGGCCCGGCCCAGGCGCTCTTCATGGCGCGGGTCCAGATAGGCGAACAGCAGGTTCACCGCCACGGATTCCGGGTCATGGGCGCGCACCCGGGCCACCAGGTCCTCGATGTCGGCGTCGGTCAGGTCGGTGACCGCCGTGCCGTCGGCGCCCAGGCGGGCGCTCAGGCTCTCCACCGGGGTGTCGGCCAGCGCCGTCGGCGCCGCCGAGGGGGTCAGGTTATACAGCTCCGGGCGGTTCTGGCGGCCGATCAGCAGCACGTCCTCGAGCCTCTGGTTGGTGACCAGCACGGTGCGCGCGCCCTTGCTTTCCAGGGCCGCGTTGGTGGCCACCGTGGTGCCGTGCACGATCACCAGGTCACCGGCGTGCAGTGGCGCTTCCAGGCCCATCTCGCGGATGCCCTGTAGAATCGCCTCTTCCGGGGCCGCCGGCGTCGACAGCACTTTGTGGATACGCGGGGTCGCCTCGCCCAGCAGGACGAAATCGGTGAAGGTGCCGCCCGTGTCCACACCTAACCACAGTGAGTCCACGCCCAGCCAATAGGCCATGTTATCTACCAGGATAGGGTGTCTCCGTTGCCTGTGCCCGTTACAATCCAGGGCCTTATCTTAGCCCCTCGCACCCAGGATAGCCCATGCCCGAATTGCCCGAAGTGGAGACGACCCGGCGCGGCATTGAGCCCCATGTGGCCGGCCGCACCCTCACCGCCGTCACCGTGCGCGAGCCGCGCCTGCGCTGGCCGGTGGATGCCCGGGTCGCCGAGCTGCGGGACAGGCGCATCATCGGCCTGCGCCGGCGCGCCAAGTACTTGCTGATGGATCTGGGGGAGCTGCATCTGGGGATCCACCTGGGCATGTCCGGGACCCTTCGGGTGGTGGCGGCGGATACGCCGTTGCGCAAGCACGATCACATTGACCTGCACCTGGACAGCGGCCAACTGCTGCGCTTCAACGACCCGCGCCGCTTTGGCGCCCTGCTGTACCTGACGGACGCCCTGACCCACCCGTTGCTGGCCAACCTGGGCCCCGAGCCCCTGGATCAGGACTTCTCCGGCGGCTGGCTGTACCGCCGCAGCCGCGGTCGGCGGGTGTCGGTGAAGAGTTTCATCATGGACAACGCCACCGTGGTGGGCGTGGGCAACATCTACGCGCAGGAAAGCCTGTTCCTGGCCGGCATCCACCCGAGCCGCCCCGCCGGCCGCATCAGCGCGGCGCGCTACCAGCGTCTGGCGCTGGCGATACGCTCGGTGCTGGCCAAGGCCATCGAGGCCGGCGGCACCACCCTGCGCGATTTCACCAGCGCCGACGGCCAGCCCGGTTACTTTGCCCAGCAGCTGCTGGTCTACGGTCGCACCGGCGAGCCCTGCCCGCAATGCGCCGAGCCGTTGCGCGGCGGCCGCCACGGCCAGCGCAGTACGGTCTATTGCCCGCGCTGCCAGCGCTGAGCGGCCACCGTTCGTCCGATCGTGCTTGTCGGGGTCTATATTGCCGGTGTAATAACAAAGATGTAGATTGTGATCTGATTGTGGGAAGAACAAATACTTAGGAACGACAATGGGTGCGATAAAAAACAAGGGGGAATCACGATGAAGCGAGCCCTGCGCGTGGTTGCGGCCACTGCCCTCGCCTCGACGCTATCGTTCGCCAGTGCCGCCCAGGCCCGCGACATGGATCTGGAAGGCGCCCGGCCTTCCGCGTTCGCCATGTTCGGTGATGCCCTGATCGTGCGCCCGGTGATGACGGTGGCCACGGTCGGTGGCGCGGCGATTTATGTGGTGACGCTGCCGCTCAGCCTGATCGGGGGAAACGCTCAGGAAGCCGGGGAAACGCTGGTCGTGGATCCGGCCGCCACCGCTTTCGTCCGTTGCCTGGGCTGCACGCCAACCCAGCATGACCGGAATCGTACCGATCAGGAAATTCGCCAGGCCAACCGCGACTGATCCCGACACCGGTTCCAATAAAAAGCCCGCCGTGGATTCCACGGCGGGCTTTTTTGTGGGCCTCTGGCATCCTGCCAGCCGGCTTTGCCGGCCTTTCGCGGGCGGGGCCCGCTCCCACAGGGCCCGCTCCTACAAGGTTCAGGCGGCTTCTTCGTGGCCTTCGTTGCGGCCCAGCAGCATGTACATGGCCGGCACCACGAACAGCGTGAACAGGGTGCCGATGGTCATGCCGGCGGCCACCACCAGGCCGATGGCGAAGCGCGCGCCGCCGCCCGGGCCGGCGGCGATCAGCAGCGGCACCATGGCCAGCACCAGGGCGGCGGTGGTCATCAGCACCGGGCGCAGCCGCACGGCGGCGGCGTGCTCGATGGCGCGCCGCTTGCTCATCCCTTCCAACTGCATCTTGTTGGCGAACTCCACGATCAGAATACCGTGTTTCGATATCACCCCGATCAGGGTTACCAGGCCCACCTGGGTGTAGATGTTCAGGGTGGTCAGGCCCAGGCTGACGAAGATCATCGCGCCGCACACCGACATGGGTACGGTGATCAGCATGATGATCGGGTCGCGCCAGGATTCGAACTGGGCGGCCAGCACCAGGTAGATCACGATCAGTGCGAAGAAGAAGGTGACGATCAGATCGCTGCCCTCTTTCTTGAACTGACGGGACTGGCCCGAATAGTCCACCGAATAGCCGGGCGGCAGTACCTCATCGGCGGCGTTCTCAAGCACGCCCAGTGCTTCGCCCAGGGTGACCCCGGGGCGCTGCACCCCGGAGATGGTCACCGCGTTGAGCTGCTGAAAGCGCTTCAACTGCTGGGGCTGCACGGTCTCTTCAAGACTGATCACCGTGGCCAGCGGCACCAGGTCGCCCTGGCCGGTGCGCACGTAATACTGCTTGAGCTGCTCCGGCGTCAGGCGGCTGCTGCGCTCCACCTGCGGAATCACCTTGTAGGACCGGTTCTCCAGGGAGAAGCGGTTGGCGTAACCGCCGGCCAGCATGGCGCCCAGTTCCTGGGCGAGTTGCTGCATGGTGATGCCCAGGCTGGCGGCTTTCTCCCGGTCGACCAGGATGTTGTAGCGCGGCTTGTCGATCTTCAGATCGGTGTCCATGAAGATAAACTTGTTGCTGGCGCGGGCCTTGTTGAGCACCTCGTTGGCGAATTCCTGCAGGTTCTCGGTGGGCTCGGTGGTGCCGATCACGAATTCCACCGGCAGCGCGCCGCCGGCGGTGGGCAGCGAGGGCGGTACGAACGCCGCCACCTGCAGGCCGGCGATGTTGTTGATCTTCTCGGACAGCTCGTTCTTTGCCTCGGCGGTGGTTTGCTCGCGCTCGTTCCAGCTTTTCAGAACGAAGCCGGCCAGCGCGGTGTTGGAGGCGGTGGTGGAGCCGCCGCCGCCGATACCGTTGAGCAGGAACACATTGTCCACCGACGGCATGGTGTCGGCGATGTCGTTGAACTCGCGGGTGAACGGCTCGAGATAGTCCAGCGTCACATAGGGGTCGGCGGTGGACGAGGTCAGCACGAACCCCTGATCTTCCGCCGGTTCCAGTTCGCTGGGCGAGGTCACGAACAGGAAGTAGCAGGACACCAGAATCACCACGCCGAACACGTAGATCACCGGCAGCTCGTTGAGCGCGCCATGCAGGCGCCGCTCATAGCTTTTCTCCAGCTTCTCGAAGCGCTGGTTCACCCAGCGCTCGAAGCGGTTGCCGGTGCGGTCCGGGTCGTGCGCCTTGAGGATCTTGGCGCACATCATCGGCGACAGCGTCAGCGCCACCACGCCGGACAGCAGCACGGCGCCGGCCAGGGAGAACGCGAACTCCACGAACAGGGTGCCGGTGAGGCCGCCCATGAAGCCGATCGGCAGGTACACCGCCACCAGCGTGGTGGTCATCGCCACCACCGGCCAGGCCAGCTCCCTGGCGCCCTTGATGGCGGCGTCGAACGGCGACAGACCCTCTTCCACGTGTCGGTGGATGTTCTCCAGCACAATGATGGCGTCGTCCACCACGATGCCGATGGCGAGCACCATGGCCAGCAACGTCAGCAGGTTGATGGAGAAGCCCATCAGCAGCATCAGGAACAGCGCGCCGACCATCGACAGCGGCACCGCGATGGCGGGGATCAGCACCGAGCGCAGAGAGCCCAGGAACAGGTAGATCACCGCGATCACGATCAGCACCGCTTCGATCAGGGTTTTCACCACCTCGTCGATGGAATCCTGAATGTACTCGGTGCCGTCATAGGGAATGTCCCCGGCCATGCCTTCGGGCAGTTGCGGGAATACTTCGTCTTCCAGAATGCCGCGCACTTGCTCGATCACATCCAGGGCGTTGGCGTCGGTGGCCACCTCGATGCCCATGAAGGTCGCCTGCTTGCCGTTGAAGGTCACGGAAGACTGGTACGACTCGGAGCCCAACTCCACGTCCGCCACGTCTTCCAGACGCACGATGGCATTGTTCTCGGAGCGGATGATCAACCGTTCGAACTCTTCGGTCGTATTCAGATCGGTGGCCGCTTTCAGGTCCAGGGCCACGTTGGACCCCTTGGTGCCACCCACCGCGGCCAGCACGTTATTCTGTTGCAGGGCGCCGTACACCTCGGAGGGCGTGATGCCAAGTGCGGCCATGCGCTCCGGTTTCAACCAGGCGCGCATGGCGAAGGTGCGGTTGCCGAGAATCCGCGCGCGCTGCACACCGTTGACCGTGGCCAGCTTGGGCTGCACTTCGCGCACCAGATAGTCGGTGATCTGGTTGTTGCTGAGAATCTCCGAGGAAAACGACAGGTACATGGAGGCGATGCTCTGCCCCACCGCCAGCTCGATGGTGGGGTCCTCCGCTTCCTCGGGCAGCTCGCTGCGCATCTTGTTGACCTTGGCCACGATCTGCGTGAGCGCCTCGTTAGGGTCCTCACCCAGACGGATGTACGCCTGGATCGACGAGGCGCTTTGCAGCGAGGTGGAAACCAGATAATCAATGCCGTCGGCGGAGGCGATTTCCTGTTCCAGCGGTGTGGTGATAAAGCCCTGAATCAAATCGGCGTCGGCGCCGGTATAAACCGTGGTGACGGTGACCACGGCGTTTTCCAGTTCCGGATACTGGCGCACGTTCAGTTCCGTGGCGGCGCGCAACCCGAGCAAAAAGATAAACAGGCTGACCACCGAGGCCAGCACCGGCTTGCTGATGAAGATGTCCGTGAATTTCATGGCTATCCTCAGCTGTTGCCGGGTGTCGGCGTTGCATCCGCGGAGGGCTGCACATCGTTCTCGATGGTCACGGCGGCGTCATTACGCAGTTTCAGCAGGCCGCTGGTGGCGACCACTTCGCCGGGCTTGAGCCCTTCGATCACCGCCACCAGGTCGCCGCGCCGGCGGCCCAGTTTCACGAATCGCTTCTTGACGATCTTGTCGGCGCCGTCCGCTTTTTGGTCACCGTCGGCTTCGCTCTCTTTATTCTCGCCGGTCTGGCCTTTTTGCGGCGCGTCCTTGAGCACGAACACGGCGTTGCCGTAGGGGGCGTAGCTGATCGCGGTGCGCGGAATCACCACCACGTCCTCGGATTGCGGCAACTGAATGTCGACGCTGGCGAACATGCCCGGGCGCAGTTTGTTGTCGTCGTTCTCGAAGCGTGCCTGCACGGACACGTTGCGGGTGGCTTCGCTGACGCCGGGTTCGATGGCGGAAATTTCCCCTTCGAACTGCTGGTCCGGGTAGGCGTCCAGCGTGACCCGTACTTTCAGGCCGTTCTCGACTTTGCTCAGCTCCTGCTCGGGGAGCGCGAAATCCACGAAGATCGGCTGCAACTGGTTGAGGCTCACCACCGGCGTGCCGGCTTGCAGGAACTGCCCCAGGTCCACCTGGCGAATACCGAGCACGCCATCGAAGGGGGCGCGCACGGTTTTATAATTCAGCTGCTCGCGCTGGGCCTGCGCCTGGGCCACCGCCTGGTCGCGCTGGGCGCGGCGGTTGTCCAGCTCGGAGCGAGAGATGGTGCCCTGCTTGAACAGCCGCTGGTAGCGGTCGTACTCCTGGCTGGCCAGGCCGGCGGTGGCTTCCAGGGCATTGAGCTGGGCGCGGTCGGCGGCGGCTTCCAGGCGAATCAGCACGTCGCCTTTTTTCACCGAGTCACCGGATTCAAAGTCGATCGCCTGTACTTCGCCGGGCACCTGGGCGGTCACGTTGACGCCGTTGACGGCGTTCACGGTGCCCACGGCTTCCAGGATCGAGGCCCAGTTGTCCTGGCGCGCTTCGTAGGTGGAAACGGCGGCGGCCGGCTGCGGCATGTTGTCGAAGAAGTCGTTCATCATCTTGCCCATGAACGCCTTGAAGCCAAAAATAAGGCCGAAGACGACAGCCAGGATGATCAGCATGATCACCATGCGCTTGCTGAAAATGCGCTTACTCATTGACCTAAACCCCTGATGTGCGGCTGTATTTTAGTTGTTTGCCCGTAGGCGGAGGGGGGATTTATCCGGCAGCCCCGTCGTCAGGCAATGTTCCTTGTTGCGCGCGGCCCTGGAGAGACGCGCTGCTTGCATCCTTGTCGATGATCGACGGACTGAATCGACCCCGAAGTGTGAACAGAATTTAAACAAGCATCAAGCGCCGGATCATGACAACGCGTTGGCGTTACCCGACCTGCGTGGCGAGACGCTCCAGAACGGTATTCAAATGACGAAAGCCCAGATCGGTGCAGGCAGCCCGTTGTTCGTCCGCCACCAGTAGCCCCTGCGCGCGGCTGGACGCCAGCGCCGCATTGATGGCCTCGGCCTCAAGACCGGTGCGTTGCGACAACATCGTAATCGGTACGCCTTCCACCAGACGCAGCCCGTTGAGCAAGGCTTCCAGCAGCGGGTCGTCGATCACGGTCAGCGCGCGTCGGGCACCGACCGGATCGGCCAGATAATGCTCCGGCATTCGTGTTTTCTGAAAGCGCAGTAATTCCTGATCCATGGTGACCTTGCCGTGGGCGCCGGCACCAATCGCCAGATAGTCGCCGAACCGCCAGTAATTCAGGTTGTGCCGGCAGCGCCGTCCGGGCCGCGCGAACGCCGACACTTCGTAGCGTTCGAAACCCTGCGCGGCAAGCAAACTCAGGCCCTGTTCTTCCAGGTCGGCGCGGCTGTCACCGTCGGGTTGCTCCGGCGGCGCGCGGAAGAAGGCGGTATTGGGTTCGATGGTCAGCTCGTACCAGCTCAGGTGCGTGGGCTCCAACGCCACGGCCTGGCGCAGGTCGTCCAGCGCCTGTGCCGGCGTCTGACCCGGCAGGGCGTGCATCAGGTCCAGGTTGAAGTTGTCGAAACCGGCGTCGCGGGCGTCGGCGGCGGCGCGCAGGGCCTCTTCGGGCCCGTGAATGCGGCCCAGCGCCTGCAGATGTCGCGCATTGAAACTCTGCACCCCGATCGACAGCCGGTTGATGCCCGCCGCCCGGAAGCCGGCGAAGCGGCCGGTTTCCAGGGTGCCGGGGTTGGCTTCCAGGGTGATTTCGATGTCGTCGCTGAAGTTCAGCCGGCGCCGCAGACCCTCGAACAGGGCGGCGTAGAAGTCCGCGCTCATCAGGCTGGGCGTGCCGCCGCCGATAAAGATCGCCTCCAGAGGGCGGCCGCGCACCCAGTGCAGGTCCTGGTCCAGGTCGGCGAGCAGGGCGTCCAGGTAGGCGCGCTCCGGCAGCTCCGACTGGCGCTCATGGGAGTTGAAGTCGCAGTAGGGGCATTTGCGCACGCACCAGGGCACGTGCACATAGAGCGTCAGTGGCGGGGCGGCGAGCATGGGGTTATTCAGGGGGTCTCTCGCAGGGCCGCCATCAAGGCCTTCAGGGCACGGCCACGGTGGCTGACGCGGTTTTTCTCCGCCGGGTCCATTTCCGCCGCGGTCACACCCAGCTCCGGAATCAGGAAGTGCGGGTCGTAGCCAAAGCCGCCGTTGCCGCGCGGGGCGAGCAGAATCTCCCCTTCCCAGGTGCCCTGGCAGATCAGCGGCGTGGGGTCGTCCGGGTGGCGCATCAATACCAGCACCGCTTGGTAGCGGGCGGTGCGGGGCGCGTCCGGCAGGTCGCCGAGCATGTCGATCAGCAGGGCGTTGTTTTTGGCGTCGCTGGCGTCGGCGCCGGAGAAGCGCGCCGAGTAAATGCCCGGTGCGCCGTTGAGCGCGTCCACTTCCAGGCCGGAATCGTCGGCGATTGCCGGCAGGCCGGTGTGTGCCGCCGCGTTGCGCGCCTTGAGAATAGCGTTTTCGACGAACGTCAGGCCGGTTTCTTCCGCTTCCGGCACCTGGAAGTCGCTTTGCGGCACCACCTTCAGCGCCAGCGGCTCAAGAATGGCGCGCATCTCATCCAGCTTTTTCTGGTTGCCGGAGGCGAGTACGAGAGTGTCCATGGTCGAGATCCTGGTGGTCGGAGCGGGTGATTAAAGCGTCACCCGGTAAATGGCGATTTCCCCGAACAGATTGGGCCAGGCCCGGGTCAGCCGGCCGCTGCGGTGGTGGCGGTTGACCACCTGCCGCTCAATGATACGGATATCCCGCTCGCGGCAATGGGCTTCGAAATCCTTCACCGTGCACAGGTGGATGTTCGGCGTGTCGTACCACTCATAGGGCAGCGCCGAGGACACCGGCATGCGGCCCTTGAAGCCCAGATAGGAGCGTACCCGCCAATGCCCGAAGTTGGGGAAGGTGATGATTGCTTCGCGGCCCACCCGCAGCATCTCGTCGAGAATGCTGTCCGGGCGCAATACCGCCTGCAGCGCCTGGGTCATCACCACATAGTCGAAGCGGTCGCTCTGGAAGTTGCCCAGGCCCTTGTCCAGGTCCTGCTCGATCACATTGACGCCCTTGGCGAAGCAGGCGGCGATGTTGTCCTGGTCGATTTCCAGGCCGTAGCCGTTCACCTGGCGGTCGTCCTGCAGATGGGCGAGCAAATCGCCGTCGCCGCAGCCCAGGTCGAGCACCCGGGCGCCCGTGGGAATCCAGCGGCTGATCAAGGCCAGATCATCACGCATTAGAGGTAGCCTCCGCGACACGGCCCATATAGGCACCGAACAGCTTGCGGTACTCCGGTATCGGCAGCAGGAAGGCATCGTGGCCCTTGGGCGTGTCGATTTCCGCGTAGCTCACGTTGCGGCCCACCTGCACCAGCGCATTGACGATTTCCCGGCTGCGCTCCGGCGAGAAGCGCCAGTCCGAGTTGAACGACATCACCAGGAAGTTGCAACGCGTGTCGGCCAGGGCGTCTTCCAGGGTGCCGTCGCATTCCCGGGCCGGGTCGAAATAATCCAGCGCCTTGGTCATCAACAGATAGGTGTTGGCGTCGAAATTGCGCGAAAAGGTCTCGCCCTGGTGGCGCAAATAGGATTCCACCTGGAATTCCACGTCGAACCCGAAATGAAACCGCCCGGAGCGCAGATCGCGGCCGAACTTCATGCGCATGGCGTCGTCGCTGAGGTAGGTGATATGCCCCACCATGCGCGCCAGGATCAGCCCCTGCCGTGGGTAGGTGTCGTGCAGGTAGTAGCGCCCGCCATGGAAATTCGGATCGGTGAGGATCGATTGCCGGGCCACCTCGTTGAAGGCGATGTTCTGCGCCGACAGCTTCGGTGCCGCCGCGATCACCACCGCGTTGGCCAGCCGGTCGGGGAAATCCATCGACCACTGCAGGGCCTGCATGCCGCCCAGGCTGCCGCCCACCACCGCCGCCCAGCGCTGGATGCCCAGGGCGTCGGCCAGCTGGGCCTGGCTTTTCACCCAGTCCTTGACCGTCATCATCGGAAAGTCCGGCCCCCACAGCTGCCCGGTTTCCGGGTTCTGGGAGCCGGGGCCGCTGGAGCCGTGGCAACCGCCCAGGTTGTTCGGGCAGACCACGAAGAAGCGGTCCGTATCGATGGGTTTGCCGGGGCCGATGCAGCTGTCCCACCAGCCCGGACGCGGGTCATCGGCGCTGTGATAACCGGCGGCGTGGTGGTGGCCGGACAGCGCATGGCAGATCAGTACGGCGTTGGAGGCGTCCGCGTTGAGCGTGCCATAGGTCTCGTAGACCAGATCGTAAGACGGCAGTACCCGCCCGCACTCCAGCTCCAGGGGCTGGTCCACGTGCAGGGTCTGCGGTTGTACCAGGCCTACGGAGTCCTGGGGAATCGTTTCGGGCATTTCGGGCAACCATCCAAAGGTGGGGCAAAGTCTATCGACCGCCCCCTGACCGTGCAACGCGAGCGAGCGGCCAGCTTTTGCAGTTTTTTATCGGCGCCGGGCAGGCGCGTCGGTGCACACTGTTTAGCATGGGTCCGGCTCGCTTCAAACGCAGAGCAGCTAAAGGAGAGCAACATGAGTAAGCAATTGGACGGCAAACGGGTGGCGATCCTCGCCACCGACGGCTTCGAGGAATCCGAACTGGCGGTACCGCAATCCACCCTGCGCAGCTACGGCGTCGAGGTGCACGTGGTGGCGCCGAGCAAGGACGGCATTCGCGCCTGGGCGGAAACCGACTGGGGCGACACCTACGAGGTGGACAAGGCCCTGGACCAGGCCCAGGCCGAAGACTACCACGCCCTGGTGTTGCCCGGCGGGCTGTTCAACCCGGACGAGCTGCGCCTCAATGACCAGGCGCTGGACTTCGTGCGCGCCTTCTTCAAGGCCGGCAAACCGGTGGCGGCGATCTGCCACGCCCCCTGGATTCTGATCAACGCCGGAGTGGTCGAGGGGCGCACCCTGACGTCCGTGCCCTCGGTGGCCCAGGACCTGCGTAACGCCGGCGCCACCTGGGAAGACCGGGAAGCGGTGGTCGACAACGGTCTCGTCACCAGCCGTACGCCGAAGGACCTGGACGCGTTCTGCAAACGGCTGATGGAAGAGCTGGCGGAAGGCCGCCACGAGAAACAGCACGCCTGAGCGCCTCACGGGCCGCCCCCGGGCGGCCCTGTTGAGCCAGGTCTATAACAGAGGGCTGAACGCGCTCTCGTCGCCCTGGCGTTCCGCGTTCAGGCTGCGATCAAGCAGGCGGTGCACTTTCTTGCGCTGCTCCTCGCGGTCCACATCCACGATGATCAGATAGTGCCCCTTGCGGATATCGTCCAGGTAGGGCTTGAGGTGGTAATTCGAGTGGGAGATGCCACGGATACCGCCGGCCCAGGCTCCGTGTGAACCGAAAAACAACACGCTCACCATCACGCCCCAGAAGCCGATTTCCAGCCCCCAGGGGTCGATGCCGCTCAGCGCCCAGCCCACCAGCAAGCCGATCACCGCACCCACCACGGCGCCGTAAAAGCCGGTGGTCATGATGTTGGTGTCTTCCCATGGCGTGGTCGCATGGATACCCTCGCGGCTCAGTTCGCCGTTGTCGCGGGCCATGACGTGCACGCGGTTGGTGCCCAGCTCCGACTGTTCAATGTTTTTCAGGGCCGTTTTCACCTGATCGATGCTGTTTACCAGGTAATACACTCTGAACATGGTGATGCGCTCCTTATCGCCGGATCACTTCTCCATTAACAAACACATGGTGTCCGGGGGCGCGTAAACAAGGGGTAGAGACAAGAGGGAAAGGAGACGATGAGTCGTCGTGAACCACTGGACCGGCTGTACGCGCTGGTCGCCAACGAAGAAGACGCGCGCACCTGCCGGGACATCAGCGAAGAAGCCTGCCGGGAAGTGCCCGGCAACTTCTTCAAGATCATTCTCGCCAATGTGCTGACCAAGATCGGCGACCTGCTGATCAACCCCAAGACCGTGCTTGCCTGGTTGATCGGCGCCGTGGGGGCGCCCGGGGCGCTGGCCGGCCTGCTGGTACCGATCCGCGAGTCCGGCTCGCTGATTCCGCAGCTGGCGATCGGCGCCTGGATGCGCCGCCACCCGGTGCGCAAGGGCTTCTGGGTGTTCGGTTCGGTGCTGCAGGGCGCCTGTGTGCTGGCCATGGCGGCGGCGGTCTGGTGGCTGCAGGGCCTCGCCGCCGGGCTCGCCATTGTCGGCCTGCTGGTGGTGTTCAGCCTGGGCCGTGGCTTTTGCTCGGTGGCGATGAAGGACGTGCAGGGCAAGTGCATCCCCAAGGCGCGCCGGGGCCGGCTCACCGGGTTGGCGTCCACCCTGTCCGGGGCGGCGACGCTGGCGGTCGGGGTGTCCCTGTTCGGCGGCGACAGTGAGCCCGGCATGCTGTTCTACACGGTGCTGCTGCTCGCCGCCGGTCTGGCCTGGTGGCTGGCGGCCACGGTGTTCGCCAAGGTGGACGAGTTCCACGGTGAGACCGCCGGCGGCGGGCACGCCCTGCGCCAGGCGTTCGAGAGCCTCGGCTTGCTGGTCCGCGACGCGCCCTTCCGCGATTTCGTGATCGCCCGGGCGTTGCTGATGGCTTCCGCCCTGGGTTCCCCCTTTCTGGTGGTGCTGGCCCAGGACCAGGCGGAGGGCGCCGCCCTGTTGGGCGGCTTCCTGGTGGCGTCCAGCCTGGCCAGCACGGTGAGCGCCAGCGTTTGGGGGTATATGGCGGACGCCTCCAGCCGCCAGGTGATGGTTCGCGGCGGCGCCCTGGCGGCGCTGGTGTGCCTGGGCGTGGCGGCGGTGGCCCTCGCCGGGCCCGCCTGGAACGGCCTGGAATGGTTTTACCCGGTGGCCTTTTTCGTGCTCAGCATCGCCCATTCCGGCGTCCGCATCGGCCGTAAAACCTATCTGGTGGACATGGCCGGGGGCACCAAACGCACCGACTACACCGCCGTCAGCAACACCGTGATCGGCGTGCTGTTGCTGGTGCTGGGCGGCGTCAGCGCGGCGGTGTCCCTGCTGGGTGCCCAGTGGGCGCTGTTGTTGCTGGGCGCCATGGGCGTGCTGGGGACGCTCTGGTCCTGGAAGCTCAAAGAAGTGGAGTAGTCGCGCGCGGCGGGCCTGCGGCATTCAGAACAGCGGCCAGAAATACACCGCCGCGGCGCCCGCGGCGATTACGCCGGCCAGGCTGAACAGCGCCAGTGCGCCATCATGGGCGGCCAGCGCCAGGGCGTAGAGGGCGATGATCAGCGCCGGCACCGCCGCCGCGAACGGCACCAGCTCCAGCGGCACCATGGCCGCCGCCAGCACCAGACACAACGCCGCGCCAAGACGGTTGAACGGCCACACCGTAAGCGCCCGAAGCCGTGGCTTGAGCAGCCGGTCGATGCGCTCCGTCCAGGGGCGCACCCGGGCCACCGCCGCGCAGAATTTCCGTCGCTCGAAAGACATTTGGCGCAGCCGCCCGGGCACCCAGGGGGCGCGCTTGCCGCACACCAGCTGGCCGGCCACCAGCATGATCAGCAGCGCGCTCAGGGTGGGCACCCCGGGGATCGCGCCGGTGGGTAGCAGCACGATCAGCGTCGGCGCCAGCAGCAAGGGGCCGAAGCCCCGTCCCTGCATGGTCTCCACCACGGACACCAGCGACAGCTCGCTACCGTCCGGCTCATCCGCCAGCTTGACGAGAATGTCGGTCAGCCCCAGGGCCGGTTCGTTGGCGGGCACGGGTTCTCCTGTCCTTGTGGGAAATCGTCAGGTTCCAAGTCCCGCTTAGCCTGTCGCAAAGCGGCCGGGTCCGGCTATCAACCCGGTGTGAAGATTTACCTTTTATAACGATTTTGGGTAAAGTCAGTAGGCTTTATTCAATAATAACGGGATAAATGGAGATTCCCTTTGAAACACATGAAGCGACAACTTCTTCTGCTTGCCAGCACCGCTCCTCTGATGCTCACCCCCATCGCGGCTCAGGCCGCCGACGGCAGCGGGGGCGTGTTTGGCCTCGGCGCTTCCCGGGACCAGAGTAACATCGGCGAATTCATCGAGAAGGAAGGCGGGCCGCCGATGGAATCGGCCGACTCAGCCTGGGGCGCGAACCTGTATGTGGGCTATGCCTTCAATCGCTATGTGGCGCTGCGTTTCGGTCAGCGCTTCCTGGGCGGCGGCGAGGCGGATTCCAGCAGCGGTGCCAGCACGGTGAAAATCGACGGCGACGGCATTTACCTGGCGGCGGACTTGATGTGGCCGGTGACCGACCGCTTCGCCATTGGTGGCACTTTCGGTAATCAGAGCATCGACGCGGACATCGAAGTGGAGCAATCCGGTTTTTTCGGCAGTACCTCGCGCACCGTCAGCGAGGACGCCCGTGATTTCTATTACGGGGTGCGTGCACGCTGGACGCTGGGAGAAACCGCCTCCTTCATTGCTTCGTACAACCTGTATAGTTTTGAGGTGGACGACGCCAGTGAGGACATCGAATTCGACAGCCTCGGGTTGGGGTTCGAGTGGCGCTTCTAAGCGCCCGCCTGCCGGGGCTTTTCGAACAGTAAGTCCCAAACGCCGTGGCCCAGACCGGCGCCACGGCGCTCGAATTTGGTTTCCGGGCGCCAGCCCGGGCGCGCCGCGAAACACCCCTTGCCCGCCGTATTCACGAAGCCCGCTGAGTCGTTCATCACCGCCATCATGTGCTCGGCGTAATCCTGCCAGTCCGTCGCCATATGCAGCACGCCGCCGGGGCGCAGCTTGGCGTTCACCAGTGCCACCCAGTCCGGCTGCACGATGCGCCGCTTATGGTGCTTCTTCTTGTGCCAGGGATCCGGGAAATAGAGCTGCACCCGGTCCAGCGAACCGTCGGGAACGCACAGTTTGAGGATGTCCACGGCGTCGTCGCAGTAGCTGCGCAGGTTGCTCAGACCGCGCTCCTGGATTTCCAGCAGCAGGGCGCCGACACCGGGCCGGTGCACCTCGATGCCGATAAAGTCCTTATCCGGCTCCGCTTCGGCCATGCTGGCCAGGGACTGGCCCATGCCGTAGCCGATCTCCAGCACCCGGGGCGCGTCGCGGCCGAATTCCGCCCGTGCATCCAGCACGCCCTGGCCGCGTTCCAGGCCGTAGCGGGGCCACAGTGTGTCCAGAGCCTTGCGCTGGCCATGGGTGAGCCGGCCCTCGCGCAGCACGAAGCTGCGCACCCGGCGCATCACCTTGCCGGTTTCCGGGTCTTTATCCTGTTGCAGGAAGTCCAGCATGGTCAGCGTACCAGCCCTTCAGAGGGCGACGAGGGGTTGGCATAGACCCGCTTGGGCATGCGCCCGGCCAGGAAGCCTTCACGACCCGCTTCAATGGCTTTCTTCATGGCGCTGGCCATCAGCACCGGCTTGTTGGCGTGGGCCACGGCGGAGTTCAGCAGCACACCGTCGCAGCCCAGCTCCATGGCCAGGGTGGCGTCGCTGGGGGTGCCCACGCCGGCGTCGACGATGATCGGCACCCGGGCTTGCTCCATGATCAGCAGCAGGCTGTGCGGGTTGAGAATGCCCAGACCAGAGCCGATCAGCGAGCCCAGTGGCATCACCGCCACGCAGCCCATGTCTTCCAGCTCCTTGGCGACGATCGGGTCGTCGTTGGTGTAGACCATCACCTGGAAGCCGTCGTCCACCAGGGTGCGGGCGGCTTTCACGGTATCGGCGATGTTCGGGTAGAGGGTCTTCTGGTCGCCCAGTACCTCCAGCTTCACCAGGCTGTGGCCGTCGAGCAGCTCGCGGGCCAGCTTGCAGGTGCGCACCGCGTCCTCGGCGTTAAAGCAGCCGGCGGTGTTGGGCAGGATGGTGTAGCGCTCCGGGCTGACGAAATCCAGCAGGTTGGGCTCGTCCGGGTTCTGGCCCA
>DGNT01000139.1 GCA_002389055.1 Alcanivorax sp. UBA4485
CGCGCCGCAAGGCGCGCCGCTACGCGTTGCAGGCGCTGTACCAGTGGCAGCTCGCCGGCACCACGCTGAGCGATATCGAGGCCCAGTTCCTGGCCGCCAACGATATGCAGAAAGTGGACCGCACCTACTTCCACGACCTGCTGCACGGCGTGCCCGCCGAGGTGACCGGCCTGGATGAGGCACTGCGCCCGTTCCTGGACCGGCGGGTGGAGGAGTTGTCCCAGGTGGAGAAGGCGCTGCTGCGCATCGGCGCCTTTGAGCTTAAGGAGCGCCTGGATGTGCCCTACCGGGTGGTGATCAACGAAAGCATCGAGCTGGCCAAGGTATTTGGCGCCGACGACTCCTTCAAGTACGTTAACGGCGTGCTGGACAAACTGGCGCGGCGGCTGCGTTCCGCCGAGACCGCCCACCGCCCCGCCGCGTCCCGGCAGGCACCGGACGATGACGGAGCGGACAAGGACTGACCGTGGTATGACAAGGGAGCGTTTGGCTATGGACGAATTCGCTCTGATAGAACGCTACTTCCGCCGCCCGGACCACCCGCCGGGCGATGGCGTGGTGCTGGGCCCTGGTGACGACGCGGCCCTGCTGCTTCCCCCTTCCGGCGAAGAACTGGTGATGACCCTGGACACCAGCCTCGGCGGCCATCATTTCCCCGACGATCTGCCCGCCGCCGACGTGGGCCACCGCTGCCTGGCGGTGAACCTTTCCGATCTCTACGCCATGGGCGCCCGCCCGCTGTGGTTCCTGCTGTCGGTGACGCTGCCGGAGGCCGACGAGGCCTGGCTGGCGGGCTTCGCCCAGGGCATGTTCGATCTGGCGGACCGGGCCGGCATCGCGCTGGTCGGCGGAGACGTCACGCGCGGCCCCTTGAGCGTGAGCATCCAGGCCACCGGGCGGGTGCCGCGCGGGCAGGCAGTGCGCCGCGACGGTGCCCGCCCGGGCCAGCGGCTGGCGATTGGTGGCGTGCCCGGGCAGGGCGGTCTGGGGCTGCGTCACTGGCAGGCCGGTGAGCGCGCCACGGTGAGCGCCCGCCACCTGGCCCGGCCCGCCTTCCCGTTGGATCTGGGCGCCGCCCTGGTGGGTCGGGCGGGGGCCGCCATCGACGTGTCCGACGGACTGTTGCAGGACCTGGGGCACATCCTTAAGGCGAGCGGCGGGTTGGGCGCGGAGCTGGATCTGGCAACGTTGCCGGTGAACGAGGAGCTGGCGGCCCTGGACGAGGCGGACCGCTATCCGCTGCAGCTTACCGGCGGTGACGATTACTGTTTGCTGTTCACCTGGCCCGACGCCCGGCCCCTGCCGCCGGGCACCAGCGACATCGGCATGGTCACCGAGGCGGGGCCGATCCTGCTGCGTTACCCGGACGGCCGCACCGAGCCCGCCAAGCCCGGGGGCTGGCGGCACTTTTAGTCGGGTTAAGGCAGGCCGGTTCAGGCGCGGTGGGGCAGGGCGTCGCGCAGTCGCTTCAGGCGCTGGCGCACGCTCGCTTCGATGCTGGCGGCGTCCAGGCCGTGCTCGGCGAGCAGGGCGTCCCGTTTGCCGTGGTGGATAAAGTGATCCGGAAGGCCCAGATTCAGTACCGGTACTACCACGCCTTCGTCCATCAGCAGCTCGTTGACCGCCGAGCCGGCGCCGCCCATGCGCTGGTGGTCTTCCAGAGTTACCAGCAGATCGTGGCGCGCAGCGGCGTCCAGCACCGCGCCCCGGTCCAGGGGCTTCACCCAGCGCATATCGATCACCGTGGCGTCCAGTTTCTCGGCGGCTTCCAGCGCCGCCGGCACCAGCGCGCCGAAGGCGAGCAGGGCGGCGTCGCCCTTGCCTTGGCGCAGGGTGCGGCTTTCGCCCACTGGCAGGGCGGTCATCGCCTCTTCAATCCTGGCGCCGGGGCCGGTGCCGCGCGGGTAGCGCACCGCCGCCGGGCCGTCGTGCAGCCAGGCGGTGTAGAGCAGCTGCCGGCATTCGTTCTCGTCCGACGGCGCCGCCACGATCATGTTGGGCACGGTGCGCAGGTAGGCGAGGTCGAACACGCCGCCGTGGGTGGCGCCGTCCTCGCCCACCAGGCCGGCCCGGTCGATGCCGAAGGTCACGTCCAGATTCTGCAACGCCACGTCATGGATCAACTGGTCGTAGGCGCGCTGCAGGAAAGTGGAGTAGATCGCCACCACCGGTTTACGGCCTTCGCAGGCCATGCCGCCGGCCAGCGTCAGTGAGTGCTGCTCGCAGATCGCCACGTCGTGGTAGCGGTCCGGGAAGCGGCGCGCGAAATCCACCATGCCGGAGCCTTCGCACATGGCCGGGGTAATGCCGATCAGGCGCGGGTCTTGCTTGGCCAGGTCGCACAGCCACTGGCCGAACACTTCCTGGTACTTTGGGCTTTTCGGTTTGGCCGGCTTGGCCACTTCCACTTTCGCCTTGGGCTCGATCTTGTTGATCGCGTGGTAGCCCACCGGGTCCGCTTCCGCCGGGCCGAAGCCCTTGCCCTTGGTGGTGTAGACGTGCAGCAGCTGCGGCCCTTCCAGGTCGCGCATGGTTTCCAGGGTGGCGGTCAGCTCGTCGATGTCGTGGCCGTCGATGGGGCCGATGTAGTTGAAGCCGATCGCCTCGAACAGCATGTCCGGGCTGACCATGTTCTTCATGCTCTCTTCGGTGCGGCGCACGAAATCCCAGGCCGCCGGCATCGCCGACAGCACTTTCTTGCCGCCTTCGCGCAGGGCGATGTAGGTCTTGGACGACCAGATGCGCGCGAAGTAGTTGGCCAGCCCGCCCACGTTGTGGCCGATCGACATGGTGTTGTCGTTGAG
>DGNT01000138.1 GCA_002389055.1 Alcanivorax sp. UBA4485
TATACCTCGTTAAGACCCATCCCCAGCGCGCCTAGACCAAGCGCTTGCGCGCGCTTGAGGACGGGATGCGCATCGCCTCGCGATATTTGGCGACCGTGCGGCGCGCCACCTTGATCCCCTGATCGTTCAGCAAGCTCGCCAGCTTATTGTCGCTGAGCGGCTTGCGAGGGCTCTCGGCGGCGACCAGCTTCTTAATGATGGCACGAATGGCGGTGGAGGAACACTCACCGCCGCCGTCCGTATCGACGTGACTTGAGAAGAAATATTTCAGCTCGAACACGCCCTTGGGCGTGAGCATGAATTTCTGGTTGGTGACCCGGCTGATGGTGGACTCGTGCATGCCCACGGCCTCGGCGATGTCCGCCAGGACCAGTGGCTTCATCGCTTCTTCACCGTAGTTGAAGAAATCCTGCTGCACCTCGACGATGCGGCTGGCCACTTTCAACAGCGTATCGTGGCGGCTTTGCAGGCTCTTCAGGAACCACTTGGCTTCCTGCATGCAGTTGCGCAGGTACTGGCCGTCCTCGCCGCCCACCTGGCGGGCCAGCTGGGCGTACTGGGAGTGCAGGTTAACGCGCGGCAGCACCGCCTCGTTGAGCGCCACCCGCCAACCGCCCTTATGGGCGCTGACCACCACGTCGGGGACCGCGTAATCGGCGCTTTCGCCGCCGATCTGCTGGCCCGGGGCCGGGTCCAGGCCGCGCAACAGGGCCATGGCCGCCAGCAGCGCCTCCTCGGTGGCGCCCAGCGCCCGCCGCAGGCCGGCGTAATCGTGCTTTTCCAGCAATGTCTGGTGCGCCAGCACCGCGCGGGCGTGGGCCAGGTGCGGGGTGTCCTCGGGCAGCTGGGCCAGTTGCACGCCCAGGCACTCGGCCAGGTCGCGGCTGGCCACGCCCACCGGATCGAACTGCTGCAGACGGTGCAGCACCGCCACCACTTCGTCGTCTTCCACCGGGTCGTCCGGGTCGGCGATCTCGTTATTGGCGGTGGTGACCAGGTCGTCCAGGGGCAGGGTGACGAAGCCGCGCTCGTCCAGGGCTTCGATGATGATCTGGGCGATCACCCGGTCCCGGTCGCTCATCGGCGTCAGGTTGAGCTGCCACTCCATGTGGCTGATCAGGGTGTCGGGGTTGGCATGGCGCTGCTGCCAGGCGTCGGCGTCCTCGCTTTCGCCGCCGGGGCTGCTCTGGCCCACGTAGAGGTCGTCCCAGTCGCTGTCGGTTTCCACCGGGCCGTCCACCAGGTCTTCCAGGGCGTCGCTGCGCTCCACGTCCAGGTCCGCGTCGGCGTCGAAGTCGGTGTCGTCGGCACTGAAGTCCTCGGCGCCTTCCTCCATTTCCAGCAGCGGGTTGGTCTCCACCGCCTGCTGGATCTCCAGGCGCAGGTCCAGCGTCGACAGCTGCAGCAGGCGGATTGCCTGCTGCAGCTGGGGCGTCATGGTCAGCTGCTGGCCGATTTGAAGCTGTAAGGAGGGTTTCATGCTGCTTGTCTGGTTGCTCGATCCCGAGGGTTGGAGCATAGCAGCATCAATCGAATTTAAGCAATAATCATGCCAGCTATTGTTTTGTGTGGCGGAAGGGTGTAGGGCACTGCGGCGGGAAGGCGTCCACTATATGCAAGGGTTTGGGCGGTGCGCAAGGCGCGGCGGCGCCCGCCGCCGCTTTTGTCGCCCTAAAGCCGGAAATCGGCGCCCAGGTAGACGTCGCGCACCTGCTGGTTGCCGAGAATGGTGTCGGCGTCGCCGTCGGCGATGATATGGCCGGTGCTGACGATATAGGCGGTGTCGCAGATATCCAGGGTCTCACGGACATTGTGGTCGGTGATCAGTACGCCGATGCCGCGGTCCTTGAGGTGACGGATGATGCTCTTGATGTCGTTCACGGAGATCGGGTCGACCCCGGCGAAGGGCTCATCGAGCAGAATAAAGTCCGGATCGGTGGCCAGGCCGCGGGCGATCTCAGCGCGCCGCCGCTCGCCGCCGGACAGGCTCATGCCCATGCTGTCGCGAATATGGTCGATGTGGAATTCCTGGAGCAGTTTCTCCAGCTGTTCCTTGCGCTCCGCCTTGCTCAGGTTCTTGCGCGTTTCCAGGATCGCCATGATGTTCTGCTCCACGGTCAGGCGGCGGAAGATGCTCGCCTCCTGGGGCAGGTAGCCGATGCCGCGCTTGGCCCGGCCGTGCATCGGCAGGTGGGTGATGTCGTTGCCGTTGATCTCGATACGGCCGGCGTCGGCGGCCACCAGGCCCACGATCATATAAAAGCAGGTGGTCTTGCCGGCGCCGTTGGGGCCCAGCAGGCCGACGATCTGGCCGGCTTCCACCTCCAGCGAGACGTCCTCGATGACGCGGGTGCTCTTGTAGCTCTTGGCCAGGTTATGGGCGCTCAGATGTGCCATCTCAGGGGGTCTCCGCATTATCGGGTTGCGCGGCCGGGGCGTCCTCGGCCGGTTCGCCGTTGTCCTGCTCCGCCGGCTCGGCGTCCTCGCTGGCCTGCTCGGCGTTCTCGCTGGCCTGCTCGGCGTTCTTGGCCGGGATCACCAGGCGTACCCGCTTGTCGCCTTCGCTGCTGGCGTCCACGCGGCGCGAATCCAGGTTGTATTCCACCTTGGCGCCTTCAAAGGTATTGCCCTGGTGGGTGACGCGGGCGTTGCCGGTGAGCACCAGGCTGCGCTGTGCCAGGTCGTAGACCAGCTTGTCGGCGCGGGCGTTCAATTCCTTGCCTTCCACCATGCGCACCGGCGACCCGGTGGCTTCCACCCGCACCAGTTCGTTGTTCTCGGTGAACAGGCGGATCACGTCCGCGTTCAGGCGCCGCTTGCCCTGGATCAGCTCGGCGTTGCCGCGATAGACGCCGGTGCCGACGCTCTGTTCGAAGGTGGCCTCATCGGCGCTCACCTCCACCGGGCCGGTGGGCTGCTGGGCGGCGGCGCCGGCGGTCAGCGCGGTCAACGCCAGAGCCAGCAGAGCCTTGCCCAGGGCGGACCTATTCCGTGCTGCCTGTGAATTCACTTACCACTCCTTGCTTGAGTGTCATTTCGCCGCTGGTCAGATCGCTTTCCATGGCGCCGGCGCGGGTGCGGCCGTCGCGGTGGCGCATGGCGAGCTCGCCGGG
>DGNT01000206.1 GCA_002389055.1 Alcanivorax sp. UBA4485
ATGATTGCCGCGGCGATTATGGCTTTTGCCGCTCCCGGTCCCGACAGGCCACCCGATCACGGCCCACCGTCGGGTTGCCGACCAGGAAATCCTCCAGCGCGGCGGCGCCATTCGCCCGTTCCGGCAGATACAGCCAATACTCGGTGACCGGCCGCGACGTCTCGCGAACAAAGGCCGGGTAGCCGGCATTATGCATTTTTACGCGCAGCCCCTCGGCGGATTCCTCACTGGTGAAATACCCCAGGGAGATGGCGTTGGCGTCTTCACCGGCCTTGACGATAAAACTGTCGACGCCCCGGGACTGCAGCTCGCTGAGCACCTCCAGGGCGCGCTCCCGGCTGCCGTAGGGCGGCAGATACACCCAATTAAGGTGATCCCTCTGAACCGTCACCGCGCGAATCGTTGCCGCCAGCCCGGCGGCCTCCAGCTGCACGCGGGCGCGCTCGGCCTCGCCCCGGGCCGACCAGGGCCCGACCACCGGACACAGCCCCGGGCGGGCGGGTGCGCTGGGGCGCAAGGCCCGGTCCGGTTGCGGCGCCTCGCTAAGCAGCCGCAAGGCGGGCGCCTCCGGTGATTCGGCGGCCCCGGCACGTTCGATAACCGTCGACGACCCGGCGCCCCAAACGGCGTCGGAAGCCAACTGCCAGCCCAGGTAGACCAGGTTCACCACCAGCAGGCTGTAAAAGACCCATCGCACCGACTGTCGCCCCCAAGCTTTATTATTAACGTGCCGCCACCCGCTCCAGTCCATCCAGCACCAGGTCGGGCAAATGCATAAATTCAAAGGAAAAGGCGGCGCTGAGCTCGTCCGCGTCACCGCCGGTGACCAATACCTTGCAAGTATCCGGAAGGCGTTCACGCAGTTCAACCACCACATCCGTGACGAACGCCACAGACATGCGCAGCAGACCGTTATGGACGCACTCCCCGGTGGAGCGCCCCAGCGTCAGGCGGGGCCGCGCCTGGTCCACGTGGACGTCGGCGGTATCGCGCAGCAGCGCACTGCGCAGCATGCCCAGCCCGGGCACGATATAGCCCCCCAGAAAGCGGCCTTCGCCATCAATCGCATCGATGGTCAGGGCACTGCCGCAATCGACAATGATACCGGCGCCGAAGCGCTGCCAGCATTCCACCAGCGCCACCCAGCGGTCCACCCCCAGCCGGCGCGGCTCCGGGTAGCAGTTGCTGACCCCGAAGTCCTCCTGCCGAGAGTAGTAAAACCGCGGCGGCACCCCGGTGCCCGCCTCGATCAACGCCCCGATACGCTCGTCCGCCTCGGCGCCGGCCACCGACGCCACCCAGATTTCTTCGAACCCGGCACCGCCGGCTTCCAGTGGCGCCCGCAGGGCCAGGGGCCAGTCACGGCCGTGGGCGGCACCGCCCTGCACGGTCCCGTCCGCCCCACGGCGACGCCATTTCAAGGCGGTATTACCCACATCCACGAACAACTTCATTGTAATCTCAAGCTCACTTCGCCGCCGTGCATGTAATGGATCTCTCCGTCTATTTCCACCCGCAGAGCGCCATCCTCGGACACGCCACGGGCCACCCCGGTGCGCTGACCAGCCCCGGTATGAATCACCACCGGCCGGTCCCGGCATACGTCCATTCGATCGAAAGCCGCCGTAAAGGGCGCGAAGCCGTCCACGGCGAACCGGTCAAGCATGGTGAGCAGCTCGCCAGCCACGGCGGTGGCCAGCCGCGTGCGGTCCGGGAGCGCCGTACAGGCGCGGCGCAGATCCGTCCAGTCCTGGTCGATAGCCTCGGCCTGGTGGTCGCTCATGGCGACGTTGATGCCAACGCCCACCACCACCTGAACCTGCCCCTCCATCTCACCGGCCAGCTCAATCAGAACACCGCCCAGCTTGGCGCCGTCCACCAGCAGGTCGTTGGGCCACTTCAGGCCCAGCCCCAGCTCCGGCACGGTGTCCGCCAGGGCCCGGCTGACCGCCACACCGGCGGCGAGGCTCAAACCGCCCAGCGACGAGAAGCCACCCGACAACTGGTAGAGCACGCTTAAATACAGGTTGGCCGCAAACGGTGATTGCCACTGCCGGCCACGCCGGCCGCGGCCGGCGCTCTGGTATTCCGTGGTGACCACCATCGGACCGGCCGCCTCGGCCGCGAGGGCCATGGCGTCGGCGTTGGTTGACTGCGTTACGGATTGAAAATGCAGCTCCGCGCGACCGCGCAGAGAGTCCTCAAGCGCCTCCGGATTGAGCGGGTCCAGGGCCCTGGTGAGACGGTAGCCCTTGCCGCGCACCGACTCCACCGACAGGCCATAGGCCTCGGCGGACCGCTGCAGTCGTTTCCAGATCGCCGCGCGGGATACGCCCAGCGCTTCGCCGAGGGCGCCTCCGGAGTGGAAGCGGCCGTCGGCGAGCAACCGGATCAGGTGCAGGTCCGGATCGGAATCCTTCACCGATCACTGCTCCCAGATCACACCACGGGATGCCGCCCAACTGGACAAATCCGCGTCGTAATATTTCTCGATCTCGTTACGCTTGAGTTTGAGCGTCGGCGTGATCAGCCCGTTCTCCACGGTCCAGGGTGTTTTACAGACCACCAGCGCGTTGAGCCGCTCATGGGCATCAATCTGACCGTTCACTTTCTCAAGCAGGGCGTTCAATTGCTGAGTGAAGTGCTCTTTCTCGGCCCCTTTGCTGAGCTTTTCCTGCTCCTCCGGGGTGAGGTTGAGCAGCGCGATCGGCTGCGCCATATTGGCGCCGATGACACAGGCCAGTTCCACGCCCGGCTGGCTGGCGAGCCGGTTTTCGATCGGCGCCGGCGCCACATACTTGCCCTTCTCGGTCTTGAAGATTTCCTTGATCCGGCCGGTGATGCGAAGGCGGCCACGGTCGTCGATCTCGCCGACGTCGCCGGTCTTCAACCAGCCATCCTCGGTCAGCACTTCAGCGGTCAGGTCAGCCTGCTTGTAGTAGCCGCTCATGTTGGCCACGCTGCGCACTTCCACTTCGCCGGCCTCGCCGATGCGGCATTCCACCCCGTCGTTGGGCGTGCCGACCCAGCCGATCCGCTGGTCACCCTGTTCGGTGGTGTGCGACCAGCCGAAGTTTTCCGTCATGCCGTACACTTCCAGGATTTCCAGATCCATCTTGTTGAACCAGGAAATGATGTCCGTGGACAGCGGCGCGGCGCCAGAAAGCGCCACCCGGCACTCGTCCAGACCCATGGCGCCGAGCACCTTTTTCTTGATCACCTTGTTGAGCAGCGGAATCTTGAGCAGCGTATTGAGCTTCTTCGGCGGCAGCGCCTCGGAGGCCTTCTGGTAGAACTTGGACCAGATACGCGGTACCGCGAAGAACAGGGTCGGCTTGGCGCGCTTGATGTCCTCGCCGAAAGTATCCAGCGACTCCGCGAAGTAAACCGTGTTACCCACGTACAGCAGCGCCATTTCCACGGCGGCCCGTTCCGCCACGTGGGAAAGCGGCAAATAGGAAATCATCCGGTCCGAGGGTTCCAGGTTGTAGACCTGGATCACCTTGGCGCCCACCGCGGACATGCTCTTGTACTGATGCATCACCCCTTTGGGTACGCCGGTGGTGCCGGAGGTATAGATGATGGTGGCGAGATCGTCCGGGCCCGGGGAGGCAGCCTCGGCGAGCGGCTCCTGCTTGGCGACGATGTCGGTCCATACCGGCACCTTACCGCGCACCTCGTCCGGCGCCAGGGAAAAGGCCACCTGCTTGATACCGTCGGGCACCCCATCCTTCATCATGCCCCAGTCATCCAGCTTGCCGACGAACAGCAGCTTGGATTCACTGTGCTCAAGGATAAGACGCACCGAATCCGCCAACAGGGTGGGGTAAAGCGGCACGCTGACGCCACCGGCGACCCAGATCGCCAGGTCCGCGATGATCCACTCCGCGCAGTTCTTGGAGACCAGCGCCACACGGTCGCCGGCCTGAATGCCTTCGGCCTTGAGATAGGCGGCCATACGGTAGGCCTCATCCGCCACTTCATTCCAGGTATAGCGGCGCACCTTGTCGCCACCCAAAGGCTGGACCATGGCGACGCTGTCGCCTTGCTGACGGCGGCGGTCTTCCAGCGCCTGGACGGGGGTCTTCATGGCGGCGTTATTGTCATTCGTCATAGTGATCACCTTTTCCCAAACCAAAACACGAGTTAATGCGGCGGGGTAGCGGAGCGAGGCCCCGCCGCTGTCTTATTTAACGATCATTTCCGGGCCCAGCGGATAGGTCCGGAACACCGGCCCCATGAACACCGCGACCCCGAGCCCCCAGGCGGCATTCAGCATAAAGCCGCCGACCCAGGTGGTGGCGCTGACCGGGAGGCCTTTCATGGGGAATACCAGAAGCATGGCGACAACGGTGGGCGCGATGGCGCCAAACAGGACCGCCACCGACCAATAAAGATGGGCCGGCTTAAAACGTATCAGCCACCATAACGGCAGCCCCCAGACACCGCCCCAGAACGCCAGCGACAGTACGGCGGGCACGCCCAACGGCGCGGAGGGCGCCCAGTTATAAGGAGAGATCGGCACCACCGCCGCGGCATGGAGCAACGCCAGCAGGCCTTGATGGAACACCAGGGTAGCCAGAAACCCGGCCACAAAGGCCTTCACCCACTGCATAGAGCCTCCAATCACCGACATAACTTACTGAGCATAGAGATACATGGGCATGGGATAAAGGGCGGTGAGGGAAAATCGGGGGTTTGGGATAAGGAGGTACGAGGTGGAGGTGTTGGAGCAGGGCTTGTGGGAGCGGGCCTTGCCCGCGAAAGGCCGGGTCTGCCGACCGGCGGGATTCCAGAGCGGTTTGGAGGATGGACTGACCTACTTTAGGTCGCGAGCGGTGCTCGCGATCGCTGCGCGACGCCTTCGGCGCCTGCTCCCCGTTCCGTTGGAACAGGGTCGCTCACATGGGCCTTGTAGGGACAGGAGATCAGCGTGATCCTAAATAAAAAAAAAGGGCCACCCCAACG
>DGNT01000111.1 GCA_002389055.1 Alcanivorax sp. UBA4485
GTAACTTCATGATCCAGGGTGGCGGTTTCACCCCGGACATGGAGCAAAAACCGACCCGCGCCCCGATTGAGAACGAAGCCGGTAACGGCCTCTCCAACGAGACCGGCACCGTGGCCATGGCGCGCACCTCGGACCCGCACTCCGCCAGTGCCCAGTTCTTCGTCAACGTGGCCGATAACCACTTCCTGGACCAGGCCCGCTCCCCCGACGGCTGGGGCTACGCGGTGTTCGGCAAAGTGGTGGAAGGCATGGAAACCGTGGAGCGCATCAAAGGCGTGGCCACCGGCAACAAGGGCTTCCACCAGGACGTGCCCCGTGAAGACGTGCTGATCGAATCCGCCGAAGTGCTGGAGGATTAAGGATGCGCTGGCTGCTTCCCCTGCTGGCGCTGTTGCCGGCACTGGCGCTGGCCGAGGGGCCGCGCGTCACCCTGAGCACCACCCAGGGCGACATCGTGATTGAGCTCAACCAGGAGCAGGCGCCGGCCACGTCGGCCAACTTTCTTGAGTACGTGGACGCCGGCTTTTATGACGACACCGTGTTCCACCGGGTGATCCGCGGCTTCATGATCCAGGGCGGCGGCTTTGCGCTCGACCCGGCGCAACAGGACCTGGAGAAAAAAGAGACGCGCGCCCCGATTCGCAACGAAGCGGGTAACGGCCTGGAAAACCGGCGCGGCACCATCGCCATGGCCCGCACCGGCAACCCCCACTCCGCCACCGCCCAGTTCTTTATCAACCTGGTCGACAACCGCAGCCTGAACCACACCGGCAAAACCCCGCGCGGCTGGGGCTACACGGTGTTCGGTGAAGTCGTCGAGGGCATGGACACCGTGGACCGGATCGCTGGCGTGGCCACCGGCACCCAGCGCCTGGGCGGACAACCCGCCCGGGATGTTCCCAAGGACCCGGTGGTGATCGAAAACGCCCGTCGTGTCGACAGTCCGCAAGCCAGCCAGTAAGCCTATGAATTACAGCCTGCTTATCTCCGATCTGCATCTGGATCCGGCCCGCCCGGAACATCTGGCCGGGCTGGAAACCCTGCTCGACAAACACGCCGGCCAGGCGGACCGCCTCTACGTGTTGGGGGATCTGTTCGAAGCCTGGATCGGCGACGACGATGACAGCCTGTTCAACCGCCAGGCCATCGCCGCCTTCCGGCGCTTCTCCGACGCCGGCTCCGAGCTGTTTTTCATGCACGGCAACCGCGACTTCCTGCTCGGCGATCAATTCGCGGACGATTGCGGCGGTGTCCTGCTGGACGAGGGCACCGTGGTCGATCTGTACGGCACCCGGGCGCTATTGATGCACGGCGACAGCCTGTGCACCGAAGACCACGCCTACCAGCAATTCCGCGCCATGGCCCGCGACCCACAGTGGCAGCAAGGCATGCTCGCCAAGCCCCTGGAAGAACGCCGCGCCCTCGCCCAGGGCATGCGCATGCAGAGCCAGGGCAACAACGCCAACAAGCCCGAAAACATCATGGACGTCACCCCGGCGGAAGTGGTCCGCGTCATGGAAGACGCCGGCGTCCAGCACCTGATCCACGGCCACACCCACCGCCCCGCCGTCCACGACGTAGACCTGAAAGACGGCACAGGCACCCGCTGGGTGCTCGGCGATTGGGGAGCGCTCGGCTGGTGGATCGTGGCGGACAGCGACGGGCTCCGCCTCGAAAACTGGGAAATCAAATAGCGTCGTAGGAGCGGGCCTCGCCCGCGAAAGGCCGGCAACGCCGGCCGGCAGGATACCAGAGACTTCTCTAACAACGGCGCCAACAACGCCTCTGGCATCCTGCCGGGTGGCCGAGGCCACCCTTTCGCGGGCGAGGCCCGCTCCTACAAGACTATTCCGGCACCCCGGAGTGAAACCGGAATTCGCTGTCCGGTGACTCGATCAACTCCCTCTCCTTTTCCTTGAAGAACGTGATGCGGTCGTCGATGGGTGTCTCGGCGTAGCGCCGGGCGAGGTCCAGGTAGTCTTCGAAGTGGCGGGACTCGCTTTTCAGCAGGTAGCGGTAGTAGCGGCCCAGTTCCGGGTCGACACGGGGCGCGAGCGCGGCGAAGCGTTCGCAGGAGCGGGCTTCGATCAGGGCGCCGACGATCAGGGTGTCCACCAGGCGTTGCGGTTCCGAGGTGCTGACTTCCGCGCGCAGCGCGCCGGCGTAGCGGGACGGCGAGAGGTGGTCGTAACGGATGCCGCGCTCACGCATCAGGCCCACCACCTGTTCGAAGTGCAGCAACTCTTCCCGCGCCAGCTGGCTCAGGTTGTCGAGCAATTCCGGGCGGTCCACGTAGCGGAACATCAGATTCAACGCGGTGGACGCCGCCTTCTTCTCGCAGTGCGCGTGATCGATCAGCAGCAGCGTCTCGTTCTCCAGCGCCCAGCCGATCCACGCCTCCGGTGTCCTGCAGGGTAAAAACTCGATCAGCGGGGAAATATCGGTCATGGGCACCTCGAAATTCGGGCGGCCATTATAGGCGACGGCTGGCGTTATACCCACACCCCCGTATAATCGCCGGCCATGGGCCGTCGAACCAATCCTTATATCCAAACGCTGAAAGGCCGCGCCGCCGTGGGCGCGCTGCGCCTGCTCGGCCTGCTGCCGTTCCGGCTGAATCGGGCGCTGGCCACCGCGCTCGGCGGGCTGCTGGCCCGGCTGTCCACCGAAGCCCGCCAGGTCACCCGCATCAACCTGTCTCTTTGCCTGCCCGACCACCCGGACCGCGAGGCGCTGGTGCGCGAATCCCTGGTGGAAAGCGTCAAGAACACCTTCGAGATCGCCCGTTTCTGGAGCAAACCGGAGGACGGCCTGCGGCGGGTGGTGTCGGAACAGGGCGACGGGCCGCTGCGCGAAGCGGTGGCCAACCAGGAACCGATCCTGATCCTGGCCCCGCACCTGGGCTGCTGGGAGGTGCTCAACTTCTGGCTGGCCCGGGAATTCGGGCTGCACGCCATGTTCGCGCCGTCCGGGCTGCCGGAACTGGACGCGCTGGTGAAGCAGGGCCGGGAACACTTCGGCACCACCATGTACCCGGCCACCGCCCGCGGCGTGGCCGGGCTGGTGCGCGCCATGCGCAAGGGCGCGCTCACCGCGATTCTCCCCGACCAGGTGGCGGACCGCCGCAGCGGTCGCTTCGCGCCCTTCTTCGGTCAGCCCGCCTACACCGGCACGCTGAGCTGCAAGCTGGTCAAGCAGACCAACGCCCGGGTGTTCATGGCCTGGGCGCGCCGGCTGCCCGGCGACCAAGGCTTCGAGATCCGCGTGCGGCCCGCCGACCCGGACATCCACGACGAGGACCTGGACCACGCCCTGCGAGCCATGAACCGCTCCATCGAGGCCGTGATCCTTGAGGAGCCGGCGCAGTACCTGTGGAGCTACAAACGCTTCCGCCGCCAGCCGCCCGGCGGCACCCTGCCCTATTAACGCACCACCGTGCGAGCGGGGCCCCGCTTCCACAGTTATTCCGAACATTCATGTCATGAATGGCTCTAAGGGCTGTTTGATTTAACAGTGGATACCGTTTCCGCTATACTCCGCGCGCATTTCCACCCCCGGACATACCCCAAACAACTGATTTTCAAAAGAAATCAGTCAGACGAAACGAGGGATTCGCTGTGCTAGAAGCCTATCGCAAACACGTAGAAGAGCGCGCCGCCCAGGGCGTTCCGCCCAAGCCGCTGGACGAAGTGCAGACCGCCGAACTGGTGGAACTGCTGAAAAACCCGCCCGCTGGCGAAGAAGAATTCATTCAGGACCTGTTCGTGAACCGGGTCCCGCCGGGCGTGGACCAGGCCGCCTACGTGAAGGCCGCCTTCCTCACCGCCATTGTGAAAGGCGAAGCCAGCTCCCCTCTGATCGACCGCAAGCGTGCCACCGAACTGCTCGGCACCATGCAGGGCGGCTACAACGTGGCGCCGCTGATCGAGCTGCTCGACGATGAAGAGCTGGCCGACGTGGCCGCCAAGGAACTCAAGCACACCCTGCTGGTATTCGATGCCTTCCACGACGTGGAAGACAAAATGAAAGCCGGCAACGCCAAGGCCAAGGAAGTGATCGAATCCTGGGCCGAGGGCGAGTGGTTCACCAACCGCAAGGACCTCTCCGAGAAGTTCACCGTCACCGTCTTCAAGGTGTCCGGCGAGACCAACACCGACGATCTGTCCCCCGCCCAGGACGCCTGGAGCCGCCCGGACATTCCGCTGCACGGCAACGCCATGCTGAAGAACGCCCGTGAAGGCATCGTCCCCGAGAAGGACGGCGAGATCGGCCCGCTCAAGCAGATGGACGAACTCAAGGCCAAAGGCCACCCGGTGGCCTACGTGGGCGACGTGGTCGGCACCGGCTCCAGCCGGAAGTCCGCCACCAACTCCGTGCTCTGGCACTTCGGTGACGACATTCCCTACGTGCCCAACAAGCGCGCCGGCGGCGTCTGCATCGGCGGCAAGATCGCACCGATCTTCTTCAACACCATGGAAGATTCCGGCGCCCTGCCCTTCGAGTGCGACGTCGAGAAGATGGAAACCGGTGATGTGATCGACATCTACCCGTTCGAAGGTCGGGTAGAAAAAGACGGCGAAGTGATCGCCGAGTTCGACCTGCGTTCCCAGGTGCTGCTCGACGAAGTACGCGCCGGCGGCCGCATCAACCTGATCATCGGCCGTGGCCTGACCACCAAGGCGCGCACCGCCCTGGGCCTGGAAGAGTCCACCCTGTTCCGCAAGCCGGAACAGCCCGGCGACTCCAACGCCGGCTTTACCCTGGCGCAGAAGATGGTCGGCAAGGCCTGCGGCCTGGAAGGCGTGCGCCCGGGCATGTACTGCGAGCCGAAGATGACCACCGTCGGCTCCCAGGACACCACCGGTCCGATGACCCGCGACGAGCTGAAAGACCTGGCTTGCCTGGGCTTCCAGGCGGATCTGGTGATGCAGTCGTTCTGCCACACCGCCGCCTACCCCAAGCCGGTGGACGTGGAAACCCAGCACACCCTGCCCGACTTCATCATGAACCGGGGCGGCGTCTCCCTGCGCCCGGGTGACGGCATCATCCACTCCTGGCTGAACCGCATGCTGCTGCCCGACACCGTGGGCACCGGCGGTGACTCCCACACCCGCTTCCCGATGGGCATTTCCTTCCCCGCGGGCTCCGGCCTGGTGGCGTTCGCCGCCGCCACCGGCGTGATGCCGCTGGACATGCCGGAATCCGTGCTGGTGCGCTTCAAGGGCAAGCGCCAGCCCGGCGT
>DGNT01000134.1 GCA_002389055.1 Alcanivorax sp. UBA4485
AAAAAGTGTAAGCCCCGAGCAGTTTGCGGAACAGGAAAATGAACTCCTTGGGCGGCACATCGAAATGCACCGATAGGGCAGTGCGGCTGGCCCGGTTCATGACCCGGTTGGGCAGGTTGCTCTCGCCCCACAGGTACTCACCCTTGTCGTTAACCACGGATTTCGGCGGCGGGAAGCGGTCCGGGTCCTGCAGCGCCTCGATCGCTTCGAAACACAGCGCGGCGAAATCATCCAGCAGCCGGCGCGGCACCTCGCCGTCGAGAAATTCCAACGCGCGCATGGCGCCGAACAGGCGGTCGCTGTCGTGCAGCCAGGCGGCGCGGATCATCTCACGGCCCGGCCCCAGCACCTCATCGTCGAAATCGCGGATGGCGCCAAAATCCAGCAGCACGATCTTGTCCTGGCCGTCGTCGCCGACGCGCATCAGGTAGTTGCCGAAGTTCGGGTCGGTCTGCATCTTGTTCCACTCGAACACTTCCCGGCAGCACAGCTCCATAATGGCGCGGCCGAGAAAGTTGCGGCGCTCCTGGCTCAGCGACACCACCGACGGATCACTGATGTGCACGCCTTCTTCGTAGGACAGGCAAAGAATATTGTGGGTGGAGTAGTCGCCGTACACTTCCGGCACCACGAAACGCGGATCATCGGCCAGGGCGTCGCGGAAATGGCGGGTGGTGTGCGCCTCCAGGTCGTAGTCCACTTCGCGGCCGAGCATGTCGCGCACTTCATCAAGCCACTGATTGAACTGCTCGGTGATCGGCACCAGCCGGCTCAGCTTGAGCAAACGCACCAGCGCGCGCATGTCGGAATCAATTGCGTTGGCGACGCCCGGATATTGAATCTTGAGGGCCAGCTCGGCGCCGTCGCTCTTGCGCCGGGCGCGGTGCACCTGGCCCAGGCTGGCCGCGCCCAGGGGCTGCGGGTCCACTTCCAGCTCGGCCAGTTTGACGCTGCCCAGCTGCTGCCGGAGATGCTTCTCCACCGCCGGCCATTCCAGGGCGGTGGTGCTGTTCTCCAGGGTGTGCAGGGCGTCGGTGACCTCCTCGGGGAGGAAGTGCTCGCCGAACAGCGCCATCATCTGGCCGATCTTCACCACCGAGCCCTTCAACTGACCGAGTTCCTCGACCAGTTCTTCCGCCCGTTGCGAGAGATTGCGCCGGCGCCGCGCTTCGCGCTGGTCCGGCGCCGCGAACAGGCCCCCGGCGCTGGCCGTGGCGTAGCGGGCACCGGCCAGAAAGCCGGCCCGGGCCATGGAAAAGCGGCGTTCCAGGGAGCCTGTTTTCACCCGTTTTACGGTTTTTCGTGCCATAGTTCCTCGCGCGGGCCCAACTGCAGCCTCGCATTCTAGCTGATTAAGGAAGCACAGAGATATGCCGACGACCTGGATCCTGCTGCGCGGACTGGTTCGTGAACAAGCCCATTGGCACGGTTTCGCCGACCGCCTGGCCAGCGCCCTGGGCACGGGCCACCACGTGGTGTGCATCGATTTGCCTGGCAACGGACTTCGTTATCGGGACCGCAGCCCGACCCGCATCGCCGCCATGGTGGACGCCGCCCGCGAGGACCTGGCGCGGCAAGGCGTGGACGGACCGATCAACCTGGTGGCGCTGTCCCTCGGCGGCATGGTGACAATGGAATGGCTGCGGCGCTATCCCCAGGAGGTGGCCGCCGCCGCCTTGATCAATTCCAGCGCCGCGCCGGTGAGCCCGTTCTGGCAGCGCCTCAAACCGGCCAATTACGGCGCCATTGTCCGGCACGGCCTGCTTGGCCACGATCGTCTCAAACGCGAACGCCGGATTCTGGATATCACCACCAACCGGCTGTCGGACGTCGACAAGGACCGTATCGCCCGGGAATTCCGTCGCATCGATGAAGCGCGCCCGGTGTCCGCCGCCAATACCCTTCGGCAACTGTGGGCGGCGGCCCGATTCCGGGCGCCGTCGGCTCTGCCCGCCGGGCGACCGCTGCTGGTGATCAACGCCGCCACCGACCGCCTGGTGGACCCGCGCTGTTCCGCCGCGCTGGCCAAACGGTGGTCCGCGCGGCGGGCGGTCCACCCGGACGGCGGCCACGACCTGTCGCTGGACGACCCGGCCTGGCTCGCCGACACCTTGGCGGCTTGGGCCCTAAATAAATTCGCTGCTTTTGGTGATTGACCCCCTGGATACGACGCTCTAGCTTGAACACAGAACCCATGAGTTCTGTGTTCACAAAAACAAGCCGGAGACGTTGATGGCCACGCCCCAGGAACTCACCCAGTTACGCAACGGCCCGCGCACCCCGCGGGAGCAGATCTGGTTCGACCGCTACGCGCACCATCGGCTTGAAGCCTGGCGCGCGGTCCAGGACCCGCTGGCCGACCGCTGCCTGGAACACATCGCCTTCCAACGGCCGTCCGGGCTGCTCGACGAAGTGGAGCGGCGCGCGGCGGAGCAGGGCGGTGTGTATCAGGCGTTTCTGGACCACTGCCACACCGTGCCCGGCTGGGTGGACTTTGAGCGCATGGAATTGGGTCGGCGCATGTACCGCCGGCACGGCGCGCTGCAGGGCCTGGTGCTGATGTGTTCCAGCCTGGTGGAGGGCTATGCCCACAACAAGCCGTCCCAGGTGCTGGTGGCCACCGGTCGTCTGCAGAAGGATGTGTCCCGACGCATCTATGAAACCGGCCAGATGCTGCACAACATCGCCGCCACGGACGGACTGCGCCCTGGAGGGCTGGGCCACCGCACCCTGATGGAGGTGCGTCTGCTGCACGCGGCGGTGCGCCGTTTTCTCAGCGAAAGCGGGCGCTGGGACAACGACCGTTTCGACCTGCCCATCAATCAGGAGGATATGGCCGGCACGGTGCTCGAGTTCGATTATATGGTGGTGCGGGGTCTGCGCCGGATGGGCCTGTATATCAGCCATGAAGAGCACGAGGCGATGCATTATTTCTGGCGCTACGCGGGCTACCTGCTGGGGGTCGACGAGGCGCTGCTCACCGCCACCGTGGAAGAACAACAGGTGCTGGCCCTGCAACTCACGTCCCACCTTTATGAACCCACCGAGGACAGTGAAAAGCTCGCCAAGTCTCTGCTGGCCGGCATGGCGGGCAAGCCGCCGTTCCATCTGCCCTACGACGCGCTGTTGGCGGTGAGCCGTTTTCTGATCGGCGACGCCATGGCGGACGATCTGAATCTGCACAGTCGGATGTCGTCCGCCGCGGCGGTGCGCCTGGCCCGTGCCGGCTTCAGCGCCGCCAGTCTTGGCCAGCGCCTGCTACCGGAGGCCGCCAAACGGCGGCTGGAGGATTTCAATCACGATCTGGGGCGGCGCACCTTGAAAATGGGGCTGGGAAAGGACCCGGCGCGCTGGGGGTTCAAGGCGATGGCCTGACCCCCGGGCCGGGCGGGGGCGCTCAAGAAGCGCTTTTGTCGGCCACGCGCTGCTCGCGGAGCAGCGAGACCATGTCGGCAAGGATATGCCCGGTTTCACGCAGGTAGGGGTCTTCGTCCAGGGGCTCCTCACTGCTTTCCGGGTCCAGCGCGCGCTGCTCTTCCAGCGCCCGCAGGTCTTCCATTTTCTCAATCGGCTCTTCACCACGGTGCTTGCGCAGAGCGTTCTCGATGGCCAGGCGGCGCTGGTCGAAATCCTCCTGCCAGGCCTTGCGCTGCTTGGCGTTGAGCGACAGTTCCTGGCGCTCATTGGCGCGGTTGAGAAGCTCGCGCAGCTGGTTCACATAGACGAATTCCGGGTTGTCGCCGATGCGCGCGTCGTGCCGCTCGCGCAACCCCGGCAGCAGCGGCACCAGATCCTGGTAGCGCTGGTACTTGGCCGGGTCGATTTCGTCCCAGGGCAGGGCGTTGGGCAGGCTGCTTTCGCCGATCGACTCTTTGTCCACCAGCGACGGCATGGTGACGTCCGGCACGATGCCCATGTTCTGGTTGCTGGACCCGGACACCCGGTAGAACTTGGCGTTGGTCATCTTCAATTTGCCGTGGTTCAGGTCCAGCAGGGTCTGCACGGTGCCTTTGCCATAGGTCTGGTCACCGACGATCAGCGCGCGGCCGTAATCCTGCATGGCGCCGGCGAAAATTTCCGATGCCGAGGCGCTGTAGCGGTTGACCAGCACCGCCAGCGGTCCGGCATAAAGCATGCCGGGGTACTGGTCGCTTTCAACGCTGACCCGGCCGCCGGCCTCGCGCACCTGCACGGTGGGGCCCCGGTTGATGAACAGGCTCACCAGTTTGTTGACCTCCAGCAGCGAGCCGCCACCATTGTTGCGCAGGTCGATCACCAGGCCGTCCACGTTCTCCTTGCGCAGTTCCACCAGCAGCTCCGCCACGTCACGGGTGGTGCTGGTGTAATCCGGATCGCCCCGGTGGAAGGCGTTGAAATCCATGTAGAAGGCGGGAATCTCGATGATGCCCAGCTTCATGGTGTCGCCGCCGTGATCCACCTCAATCACTTCCTTCTTGGCGGCCTGTTCTTCCAGCACCACCTTATTACGGGTGATGGCGATGGTGCGGGTGTCGTGCTCACTGGCGCGGCCGGCGGGGATCACTTCCAGGCGTACCTTGGAGCCCTTGGGCCCGCGAATCTTGTCCACCACCTCGTCCAGACGCATGCCGATCACGTTGATCATGTCTTCATCGCCCTGGGCGACGGCGATCACCCGGTCGGCGGGGCTCAACTGGCCCTGCTTGGCGGCGGGCCCGCCCGGCACCAGGCGGACCACCTTGGTGTAGCCGTCTTCGTATTGCAGCACCGCACCGATGCCTTCCAGCGAACGGCTCATGCTGATGTCGAAGTTCTCGGAATTGTGCGGCGTGAAATAATTGGTGTGCGGATCAAAGGTCTGGGCGAGGGCGTTCATATAAGTCTGGAACACATCCTCGGCGGTATTCTGACGGACACGGTTAAGCTGGCTTTCATAGCGGTTGGTGAGCCGCTTGCTGATTTCCTCGTCGCTGGTGCCGTTGAGGCGCATGGACAGCACCGCGTTACGCAGCTGGCCCCGCCAGATCGCGTCCAGGGCGTCCTGGTCCTTGGCCCAGTCCGCTTCGCTGCGGTCCACCATTACCTTGCCGTCACCGTCGAAGTCCCAATCCTCGAAGCCGCCCTCCAGGGTCGCGAGGATTTCGGTGAGGCGATCTTCCAGGCGGCCCTGGAAGCGGTTGAAGATGGAATAGCCGGCTTCCAGAACGCCGTCGCGCAACTGATTATCGAGCTGGTCGCGGTAACGCTGGAAGTCGTTCACATCCTGCTGGGTGAAATACAGCCGGTTGGGGTCGAGATCCTGCAAGTACTGCTCAAGCACCTGCGCGGAAAGGGCGTCGTCGAACTTGAGACGCCGGTAGTGCAGTTCCAGGCGCTCGACGATCTCTTCGGCGGCTTCACGGTGGACCTTCTCGGGCTTGAGCGATCCTTCGATAACGGGGTTGTTGCCCAGGTCGCCGCCCACCTTCAGGGCGCCGCCCAACAACAGGGCCGCCAGGAGCACGCCAAACAGCTTGCGGAATACGGACATGAACTTACTCGGCTGCATTTTTAAAGGGTTCCACGGCAGTATAAAGGAAACCGCCACTTGGAACAGGGTCGCCCAAAGAGTGGGGCCGGGGCAAGCGCGCATGGATAGGCAAACGCCGCGTTGATCGACATACTGAGCGCTTTACCGTCATTCATGAGGCCCCAGTGCATCGTCTTTTTACCGCCTTTTTTCTGATCGGGATACTTGGTGCCCTGGTGCAGCTGCTGGGCGGCGATCTGCAAGCGCCGGCCCGTGTGGTGTCGGCGCTCTGGGAAGCGGCCGACCTGGCGGTGGAAGTGAGCCTGGGACTGATCGGCGTGCTGGCCCTGTGGAGCGGCCTGTTCCGGCTGGCCGAACAAAGCCGTCTGGCCGACCGCATGGCCGCCGGCGTGCGCCCGGTGTTGGCCCGCCTGATGCCGTCTCTGCGGCGGGACCCGGCCGCCGGCGCCGGGGTCTCCATGAACCTGGCCGCCAATATGCTGGGCCTGGACAACGCCGCCACCCCACTGGGCCTCAAGGCGATGGAATCGCTCCAGGAACACAACCCGGAGCCGCGCCGGGCCACCGACAGCCAAATCATGTTCCTGGTGCTGAACACCTCCTCGGTGACCCTGGTGCCGGTGACGGTGCTGCTTTACCGCGCTCAGCAGGGCGCCGCCGATCCGGCGGCGGTGTACCTGCCGATGCTGATGGCGACCACGGTCTCCACCTTTATCGGCGTGATCCTTACCGCCCGGCTGCAGCGCATACCGCTGCGCGACCCGCTGCTGATCGCGGTGGCCCTGGGCTGGCTGGCGCTGCTCTCGCTGCTGGCACTGGGGGTCTATCTGGCACCGCCGGATCTGGGCAACACCCTTTCCGGTCTGTTCGGCAACGGCATTCTTCTGGCGGTGATCGGCCTGTTCTTCTTCGCCGCCTGGCGCGCCCGCATCGACAGCTACGACTGTTTCGTGGAAGGCGCTAAGGAAGGCTTCACCCTGGCGGTGAAGTTGATTCCTTATCTGGTCGCCATGCTCGCCGCCATCGCCATGCTGCGGGCCAGCGGCGTTCTTGAAGCGGTGCTGTCAGCGATCCGCCTCGGCGCCGCCGGGCTGGGTTGGGACACCCGCTTCGTGGACGCGCTGCCGGTGGCGTTCTTGAAGCCCCTGAGCGGTTCCGGTGCCCGCGCCGCCATGCTCGACGTGATGCAGACCCACGGGGTGGATTCACTGGCCGGTCGCATGGCGGCGGTGATGCAGGGCTCCACGGAAACCACCTTTTATGTGCTCGCGGTGTACTTCGGCAGCGTCGGCATCCGCGATTTCCGCTATGCCCTGTGGTGCGGCCTGGCCGCCGACGCCGCCGGCCTGTTGGCGGCGATCCTCTTGAGCTATGTTTTCTTCGGTTAGACGGATCCTGTAGGAGCGGGCCTTGCCCGCGAAAGGGAGCGAAGCTCCCGGCAGGATTCCAGAGGCACCTCTAACGGCAGTACTAACAATATCTCTGGTATCCGGCCGGGTGGCTAGCGCCACCCTTTCGCGGGCAGGGCCCGCTCCTACAGCCCGCACCTACACAATCTCGCGGAAGGTCAGGTTAAGGCGGGGCTCGCGCACCCGACGACGGCGGGGGAGGGCGTGCTCGAAGTGGGTCTGCACCTCCGGCGACATCACCAGCAGGCTATCGTGCTCCAGCGCGATCACCCGGCTCTGGCGGCCGCTGCCGTAGGGGCGGAACGCGAAATCCCGGGCGGTGCCGAGATTATAGGAGAGTACCCAGGGGTGCGCGCCGAGCTCCGGTTCATTGTCGCGGTGCCAGCCCATGCTGTCGTCGCCGTCGCGGTAGAGATTGGCCAAGGCCCCATTGGGCCGCCGACCGGTGAGGGCGGTGACCTCCCGGCGCAGCGTATCCAGCGCCGGGGGCCAGCCCTCGCCCTGGTGGGTCAGACCCGAGTAGCGGTAGCGCACGCCGCTGTCCGCCACCCAGCAGGTGAGCCGGGGTACGGGATGCTCCCGGCCGAACACGCGCACTCGGGGACGGTCCCAGGGCAAATGGTTACAAAGCGTGTGGAATAACGGCTGCGCGTCTTCACCCAGAACGCCGTGAATCAGCCATAGACGGGCTCCCTGGCCCAGCTCGATCGCCGTCGTGCTCTCGTTCAGCCGTGTTATCGTGGAGTTGACAGTTATCATGCGCTGCTCTATCTAAGCCGGGTTGATGCCTGACCCCGGCCCATACTGTTCGCGAGGAGCTTAGCATGCTGCACGTTTACGACATCGAAAGAGGAGTGCTCCGCGAGAGGGATGTGGCCGAGCTCACCCCGGGTACCTCCGACGCGGCCAGCTGGATCGACCTGGTCGACGCGTCCGACGAGGAACGTGAGCAGCTGCAGCACCTGTTTCGCCAGAACCTGCCCGAATCCGACGACGTGGAGGAAATCGAGGCCTCGGCCCGATTCTTCCACGACGAATACGGCCTGCACGTGCACTCGCTGTTCGTCTATCAGGCCGAAGGCCGCCACCGCACCTCGACGGTGGCGTTCGTGCTGCAGCCGGGCCGGCTCCTCACCTTCCGCGACTCACGGCTGCCGGACTTCCGCCTGATGCGCCTGCGCGTGCGCCGCGGCTGGGTGCAGGCCCAGGCGCCGCTGGATATTCTGCTCAGCATTCTCGAGCAGAAGGTGGAAAACATGGCCGACAGCCTGGAAGACATCCACCGCAACCTGGAGGAAGTCAGCTACCTGGTGCTGGAAGACGAAGAAGCGGAGCTGGAAGACGGCATCGAAAAGCTGGCCCACCTGGAGGACAGCAACGGTAAGATCCGGCTTTGCCTGATGGACACCCAGCGCTCGATCTCCTTTATCCAGCGCTACGTTCGCACCGACAAGGACCGGCGCCGCACCTGCTCGGAAATCCAGCACGACCTGGACACCCTGATGTCCCACGCCACCTTCCTGTTCGAGAAGATCAACTTCCTGATGGATTCCACCCAGGGCTTCATCAACATCGAACAGAACCAGATCATCAAAATCTTCTCGATTGCGGCGGTGGTGTTCCTGCCGCCCACCATGATCGCCAGCATCTACGGCATGAACTTCGACGTGATGCCCGAACTGCAGTGGGCGTTCGGCTACCCGGCGGTGCTCGGCCTGATGCTCCTATCCGGCATGGCGCCGTACTGGTACTTCAAACGCAAGGGATGGCTGTGAAGATCAGTTGATAGTTGATAATTGATAGTTGATAGCTGCGCGGTTGAGCTCGTCGTCACATCAAAGGCCGTGCCCGCGCTGTCAGTTCGCGGGCACGGCCTTTCCGTTTATAAAAACCGGCATCGCGTCTTTTAGCTATCAACTATCAACTGTCCACTATCAACTGCTTTACACCGCCCATTTGCCGCCGGTGTGGCTGACGCGGCCTTCGTCGCGGAGTTTGATCAGGTGGGCTTCCAGGGAGAGGCAGGCGACGCCGTGCAGGAAGGCGGGCACGTCTTCGTAGACCCGGGTGACCAGTTCCTGGACGGTGATCGGGTCGGCGTCCAGCGCTTCCACGACCTTTCGTTCGCGCTCGCGGCGGTGGGCGAGGGTCTTGTCCACGGTGGCCATGGGGTCGTCGATGACGTCGCCGTGGCCCGGTGCCATCAGGTCGATGCGGTAATCGCGCAACAGGGCCAGTGATTCCATATAGGCGGCCATGGAGCCCGAAGGCGGTGCGATCACCACGGTGGAGCCCTGGATCAGGTGGTCGCCGGTGAACAGCAGGTTCTGGTCCACCATCAGATAGCAAAGATGGTTGCCGACGTGCCCGGGCGTGGCGATCACTTCCAGTTCGATGCCGCCGCAATCAACACGCTCACCGTGACGCAAACGCCGTTCCGGGGCCCAGGTCTCGTCCTGCAGGCCGTCGTCGGGCACATCCGGGCCAAGCATCCGCGCGCCGCTGGCTTCAGCCAGTTCGCGGGCGCCGGGGGAGTGGTCTCGGTGGGTGTGGGTGACCAGAATCTGTTCGATCGGGCGGCCGATCTTTTCCGCCGCGTGCAGCAGCGCCTGGGTGTGTTCGTGGTCCACCGGACCCGGATCAATGACCGTGAGAGCCTGTTCACCAACCAGATAGGAGTTGGTGCCGGGCCCGGTCATCATTCCCGGATTGCGGCCCAGTACCCGCCAGGCGTTGGGTGCGATTGGGGTAGGGTGGCCAGGAATGAGCGCTGCCATTATCTCTCCTACAGCCGTTGCTGTGCTTCGAGGAGCCGGCATTGTGACCATTTAGTCGACGATTGCCTAGCCCCGGTTCTCAGCGGTCGTAGGCTTCCACGCGCAACACGCGGGCACGCCAGCGGTCGGCCTGGATATCCCGGTCGGGGCGGGGCACGGACAGGTTGAGCGGGTAGCGGCCACCGGCGGGAATGTGCATGGAAAGCGTCAAACGCTCGCCGTACAACACCTCACAGGCTTTCGCCGGCGGGCAGCTGAGGGCTTCCGCCATGACTTCGGTGCGCGCCACCGCGTTCTCGCCGCGATTGATGATTTCACCGCGCAGACGGAAGGTGGTTTCGGTCTGGTGGACGCTGGTGATGCTGGTTTCCACCGTTTCCGGGTCGGTGGGGACACGGCGTTCCTGATCCGTGAACAGCATCGCGCCGAGGAAGATGGCGCCGGCCACCGCGACGCCGGCGAGCACCAGATAAAAAGGTTTCCGGCCCGCTTGCCAGCTGCCCCACAGCAGCACGACAACGGCGACGGTCACGGTTAACACCAACAAAAAACGCATGGGTCTGGATCACTCCCCGGTATGGTTGAGGGTACGATAGCATCTCGCCAAGGGGGCCATAGTATAAAGCCTGTTTCATCTCTCGACGGTGTTCTTATAATCGGGTCTGCATCTTGTAAAGGAGAACCGCATGTTGATCGTGGTATCGCCGGCCAAAACGCTGGATTACGACTCGCCGTTGCCGGCGCTGCGCGCCACCCAGCCGCGCCTCTTGGAACACAGCGCCGAACTGGTGGAGCGTGCCCGGAAGCTGTCGCCGGCGGATCTGGCCAGCCTGATGAAGGTCAGCGACAAGATCGCTCACCTCAATGTGGAACGGTTCGCCCAATGGTCGCGACCGTTCGATAAACACAATGCCCGACCCGCATTGTTCGCTTTCAAGGGCGATGTGTACACCGGTCTGGACGTGACCCGCTTCGACGGCGACGATCTGAAGGCGGCGCAAAGCCGTTTGCGCATTCTCAGCGGGCTTTATGGCGCGCTGCGGCCCCTGGACCTGATGCAACCCTACCGGCTGGAAATGGGCACCCGTCTGGATAATGAGCGGGGCAAGGATCTCTACCAGTTCTGGGGAGACACTATCACCGGGCAGTTGAAAAAGGACATGAAGGCCGCCGGCACCGAGGTGCTGATCAACCTGGCGTCCAACGAGTATTTCAAATCGGTGCGCACCGGGCAGCTGCCCGGGCCGGTGATCGAACCGGTGTTTCAGGACGAGAAGAACGGCAAATACAAGGTGATCAGCTTCTACGCCAAGAAGGCGCGCGGCCTGATGGCCGCCTGGATTCTGCAGAAAGGGATTGAAACGCCGGCGCAGCTGAACAAGTTCCGCGTCGCCGGCTACCGCTACGACAAGGCGGCCTCCACCGACACCAAGCCGGTATTCCGTCGCGAGGAAGGGGCCGCCTGAACCCCTTCACGGCGCGCCGCCGGCTTTTACAGCCAGTCGGACTCGAAGTCGTCCGGTTTGACCACCATGACGTCACAGCCGGCCCGGGTCAGGAGCCCTTCGGCGGTGGCGCCCAGCAGTAACCGCTCCACCGGGTTGCGGCGCACCGTGCCCACCACCAGGCAGTCGCTGCCCTGTTCCTCGCAGTAGCCCGCCAGGGTCCGCGATACCGGCCCTTCAAGCAGGGTAGCGCGGTCGTTGGGCAGGGCGTGGCGCTCGGCGAACGCGTCCAGTGCTTTCTGATGGTAATCGCGAATGTTGGCGGCGCTGGCGGCGTATTCCGGCAGCGCTTCGCCGGCCACCAGCAGCAAGGTTTCGTCCGGGTGCTCCAGCACGTGCACCGCTTCCAGGTCGCCGTGCAACTGCTCGCACCAATAGCCGGCGGTGCGGATGACTCTGTCGTCCAGCCCGCCTTCGTACTGTTCCGGCTCCACCGCGGCGGTCAACTTCGGCGTGTCGTTCCAGGGGTCCGAGTGCACGCACAATACCGCGCCCGGGGCGTGACGAATCAGCAGCCAGTCGCGGGGCGTGAACAAATGACGACGTAGCCGGCCTTCGTCGCTGGTATGCACCACGCTGAGCACCGGGCGGCAGTCACGCACCGTGTCCCGCAGCGCCTGTTCGCTGTCCCGGGAGGAAACGATGCGCTTGTCCACCTGGTGATCGCCGCACAGCGCGTCGATCCGTTTGTCCCAGGCCTTCCGGATCTGTTTCTCCGCCGCCTGCCGGCGTTCCTCGTCCAGACCCACCGCCCGGCGCATCGCCGCCGAATCGCTGTTGACCATCACGGTTACCGGCAAGCCGGCGGCACGCGCCAGCTTCAGGCCCTTGGTCAGCGCCGGCTGCGGTGCTTTCAGATCGCGGTCGAGAAAAACCAGAATACCGTTACCTTCCATAGCGTTGCTCATGATCAGGCCTCCACACCCAAACGGCCGCTGCCGCACAGCGTCTCCCGGTCGAGAATTTCCACTTCACGGCCATCGACCCACAGGGTTTTCTGTTGCTGAAAACGGGTGAAAATCCGGCTCACGGTTTCCACCGCCAGCCCCAGATAGTTGGCGATATCGTAACGGGACATGGGCAGGCGGAAACGCTTCGCGCTCAGGCCGCGCCGCTGTTGCCGGGCCGCCAGGGACAGTAGAAGCGAGGCCACCCGGTCGTCGGCGCTCTTTTTACTGAGCAACATATGAAGCTCGCGGTCGGCGCGAATCTCATTGCTCATCAGGCCGAAGAAATGGTGCTGAAGAGAGGGGATGCGCTGCGACAGGCCTTCAAGACGGTGAAACGGGATCTCGCACACGGTGGCGGTCTCCAGCGCCTTGGCGTTGCTCAGATGGCGGGCGGTGCTGATACCGTCCATGCCAACGATCTCGCCGGGCAGATAAAAGCCGGTCACCTGCTCATCGCCGTCGTCGGACACCGCATAGGTCTTGAGGGCGCCGGAGCGGACCGCGTAAACCGCATGGAAGTCGTCGGCGGCGCGGAACAGGTGCTCGCCGCGCTTGAGCGGACGGCCACGTTGCATGATGCGGTCGAGCTCTTCCAACTGATCCGGCGCGACGGCCAGCGGCAGGCAGATCGGGCTCAGGCTGCATTGGTTGCAGGATACACTGCGTGTCATGATCCCCCCTTCAGGCGGGCTGCTTAGCAAGGATACGGCTTGATTCATTATAGGGCCTATCAAACTTATTAGATAATCCGGCTGAAGCGCTCGCCGGCCGTCGGTTCCTGGTGATTATCGAACGGCATCACCAGCGCCCGGGCCACCAGGCGGCCGGCGTCCGTGATCACCAGGGCACTGTCCTGCATGGTGATCAGCCCCTGCTTTTCGAACACCGCCAGTTGCGGCAGAACGTCGTTGAAGTAATCGACGAAATCGACCCCCCACACCTGGCGGAACTCGGCCAGATCCAGGCGCAGCTGGCAGAGAAACCCGATGATCACCCAGCGTCGCAGGCGGTCGTCGCGGTTGAGCAGATAGCCCCGCTCCAGGGGCCAGTCGCCCTTGGCGACGCTGTCCTGCCAGTCCTCGATGCGTTTCGGCGCCTGGGCGTAGAGATCATGCAGATCGCTGATGGCGCTCACGCCAAAGCCGATCAGGTCGGCATCGCCGTGCAGGGTGTAACCCTGAAAGTTACGGTGCAGGGTGCCTTCGCGGCGGGCACGGGCCAGATCGTCCTCGGGCAGCGCGAAGTGGTCCATGCCGATCAGCTCGTAGCCGGCCTGTTGCAGCATCCCGCCGGCACGCACCAGCATCGCCAGCTTCTCTTCGGGGCTGGGCAGCGTGCGCTCCGGTATCTGGCGTTGAATTTTGAAACGCGCCGGCAGATGGGCGTAGTTGTACAGGGAGATGCGCTCGGGCCGCAGCGCGATCAACTGCTCCAGCGAGTGGGCCAGGCTGGTTTCGCTCTGCCAGGGCAGGCCATAGATCAGATCCGCGTTGATCGAATGAAAATCAAAGGCCCGCGCGTCCTCGAACACCTGGCGGATCATCGCCACCGGCTGTACCCGGTTCACCGCCTGCTGCACCCGGGGATCGAGATCCTGAACCCCCAGGCTCAAGCGGTTGAAGCCCAGCCCACGCAGCAGCCCCAGCCGCGCACGGTCGACCGTGCGCGGATCGATTTCGATGGCGTAGTCGCCCCGATCGTCTTCAAGAAGATGAAAATAACGGGCCAGTTCGTACACCAGCTCGGTGATTTGCGCGTCGCTCAGAAACGTCGGCGTGCCGCCGCCCCAGTGCATTTGCACCACCGGTCTTTGCCGGTCGATCAGCGCCGCTTTCTGGCGGATTTCGCTCTTCAGGTGGGCGATGTAGGGCAGGGCGCGATCGCGGTTGGCGGTGATCACCCGATTACAGGCGCAGTAGTAGCAAACCGACGCGCAGAACGGGATATGGCAATACAGAGACAGATTGCGGTGGGCGCGGTTGCCCGCCGCCACGGAGCGCTGAACGTCGCCAAGGCTCACCTCCTCATGAAACCGGGTGGCCGCCGGGTAGGAGGTATAGCGGGCGCCGGGGCCGCCGTATTGGCGAATCAGATCCGGGTTCCAGACGGTCATGGGGCTGCTCCAAACGTAGACCGGGGTATCGTCTCAGTGTTGACGCCCGGCAATATTGATATGGGTCAACGCTCGGCGTGATTCATGCCAAACCGCAGAACACCGCCCAGCGGTGCAGCGACCCCGGCGCCAGCCCCTGGGCCAGGAACAGCGCCCCCAGCAGCAGACCCAGCGCAGCGGCCAACCGGCGTCCCCGGACGCCTTGGAAGCGGCGCATCTGACCGCCCAGCACCCCACCGGCGGCCACCGGGGCCAGGGTCAGCGCCCCGAATACCGCCATCACCAGCAGCCCGCCGAGCACGCTGGCACTGCTGGCGGCGAGCAGCAGCGCGGAATAAACCAGGCCACAGGGCAGGAAGCCCCAGAGCGCGCCCAGCATCAGCGCCTTGGCGGGGCGATCCACCGGCAACAGGCGCCGCACCAGCGGCTGCAAACGGCGCCAGATCGCGGCGCCGGGCCGTTCCAGCCGGCGCAGCAACCCGCCGCCGGTTAAGAAATGCAACGCCAGCAGCAGCATGAACGCGGCCGAGAACAGTGCCGGCCAGGCCGGGCCGTGCCACGGCAACGCCCGGACCAGCCCGTTACCCAGGCCGCCGGCAACGGCGCCCAGCACCGCGTAGGCGCTAATGCGGCCCAGTCCGAACAGCAGCTGCCAGCCCCATAGCCGCGCGCCGGTGCGCCGGCCGGCGGGCACGGTGAACGTCAGCGCGGTGCCAATGCCACCGCACATGCCCACGCAGTGGGCCGCGCCGGCCAGCGCCAGCAACGCGGCGGCGGTCAACTGGGGCAGCAGGAATTCAATCACGTTCACGATCCTCGAACACCACGCGCCAGGCGTTATGATCCAGGTCCTCGAACTGGCCCCGGTTGATAGCCCAGAACAGCGCCCACAGCGCCAGGCCCAGGAACAGCAAGGCGAGGGGAATCAGCAGGATGATGATTGCCATCGGGCGATCCTCGATGCGTTGAAGGTGACCAGCAACGAGCTGGCCGACATGCCCAGGGCGGCGGCCCAGGGCGGCACCAGCCCGGCCACCGCCAGTGGCACGGCGGTCAGGTTGTAGGCCAATGCCCAGATCAGGTTCTGACGGATGCCCCGGCGGCAACGGCGGGCCAGGGCGGGCAATACGGCCAGAGGCGCCAGCCCGGGGCGCAGGAGATACAGGCCGGCGGCCTGGCGGGCCAGGGTGCTGGCGTCGGCGGTGGCCACCGACACCGAGGCCGCCAGCAGGGCGGGGGCGTCGTTGATGCCGTCGCCGACCATCATTTGTGCGCCTTCCTCGGCCGTCAGGTGCTTCAGCCAGAGGCTTTTTTGCGCCGGGGTTTGTCGGGCACGCCAGTCGTCCAGGCCGAGGGTGCCGGCCAGCGTGGCTACCGCGCTTTCACCGTCACCGCTGGCCAGGCGCAGCCGCCAGCCCTGCTCGCGCAGCGCCGCCGTCACCGTCGCCGCTTCGCCCCGTGGCGCATCGCTGAGCCACAGGCGCAGACGCGGCCGGCCGTTCTCGGACAGCAGCAGACGGGTGGCGCCGCCCGGGCCCGCCGGGTCGTCCGCGTCCTCGTCCGGGTCCGGACCGATTCCCCAGCACTTGCCCCGGCGACGCCCTTGGGCGCCGTGACGCAGAACGTCCGCCTGACACAGCGCCGGGTCCGCGGGGTAGGCGTCGAAAGCCCGGGCCAGCGGGTGAGGGTGATGTTGCTCCAGGGCGGCAGCGATGGACAGCAACGCCGCCTCGCTGTACCCGTGCTCGCCCAGGCGCTGTTGCTGTACCACCCGAAACCGGCCACTGGTGAGCGTACCGGTCTTGTCGAACAGCACGCCGCGCAGGTCGGTGACCGCCAGCAGTTGGGCTGGGGAGGCTACCAGAATGCCGTGGCGCAACGCCGCGCCCAGTGCCCCGGAGACGCTCAGCGGCACGGCCAGGGCCAGGGCACAGGGGCAGGTGACCACCAACACCGCCAGGGCATGTTCAAATGCCGGTGCCGGGCCCGCCGAGCTGTGCAGGAAAAAGGTGATCCCCGCCAGCGCCAGCACCGCCGCCGTGAACAGCGGCGCCACCCGGCGCCAGTCGCGCACCATCGGCGGCGATTCCGACCGGGCGCGGGCGACCTGATCGGCAATCCGCGCCACCAGGCTGTCAGACGCGGGCCCGGCGGCCCGTACCCGCAGTGAGCCTTCCAGCAGACGGGCCCCCGCCTGAACGGTGTCGCCGGGGCCCTGGTTTCGCGGCAGCGGTTCGCCGGTGAGGGCGGCCTGCTCGACCTGGGCATGGCCTTCGACAATCACCGCGTCCACGGGGAGTACCTCGCCCTGGCCGATACGAAGCAGGTCGCCGGCCACCACCCGGCGGCTGGGCACCCAGTGTTCGCTGTCATCGGCCTGGCGGCGCACTAACAGGGGCAGTGCATCCTTAAGCTGCTGCCAGGCGGCCCCCACCCGGTGCCGCTGGCGTTGCTCCAGCCAGCGGCTGAGCAACAGGAAAAACACGAACATGGCGGCCGAATCGAAGTACACGTGCTCACCGCCCAGCGCCATGTTCACCAGGGAACCGCCCCAGGCCAGTAACAGAGCCAGCGCCACGGGCAGGTCCATACCCGGGCTGCCGGCGCGCAGCCCCCGCCAGGCGCCCTGCAAGAAGGGCCAGCCGGCGTAGAACACCACCGGTGTGGCGATCAGCAGCCCGACCCACCGGAACAACCACAGATACACCTGATCGCCGCCGTCGAAGACGCCGATATACAGGGCGGCGGAATACATCATCGCTTGCATGGCGCCGATGCCCGCCAGAGCCAGGCGCCCCAACAGACGGCGCTCTTCCCGGCGCCGCTGGTCGCGGCCGCGCGGATCGCCGGGCAGCGATACACCGTAGCCCAACCGGTTGAGGCGTTCGGCCACGGCGGCGGGCACCCCGGCGTCCTGATAGGTGAGGGTCAGTTCCATGGCGGCAAGATCGGTGCCCACCGCGCTAACCCCGGGAATAGCGGCGGCGGCCTTTTCGATCAACCAGCAGCAGGCGGCGCAATGCAGCCCCGACAGCGCCAGCGTCAAACGCCGTCCTTCCGGGGTCACGCTTTCATGCTCGGACAGCAACTCCGGCGACCGGAACAGCGCTAGTTGGCGTTCCCGTTCGTCCGGGTTGTCATCGATGGGCGGCGATGCGCCGCCGGTGCGCAGACGGTAATAGGTGTCCAGCCCCAGCTCATGGACCAGCGCCATGGCGCCGGCGCAACCCGGGCAGCAGACCGGCAGCCGGCGGTTCTCCCGCTCGACGTAAAGCGCCGGCGCCGCCGGTTCGCCGCAGTGGGCGCAGGCCAAAGTCATCCCGGCGCGGCCCCGGTACCGATGCGGAGGGTCGAGGCCTCCAGACTGACCCGCCGGCTGAGGCGCCAGCGGCCGTCCGGGGGCATCACCGTAATGGTCCATTCACCGCTGGCCGGGATCGCGTCCGCGGGACCGTAGCCGCCGTCGCCGTGATGTTGGAGCAGCAGCCGCCGATCCCGTTCCGCGAACACTGGATGGCGCAGGGTGATTTCCAGTTGCTCCGGCCAGGGCAGGGTCAGTTCGCTGTGCAAACGCAGCCCCTGTTGGCGGTCGATGTCCAGCCACAGGCCGAGAAATTCCGCCCGGCGCTCCTCTTCCAGCGACCGGTTGATCGCCTTGCCTTCTTGGTACCAGTGATCGGCGACCGTGGCGTCGGCGTGGGTAATGGCGATCGCCAGCGTGGTCAAGCCGCCGACCACCGACGCCGCCGGCAAGGCAATCACCAGCCATACCAGCCCATGGCGATACCAGGGGCGCTGGGGATCAGGGCGCGATGAAACGTGCCTCATGGGTGGTCTCCATCGTGGCGGGGGATTCGCTGCGTACCCGGAAGCGAACCGTGGCGGAACGGACGTCGCCGGCATAGGGATCACCGCTGACGGTCACCGGCAGGCTGCGGTGCTCGCCGCCGGCCAGGGTAAAGTCCGGATTGCCTTGCACCAGGGTCAGGCCCTCGGGCGCCTCCAGGCTGAGCCGGTAATAGTGGCTGTGCTGATCCTTGTTGAGGATCTCCAGCCGGTAGCTGTTTTCGATGCGTCCGTCGGCGGTGAGCCGGTAGAGCTGGTTCCGATCACGCAGCACGTCCACCTGCAGCGGCACCCGTTGGATCAGGCCGGCGGCGAACCAGCCCATCAGCAGCACCATCACCAGTCCGTAGCCGATCAGGCGCGGCCGCAAAATCCGGCTACGCCGGCCGTCCAGGGTGTTCTCCGTGGTGTAGTCGATCAGGCCACGGGGGCGGTCGATACGCGCCATCACCTGGTCGCAGGCGTCCACGCAGGCGGCGCAGGTGATGCACTCGTACTGCAGCCCGTCGCGAATATCGATGCCGGTGGGGCAAACCTGCACGCACAGCCCGCAGTCCACGCAGTCGCCGGCCGGGTCGTCCCGCGACGATTTGCGCGCGCCCCGCCGGCGCGGTTCACCCCGGGCCCGGTCGTAGGACACCACCAGGGTGTCGCGGTCGAACATCACGCTCTGAAAGCGGGCGTAGGGACACATGTACAGGCAAACCTGCTCGCGCATAAAACCGGCGTTGCCGTAGGTGGCGACGGTGAAAAAGCCGGACCAGAACAGGGTCCAGCCGGCCACCTCGCCGCTGGCGAAGGCCGGCAGCAGCTCGCGGATGGGGGTGAAATAGCCAACGAAGGTGACGCCGGTGGCCAGCGCCAGCGATAGCCATAAACCGTGCTTAACGCCGCGCCGCAGGAGTTTCTCCAGACCCCAGGGCGCGCGGTCCCACTTCAGGCGCCGGTGGCGGTCGCCTTCGCAGCGTTGTTCGATGGCCATGAACAGGCGGGTCCAGGCGGTTTGCGGGCAAACGTAACCGCAGTAGACCCGTCCGGCGAAGACCGTGACGAAAAACAATCCCAGCGCCGCGATGATCAACGCCCAGGCCAGGAACAAGAAGTCCTGCGGCCAGAAAGTGATGCCGAAGATATGGAAGCGGCGTTCCGGCAGATCAAACAGAATCGCCTGGCGCCCGTTCCAGGTCAGCCACGGAAGAACCAGATACAAAGCCACCACCAAACGCACGCTGGTGTCGCGCAGGCGCTGGTAGTGGCCTTTCACATCCTTGATCTGGATGCGCCGGCGCTTGGCGTACAGCCCGGAACCGCCGTCCGGGCTGAGATCCTGGCTGGGAATGCGACCTGAATTCATGGCTGGGACAATCCGTACACGTAGGCGGCGAGCACATGGAGCCGCTCTTCGCTGAGCACCGATTCATGGGGCGGCATCCGGCTGCTCCGGCCTTCCCGGATGGTGGTTTCGATGTCCTCCAACCGCGCGCCGTGCAACCAGACGCCGTCGGTCAGGTTGGGGGCGCCGAGGGCCTGGTTGCCGCGTGCGTCCTGCCCGTGGCAAGCGGCGCAGACGGCGAAGCGGGGCGCGGCACGCTCCACGGATGCGGCCACTTCCGGCTTGTCCTTGATGGCCGGACGGCTGAGGCTTTGCACGTACAGGGCCATATCCCGCACCGCCTGGTCGGTGCCGCCAACGGCGGCCGCCATGGGCGGCATCTGGCCGTGGCGACCGTCGCGAATGCTGGTGAGAATGGCCTCGGCGCTGCCGCCGTAGAGCCAGTCATCGTCGGTCAGGTTGGGGTAACCCTTGGCGCCCCGGGCGTCCGAGCCGTGGCACAGGGCGCAGTTGTTGGCGAACAGGCGACCGCCCACATCGCGGGTCTCCGGGTAGGCGTGCAGCTCTTCGATGGGCACTTTGGCGAACTGCTCGAATAGCGGCTCGGTCTGTTTGTTCACCCAGGCCACTTCTTCCTGCCACTGACTCACACTGCTCCAGTTGAGCAGCCCGCCGAACCGGCCGAGCCCCGGGTAAAGCACCAGATAGACCACCGAGAACAGCAGTGTCAGAACGAACAGGTAGAGCCACCAGCGCGGCAGCGGTTGGTTACGTTCCTGAATGCCGTCGAAGCTGTGCCCGGTGGTCTCGCTGCGGGTTTCCTCCGGTGTCATGCGCAGGTTGGCAAACAGAAGGAACGCGCAGCCGACCAGATTGAGCACCACGATGGCGATGATGTAAAAGCTCCAGAAGTCGCTCATGGGCGCTCTCCTTGCGGGTTCCGGCGGTCTTTGTTGTCGGTGCGCAGGGGAATCTCCCCGAGTGCCTGGTAGTCGCGTTTGCGGCCCGGCCGGTACACCCAGGCCACCAGGGCGATAAAGGCGACAAAGAAGATCACGGTGATCACGGCGTGGTAATTCATGGACGTTGCTCCCGCCGGGCCTGGCCGAGGGACAGCAGGTAGGCCACCAGGGCGTCTTCCTCGGTGGCGTCCGCCCATTCCCCTCCAACCTTGGCCATTTGCGCTTCGATATCCTGGTCGCTGTACGGCACCCCGAACTGCTGCTGGAACACTTTCAGCGTGCGCGCCATGGTCGACCAGTCCACGGTGGCGTGCTGCAGCCAGGGGTAAGCCGGCATGTTGGATTCCGGCACCAGCGCGCGCGGATCACGCAGGTGCTCGCGGTGCCATTGTTCGGTGATCGGGCGCAGGCCGACCCGGTCCAGGTCCGGGCCGGTGCGTTTGGAACCCCACAGGAACGGATGCTCCCAGACGTCCTCGCCGGCCACGGTGTAATCGCCGAAGCGTTCGGTTTCCGCGCGCAGCGGCCGCACCATCTGCGTATGGCAGACATGGCAGCCTTCGCGGATGTAGACGTCGCGTCCGGCCATCTCCAGGGCCGAGTAGGGACGCAGGGTGGAGATCGGCTCGGTGGTGGCTTTCTGCCAGAACAGCGGCACGATTTCCGCCAGGCCGCCGAAGCTCACCGCCACCAGGATCAGAACGATCATCAGGCCGATGTTCTTTTCGATAACCGCGTGGTGATTGGCCATGGTTACGCCGCCTCCCTGAGGACATTAAGGTCGCCGTTGTCGTCCCGGTCGCCGCGCACCGTGCGCCATACGTTCACCGCCATCAGCACGGTACCGGCGAGGAACAGGACGCCGCCCAGCAACCGCACCACATAGAACGGCTGGCGCTCTGAGAGCTCCTGGATGAAGTTGTAGGTGAGGGTGCCGTCGTCGTTGACCGCCCGCCACATCAGGCCCTGCATGATCCCCGACACCCACATGGCGGCGATGTAGAGCACCGTGCCGATGGTGGAAAGCCAGAAGTGCACATTGATCCAGCCCACCGAGAACATTCGGCGGCGGTCGAACAGCCGCGGCGTCATCACGTAGACGGCGCCGAAGGTGATCATCGCCACCCAGCCCAACGCGCCGGAGTGCACATGGCCGATGGTCCAGTCGGTGTTGTGGCTGAGCGCGTTGACGGTTTTGATCGACATCATCGGGCCTTCGAAAGTGCTCATGCCGTAGAACGACAGGGCGACGATCAGAAAGCGGATGATCGGATCGGTGCGCAATTTGTGCCAGGCGCCGGAGAGGGTCATGACACCGTTGATCATGCCGCCCCAGCTGGGTGCCAGCAGCACGATGGAGAACACCATGCCCACGGATTGCGCCCAGTCGGGCAGGCTGGAGTAATGCAGATGGTGGGGGCCGGCCCACATGTACACGGCGATCAACGCCCAGAAATGCACGATCGACAGCCGGTAGGAGTAGATCGGGCGCTGCGCCTGCACCGGCACGTAGTAGTACATCATGCCGAGGAAACCGGCGGTCAGGAAAAAGCCCACCGCGTTATGCCCGTACCACCACTGCACCATGGCGTCGATGGCACCGCCGTAGGCGGAGTAGGATTTGGTCAGCGATACCGGAATCGCCGCGCTGTTGACGATATGCAGCAACGCGATGGTGATGATGAAGGCGCCGTAGAACCAGTTCGCCACGTAAATATGGCTGGTGCGCCGACGGGCGATGGTGGCGAAGAACACCACCGCGTAGGCCACCCACACCACCGCCAGCAGCAGGTCGATGGGCCACTCCAGCTCGGCGTATTCCTTGGCGCTGGTGAAACCCAACGGCAAGCTGATCGCGGCCAGCACGATCACGGCCTGGTAGCCCCAGAATACGAAGGCGGCCAGGCGCGGAAAGGCAAGGCGGGTTTCACAGGTGCGCTGCACCACATACAGCGAGGTGCCGATCAGTGCGCACCCGCCGAAGGCGAAGATCACCGCATTGGTGTGTAACGGCCGCAGGCGGCCAAAGCTCAACCAGGGCAGGTTGAAATTAAGGGCGGGCCAGGCAAGCTGCGCGGCGATCCACACGCCGACCAGCATGCCCACCACTCCCCAGACCACGGTGGCCACCGTGAATTGCCGTACCACTCGGTAGTGGTAGGGCGTGCCGCTGCCATCTCGCATGATGTTTCCCTTCCGGTTTCAGGCGGCCGCAAAGGTAGCAGCGCGGAAGGGTCGGTCTATTGACCTGCATCAAGGTGAGGCAGGGCGGCGCTCGGTGAGACGCAACACCGTGGCGGTGAGCGCGGGCAGGAAGGTCACCGTGATGATGGCGGTGCCCAGCAGGCCGAACAACACGATGGCGCCGACGCCGCGATACAGCTCGGTGCCTTCGCCGGGAATCAGCACCAGCGGCGCCAGACCGCACACCGTGGTGATGGTGGTCATGGCGATCGGCCGCAGCCGCGAGCGCACCGCCTCACTGACCGATTCGGCCACGGCCATGCCGCCACGCCGATTGGTGAGCGCCTCGTGCACGATCAGAATCGGGTTGTTGACCACCGTGCCCATGAGGATCAAAAAGCCGAGCATGGAGATCATGTCGAACGGCTGGCTGAACCCGGGCAGGCCCACCAGCGGCATCAATTCGCCCAGGCCGTTGAGCAGCGCCAGACCCAGGATGCCGCTGGCGATGCCCACCGGAATGGTGGTCATGATCAGCAGCGGGTAGCCCCAGTGGGTGAAGATCGCCACCAGCAACAAATACACCAGTAACACCGCCACCACATAGTTGCCGCCGAGGGCCTCCTGGGTGGCCTGCAGCTGGTCGCTGGCGCCGGAGATATCCACGTTCACCTCCGGCGGAATTTCGCCGGCTTCGCGCAGGGCGCCGATCACATCGTTGCGCACCATGGCGACGCCGGTTTCCAGTGCCACGGAGCGTGGCGGAATAATGTTCAGCGTCACGGTTCGGCGGCCGTTGACCCGGCGCACGCTGCTGGTATCCACGGTTTCCACCAGCCGCGCCACCGAGGACAGCGGCACGGTGGCGCCCTGGGGCGTGTGCACCGGCAGCGAGGGCAGGGCGGCCAGGTCCGGATCGACCCCGGCGTTGCTGTAGGCGTAGATGTCGACCTTGTCGTCGCCAAGGAAAAACTCATCCATGAAGGCGCCGTCGGTGAGCGCCGCCACGGTGAAGCCGATGTCGACGGCGCCCATGCCCAGCTCGGCGGCTCTTTCCCAGTCGGGGCGCACCTCAAGGAGCGGCTGGGCCAGGGACAAGCTGGCCGGCTGGCTCTGGATGCGCGGGTTCTCGAACACCGCTTCGGCGCGCCGGTAGGCGGTTTGCGCCACTTCATAGAGGGTCGCCAGATCATTGCCCGAGATATCCAGATTGACGCTGCGGGTGCCGCCGTCGTTGCTGGAGATAATCGAGCCGCGCGCGGCGAAGGCGCGCATGCCGGGGTAGCGTTCGTAATAGGCGGTGATGGCGTCCATCAGCGCTTCCATATGATCCGGATCCACCGGCTCGGCGATGATGCGCAGGCTCTGGGCCTCGATGGACAGGTTCAGGTAGCGGATCGGCGGTGCCGGCAGCTCGCCGCGCTCCCAGGCGGCCGGGTCGGCGTCCACCATGGGCAGAAAGTGGGCCTGTACCTCTTTACCGATTTCCACCATGGCGTTCAGGTTATAGCCCGGCGGCGCGTTCATGGAGGCGAAGGTCTTGGCTTCCTCGCCCTCGGGCAGATACTCCGCCGGCGGCGTGAGCAGCACCAGCACCAGGGCGCCGCCGGTAACCGTGGCGGCGATGGTCGCCAGGCGCCGGGGCGCGGTGGCGCTGAGCCAGTGGGAGAGGGCGTGCACGCGCCGCAGCCAGCCGCTGTCCTGGCCGTCATGGTCGAATACCGCGCGGAAATCAAGGCGCGCCGCCAGCGTCGGAATCACGGTCATCGCCACCAGCATGGAGATCAGAATCGACGCGGACACGGCGATGGCGATGTCCGAATAGAGCTGCCCGGCTTCCTGGGCGATGAACACCACCGGCAGGAACACCAGCACCGTGGTCATGGTGGAGGCGAACACCGCCGGCCACACCTTGCGGATGCCTTCCACCGAGGCGCGGAACCGGTCCAGCCCCTTGCGCCGCTCGATCTCGATGCTCTCCAGCACGACGATGGAGTTATCCAGCGTCATACCGATGGCGAACGCCACCCCGGCCAGGGAGATCACATTGATGGTGCGCCCGGCCAGCAGCAGGCCCAGGAAGGCGGCGATGGTACAGATCGGGATGCCCACCACGCCCACGGCGGTGACACGCACCGAACGCAGGAACAGGAACATCACCAGGGTGGCGAACACCGCGCCGATCGCCAGGTTGGTCCAGACATTGGCCACCGAGGCTTCCACGTAGCGCACGTCGTCGGAGATCAGCGACATGCGCATGCCGGCGGGTTCCAGCACCTCCTGGTTGATCAAATCGACCTGATCGAACATGGCGTACTTGATGTCGATCACGTTGGAGCCGGTTTCGCGGCGTACCGCCAGGCTGATCACCGGCTCACCGTTGACGAACGACTCAGCACGCACCGGGAAATGGTCCAGCTCCACCGTGGCCACGTCGCGCAGACGGATCACGCTGTCCTGTCGGCGCTCGAGAATCAGGTCCAACAGCTGCGGCACCTGGTCGAAACGCCCCACGGTGCGCAGCAAATATCGCCGCTTGCCGCTGTCCACCTCGCCGCCGGACACGTCCTGGTTGCGGCTTAGCAACGCCTCGCGCACCTGCATAACGGTGAAGCCCCGTTCCGCCAGCTTTTGCGGGTCCAAAAGCACGCGTATCTGCCGCTCGGCGCCGCCGCGCAGCTCCACCTGGGAGACGCCGTTGACGCTTTCCATGCGGGTACGGACGTTGTCGTCGATAAAGTCCCGCATCATGTCCATATCCAGGTCTTTGGGATTGCCTTCCTGGGGCGAGACCCGGTAGTACATGAACGCATTGGCGGAAAACGACGTGGACAGAATACGCGGCTGGTCCACGTTGTCCGGGTAGGAAGGCACCTGGCTGAGCGCATTGTTGACGCGGATCAGTGTCTCGGTGATGTCCACGCCGAACGGGAATTCCAGCTCGATTTCCGCGTCACCGCTGCGCGCGGTGGCGGTAAGACGGCGCAGATTGGGAATATTGCGCAGGTACTCTTCCTGCTCGATCAGAATCTCTTTTTCCACGTCCTGGGGCGTAGCACCGGGCCAGGTGGTCTGGACCGTGATGGTGCGCACTTCCAGATCGGGAATCATCTGCACCGGAATGCGCAACGCCGCGAGCACGCCGAGAATGGTGATGATCAACACCACCACGGTCATCAGGGTGCCGTTGCGGACAATCTTCTCAAACACGGCGAAACCTCATTCGGACACCCGCAGCGCGCGGCCGTCGGTCAGGCTTTCGTTGCCGCGCACCACCACCCGGTCGCCGGCGGACAACCCTTCCTTCACGGTGACCAGATCGGCCAGCCCGTCGCCGATACGGATGCGCTGCTCCCGCGCCACCAGGCCGTCGTCGCCTTCTTCCGCCAGCCACACCGACACCCGGCCGTCCGGGTAGCGCACCAGAGCGTCGCGGGGCACCGCCAGGCTGGCCTCGTCACCACGCAGGAAGAGGGTGGCGCGCACCGACATCCCCGGCGTCAGCGCCGGCGGCGACGCCAGCTGCGCCCGCACCAGGAAGGTCCGGGCACTGGGGTCGTTGACCGGCACGATGGCGGAAATGCTGGCCGGGTAGGCCGGGCCGGTGTCGCCGCCCAGCCGGACTTCCAGCCGGTCGTCCTTGGACACCCTGGGAAAATACTCCTGCGGCACCGCCAGATCGGCGCGCAAATCCTCCAGGCTTACCAGTTCCAGCACCGGGGTGCCCGGCGTCACCCATTCGCCCACTTCGGTCTGCTTCTGGCTGATCACGCCGTCGAATGGGGCTTTCAAGGAATGGCGGGCGAGCAGGGCGCTTTGCCGGCGCGCCTCGGCGCGGGCGCCGGCCAGAGAGGAACGGGCCACCTCCACCTCGGATTCCAGGCCGCGCACCTGGGTGGCGGCGATGCTCTGGCGGGCGGCCAGAGTGCTGGCTTCCTCCAGGCGCCGGCGGGCGTCCGCCAGGGTGGCTTCCGCCTCCGCGGCGGCGGCGCGGGCGCCTTCCAGGGCCAGGCGGTTCAGCTCCGCGTCCAGCTCCAGCAGCACGTCGCCCTGTTCCATGCGATCGCCCAGGTCCACATTAAGGGTGGTCACCAGGCCGGACACCGACGTCGAGAGCAACGCCGCGCGGCGGGCGGTCAGGGTGCCGGTGAGCGGCAGGCGTTCTTCCAACTGGCGGGATTCCACGGTGACCAGCGTCACGGGCTCTTTAGCCCGAACCGATTCCGTCAGCAATAGGGCCGCCAATCCCAAAACCCCGCACCAGACGGCCGGGGCCGAACCTCGCATCAATTGCATGCTACACACCCCACACACCCTGAAATGATTCGCTTTTACGATTGGACGCATTAGGCCCAAGTGAAGCCGGGGCGGTCAAGGTCGAGCTTACACACTTTAAGAATTTGCACGGTGTTATCACGGTTGGCGAAGGGAGACGTGAGGACACCCGGTGATCATCCCCAGACCGGATCAAGTAACGGGAAATTCATATATTTTCTCAGGGTTGGGTATTGAAACCAGGAAAATTGTTGCTTATTGTCCATTTTATCGAAAATGGGGGTTCCAGGGGTTGGAACATAACGATAATTACAGCAGTGCGCTGTAAGAAGGGATGCAACGCAGGATGCGACAGCACAAGCTTCTATCCATGGCGCTGGCCGTGGTGCTCGTGGCGGTTCTCACCGCTGGCTTTACTGGCCGGTCGAGGCCGCATTATGTGACTTGGCAGAGCCTGGAGCCTGACATCTGGGCCTCCATTTGGCTGATCAAGACGCATATTGACCCCAACGCCAAAATCTCCCTTTTGCCCCCTGGAAGTAAAATCACCTCCGGCGTTGCATTCGGTGTTCCAGAAAGTCGCTACCGCCGAGACCAGCAATCTTCCGCCTTTGAAAAACTCCTTTCCCGCCTGGATGCCGATAACCCGGATCTTGCCCGCATGGGCTCGATTATTACGTCCTTGGAAACTCTGTCGTGGTCTGCAACGGAAGATCCTCTGCCGCCCGTGATCGAAGCGGTTTATCGGCAGCTTCAGGAACGTTTTGACCGCGATTATGTGCCCGCCACCTGCTACGGCCAGTTCTTCTCCGAGGTGTATGGCGGTGTGGCGGTACAGGCTGGCCCCGATGTCATGATGACTAGACTCTCTGAGTTCCTTCAGCAAGCGGAGTCTGATTGTCAATGGGACGGGGCCTATGCCGGTGGCGGGATGCTGGACTCTCGCCATAACGAAATTGATCTGCTGCCTGTGGCGTCGGTTCTGCAAGCCATTGATGCAGGCAAAAAAGTCGTATTTATCGATACCCGGGAAACTGACGAATTCGAGGCCGGGCACATCCCCGGTGCGATCAACCTCAAGCTGCGCGAGGTCAATGAAACAGCGGCGGCGCCGTTGATGGATGCCGACATTGTCGTCAGCTATTGCCTCAAAGATTTTCGCGGGTATGAGGTGGCCAGAAAACTCAAGCAGCACGGCGTTTCCGGCGCGGTGACTATGAAACCGCATGGCCTGGTCGGATGGCACGCCCTGGGGCTGCCAACGGCGACGGTGGAGAACGAGCTGCCTGCCACTCAGGAATTGACGGCTTGTGCCGGGAATGTGGATAGCTGCGTGACGAAGGAGGCTTTGTGAGACAGGGTACGTTCCTCTTTTTGTTGACAGTGACCACAGCCATGCTGGCACTGACTGTCTGGACGTGGTGGCAAAGTGCCCAGCCTACAATGTTGGGCTATGAAGCACTGCCCGCCGGGCAAACCGCTTACCTGTTATCGAAATTGGCGGGCCTGATCAGTGTGCTTCTGCTCTGGTGGCAGTGCATTCTGGCTGTGGCCTTCCCGCCCCGGCACGCCGCTTGGCATTTGAAAGTGCACAGGGTCAGCGCCGTACTCTTCCTGATGGCGATACTGGTGCACTATTCCCTGTTCGTTATCGCTGTCGATGCCCGCCAAGGGCATTTCCCGTTGGCATTGCTCGGGCCTCAGCTCGGTAACTATTTCAAAGTAGCGGTGACAGTAGGCTGGACGGCATTTGTCGGGCTCTTTCTGGTGTTCCTGGCTGGCATTTTGCGGCGGTATTTGAAGAAAGCCTGGAAATATCTGCATCGGCTTGCCTTTGGTTTCGCCGTGATGGCCCTTTTGCATGGATTCATGATCGGCTCTGAGACGGCTTCGGGTGAATACGGCGTTTGGTTTGCCGGAATGGCCGGCACACTTATCGCCGCCATTCTGGATCGCCTCATCAGTGCTTCAGCATCAAAAAGCAACATGAGCCGTGTGCAGCCAGAGGCAGAGGGGGCGCCGTGAAAAGAGGGCTGCTTTCCTTGTTGCTGATGCTGATCATGGCACCGGCGTGGAGCGACTCCTGTGTGGGTCCAAATAGCGGCCTTTTCATTATGGGGTATCACCCGGAGGCTGGCTGGCGAATCTACAAGAAAACAGGCAAAAAACAGTGGTCAACGATAAAGACAGGTCTTGAACCCCGCTTGTTTGCCGCTAACGCAAGCACGGGCCGGGTGGCCTATATCGGTATTGACGGTGACGTGTACTTGAGAACGAAGAGTGGCCGGGAAAACCGGATCATCCTGGCGGAGCCTGCTTTGGCGTTCACTCAGCCCGCTTTTTCACCTGCCGGTGACAAGCTGTATATGACCGGTTTGATTAAGGGTAATAGCCAGGATACGGACCTGTATGTGTTCGATGTCCAGGAGGAGACATTGTCCGTCTTGAGCGACCAGCGGTCCGCTCAGTTCGAACCTGAAGTGAAGGGCGATTGGCTCTATTACTCGAATGTGAGCTGTGTAACAGGCTGCGCTGCCATTATTCAGGATGTCTGGCGGAGACACATTATCAGTGGCGAGGCGGAGCAATTGACCATGACAAAAGGGATTGCCAGAGAGCCGACTTTCTCCGAAGCCAGCAAGACCCTTTATTTCAGTAGCAATCAGGCTGGCAACTATCATATCTGGCGTCTGGCAGGGGATGGCGCCGCTGAGCCAGTCACGACCGGTGCCGTGACGGATACGTCACCGAAGGTGCCCGAGTCAGGGGAGGCCGTTTACTTTCTTCGTCAGGACCGTACTGGCCAGGCAATAATCTGCCATGACGGCGTTCGGGAACGCGGCATAGCCCTTCCTCAAAAGGTAACAAAAATAAGGAATCTGGAGCTATGAAGAAGACGCTGCTCAGGATCGCTATTGCTCTTGCCGGGATCTTGCCGATGGCGGCTGCCGCCAATGTGGTTATCGGTGATTACAAGACACCAACCTTCAACGTGGCCCAAGGTAAACCTTTTCTGATTCCGGTTACCGTGAATGTGGCCGGAACGGTTTCCGTGGCTATTTTCAGTCCAGATGGTGATGAGGTACGGGTTCTGGCGGCCCAGAAGGCCACCAAGGGCAAAACCCTGAATTTTGCCTGGGACGGAAAGGACGCCGAGGGCAAGACGGTTCCCAATGAAGCCTGGCTGCCCAAGGTGACTCTGAAAACGCAAGGCAGGGAATCGGTGTTTGATCCCTCCCGTAAGAGTGGTGGCGAGGTGATTGATGCCATTGAGCCTGACTTTGGTAATCGTGGCGATCTGTCCTTTACGCTGGAAGCGCCCAGCCGGCTGTTGGTTCGGGCGGGCCTGAAAAGCGGCCCTCTGATGCAAACAATGGTGAACTGGGCACCCAGAACGTCAGGAAAGAACCGTGTCGCTTGGAACGGGTTCGATCATGACAACCAGATCAAACTGCTGGACGACCCACGACTAGGCGTATTGGTCACCGGCTATCGGCTTCCGGATCACACCATCATTACGGAAGGTGGCAGCGATAATTATCTTGCCTGGCGGAGAAGCAAGGGCTGGGAATCCGCCATGCCAGACATGAGCAAGATCCCACTTGTCCGGGGCGAAGAGCGCCTGTCCCGGCATTATTTTCTACCAAGATCCATTGAGGCCGAACCGCGGGTCAAGGTGACGTTGTCAGGTGACCTGAAGGCGCTGTCAGATAATCGTTATGTTGTTACAGGAAAAACCGTTGTCAAAGTCGATATGGACAAGTCGTCGGAATGGGCGATGGCGCAGAGCCAATATGAGATCGGTTTTTTCATCAATGGTGATTTTGTGGCCGAGGAGGAGCAGGGCTATGTGCCGCTTTCCTGGCAACTGGATACCGATTATCTGGATCAGGGCGAGCATCTGCTCACGGTAAATGTGTCCGGATTTAATGGCGCGGTTGGAATAAGGTCAATTAAATTGATTAAAGAATAGTTCCAGAAAAACCAGAAAATTCATCGTGAAAATACACGTAGGCAGGGAGGCCAGAAAACAATGAGCGATGCCCCTATAGCGTTGAAATGGAAGCGGACATGGCTGCCACTACCGGCGCTTTTATGCTTACTACTGACTCCACTCTCTGCCAGCGCGGGTTGGTGGGAAGATCTGACAGGCGTGTCCGTATCGCTGGATACGACCATTAATAACCAGGCAACGGCTGAAGTGCCTGGTCCAGTTCTGGTTAATGGTGATCCTCTTGCCTGGTCTTTTTCCATAACCAATACAGGGCAGGTTGAGGTCACCAACGCGACACTGTATGAGCAGAACCTATGGGGCGGTTTCTTTCCTTATTACGAGGAAATATGCGTACTGGAAAGCATTGCTCCCGGTGAGAGTGCGCTCTGTGAGAAGGAAGGGGTTGTGCAGGATGGTCAACGGTCTATTTCGACAATGGTTGTAGCCCGGGGGCCTGGTTTCTGGCGCCGTACTACCGCCTCTGATGAAGGATATTACTACGGGGTCCCCAGCTACCCGGATCTGAACACAACCATACTATTGAATGACGAACCGACAGCCGTGATGCCGGGCCCTTCCATAACGGAAGGAGAAGAAGGTCAATTCCACTACGGGCTGGAAAATACCAGTCAGGTTTCCATTGAAAACCTTCGAGTGACGCATAGCGGGCTTGGCACTGAAAGTGTGGAGATTTGCCAAGTCGAGGAGCTTGTCCCTGCTGGTACGACAAGCTGCTCCTTTGTTTCACCGATCGAAGAAGGAAGCCATGTCACCGAAGTGCATGTCACGGGTGACGGTCCAGTAGGGCTGACGATAGACGAAACGGTAGCCGTGTACTATGTGGGTGTGTCGGAAGACAGGCTGGCCGCAATGCCGAAAGCGGTTCCTCAGTCAGGACAGGCTCCTCTGGACGTGACGTTCTCCCCGGACGTTATTACCAGCAATGCCATTGAACGTTATGAGTGGGACTTCGAAGGGGATGGCACCTTTGAGCGCTCGGAGACCGTGGGACGAAACCAAAACTTCACCTACCGCAATCCTGGTGAATTCGAGGCCTCTTTGCGAGTCACGGATAATCTCGGGGAACAGGCGACCGGTTCCGTCACCATTACCGTCGGCAATACGTTGCCAGTCATCACGATAGCCGAAGCTTCCCCCTCCACAGGGGAGTCGCCCTTGGTCGTTAATTTTACCGTTGCAGCCATGGATAGCGATGGTATTACGGCCGTTGAGCTGGACAGTGAAGGGGATGGCACCTTTGATCATTCCCAGACCGTCAGTGGCACCACCGTCAATGTGAATCTCCAGCAAGCCTACGAGCAGCCAGGGACTTTCAACCCCGTTGTCCGGGTTGTCGATAGCCTGGGAGGCGCGACAATCGCGACATTCCCGACCTTGGAAGTACGTGCTTTGGAGGAAGGCTCGCCCTCAGTTGATCTGTCACTCTCTCCGGAGTCAGGGGATGTACCGCTGGACGTGACACTCACTGCCAGCGCCAGCGACCCGGATGATTTGGGGATGACCCAGTGGGACTGGGATCTGGATGGCGACGGCCAGTTCGACCAGCAAACGACCGGCCCTAGCATCTCTCACCGCTATGAAAGTCCCGGCACCTTCTATCCCCGCGTGCGAGTCACCGCAGAAGACGGGCAATCCGCTGAAGATGTCGCCAAGTTAGTCACCCAAGCGGAGCTGGAGCTGGATGTATCCACGGATACCATTGATTCCGCCCTTGGTGAATCCGCCACGATTAACACTTCCTTAACGGGAACAACGCGAGTCAGCCTAAGAATAGAACGTCCGGACGGCTCGTCTGTCGTGACACTTGTTCCCTGGGTCGAGCGTCAAGCGGGCTCATACAGCGATAGCTGGGGTGGCCGGGATGCGGAGGGCAATATTGTCCAGGAAGGCGAGTACCGTGCTGTCCTGCTTTACGATATTGACGGCGAGATTCGCCGCCTCGATCTGGCGACATCAACCGGGGGTAACCAGTACAACCCCAGTCGCAGCACGATTCCGTCCAGTTTTGCGCCGATCGCGGGTGAGCCACTGGAAGTCACTTTCACGCTCAATAGGGCTTCGGAAGTGACCAGTTTTATGGGGCTCTACAACGTCAATACTCGCCTTGTGACGTTCCACCAGCGAGTTCCTCTTGGGCGCGGCACCCACCGTATTCTCTGGAATGGAGAAGATGACAACGGCAAAACGATTGATCTGCCCACTGGTGAAAGCTTCCTGTTTGGTATCTGGGGCTGGACATTGCCAGACAATGCCATCTATGTGCGCAGTGGCGCCCATATTAGTGGTTTGACGGTGGCGCCTAGAGTGTTGGCACCGAGCAGTCGCCCGGATGAAACCAGCAATAAATTCAGCGTAGCGACATTCAATCTCAGTAAACCGGCGTCAGTCAGCCTCACGGTGGATAACGCGGATACCGGTGTCAGAGTGTATGAGGAACGTGTATCGGGCCTCCAGGCCGGTGAGCAATCGGTAACCTGGAACGGCTATAACGATGACGGGGAACGCGTAGCGCCCGGAGTTTACCGCATTGGCATCACACCGATTGATGAGAACGACTTCCGCTCCACCACCCGCTACAGCCTGCAGCAAGTGTACTACTAGGGAGGGTAGGCATGATGACTTTCATAAAGAGCAGCATGAAGAGAATCACTGCACCAGCGTGCCGCTATCTCGTGTTGGCGTTTTCTTTCTTGGTGTTATCGGTGGCGGCATATGCGGAGACCAGCCTGACGCCGGAGCGGTATGTACTGCTGGATCAGCAAATCAAGCAACACACCGTGGACGGTATGGCGGCGCGGCTGTCTGCTCTACAGCAGGCGCCTTATGACAGAGAGGGGCAGGCCGCATTGTCCAATAGCGTGCAGAGGCAGATACAGAATGCCCTGACAGAGCAGGGGATCACTATGACAGAGTTTCTGAGCTATGGCGCCCAACATGCGGATAGCATCAGCACCTGGCTGGATGAACACGCCGCTTATCAGGATATCTACGATGACATTACCCGCCAGCGTGAACGTCTGTCGGGTCAACTCCAGGCGATACAGGAGTAGCAAGGATGCAATCAATCACTCAAAAAATGACAGGGAACGTCAAGATGCCTCTTCGCCGGATTGGCCAGCCTCCTTGTTGGGCGGTGTTGCTATTCACGGCCCTGGTGCTTGCCAGCTTCACACCCCCGGTCCACGCCTACCATTACCCCTGGGACCAGGGACATGACACCACTAACACTGAAGACAACGACGATCCGCCCGGGCCCTGTGAGGGCGAGCAGTGTGATCCCTGTGACAGCACAGGCTCTCCGATCTATGTGCCCACCGGCCATTTCATCTGGAGCGATACGGATGTCACGCTGGCGGGCCGCCCCAGCCTGTCACTGCGCCGCACCTATAACTCCCATGATCCGCGTGATGGCATGTTCGGCAATGGCTGGTCCTCCAGTTGTGAGCCCAGCCTCTACAAGACCTTGCACGAGGGCAAGGATGAGCAAGGCAATGCCACCGCTCAGGTCTTGTACCAACTGCTGCTGCCCAACGGCAAACGCTATACCTACGAGGAACAGGATGATGGCACGGTCCAATCGCCGGCCACCCGTTACGACACCCTGGAGCCCCAGCCGGACGGGACGGTAACCCTTACCGCCCGCAGTGGCGCCCACCGGGTTTTCGCCGCAAGCGGTGAAATCCTCTCTCGCGTGGACCGTAACGGCAACGCCACCCATTACCGCTATGACCCGTCAAGCCGCCTCACGCGCCTGGAAGACGACAACGGGCGCTATTTGGACTTCACCTATAATGCCAGTGGCCGGGTGAGCGAAGTAGAAGATCACACCCAGCGGCGCTGGTTCTACGACTACGACACCAACGGCAACCTGGTGGCGGTAACCGACCCCATGAACGGGGTGCGCACCTATGAGTACAGTGAGTTCACCAATGCGGGTGATAACGAAGTGTACTACCAGCTTACCCGGGTCGAGGACGCCAGTGGGGTCACGATCACTGCCGTCACCTATGACGGCGTGCGGGCCACCAGCTATACGGAAGGGGAGAACCGCTACACCTACAGCTATGACCCCGACACCCGCACCGTTACCAAGACCGATAGCACCGGCAGCACCTGGCAGTTCGTCTACAACGACGACCAGGTTATCGTGGAAAAGCGCATCCGCACCGCATCGGGCAGTTGGCGCACCACCCAGTACGAGTACGACAGTAATGGCAACAAGACCAAGATGATCGATCCAGCGGGCGAGGAATGGCTCAAGGATTACGATGCCCAGGGCCGCTTGCTCTCCACCACCAACCCTCTAGGTGAAACAACCACCTACACCTATGAAGGTGACAAGCCTTGGCCCATCACCATTACGAGCCCCAGCGGCCGCGAAACCCATTACACCTACAACGCTCAAGGTAACCCGGTCACCATCACTGACCCGATGCAGCAGAACACCGCCTTGAGCTGGAACAGCCAGGGTGACCTGCTCCAGGTGTCCGATCCGCTGGGCCGGACTCTGACGATGACCTATAACGACGACGGCCAGATCACCAGCATCACCGACGGGGCGGGCCGTACCACCGCTTATCAGTACGATGCCCTGGGGCGTCGCATCCAGGCCACCTTGCCTAACGGCGATACCCAGCGTTGGGAATACGATGCCAACAACCGCCTGATCACCCAGATTAACGGACTGGGCGATGACACCGAGTTCCAGTACGACCCGGCGGGCCGTTTAACCCGATTAATCGATGGCGAAGGGCATCCGTTGACGTTTGACTATGATGACCATGGCCGGCTCATCGCGGAGCACCGCCCGGATGGCCAGAGTCTCACCTTTGCCCACCGGGCGGACGGCCGCCTGACCATCAAGACCACACCCAACAACGAAACGATCAGTTTCCAGTATGACGCAGAAAAGCGCCTCACGAAGCAAACACTGCCGAGTCTGAGCTATAGCTTCACCTATACGCAGCGCGGACAGCTTGCCTCGGTCAGCGGCACAAACGGCACCAGTAACAGCTACAGTTACAATGCCGCCGGGCGTCGGACCGGAGAAACCCACCAGGGTCGCGGCATCGGAATCAGTTACAACACGGAAGGGGAGGCCACAACGCTGACCGTGGCCGGCGAAACCCAAACGCTGACCCGCAACGACAGGGGCCAGATCACGGCCCTGAACACGCCCGCCGGCAACTACGGCTTCCAATACGACGATGCTGGCCAGCTTACCGGCATGAACTACCCCGGTGGCAGTGCCCGATACCAGTACAACCAGGCTGGGCAAATAGCCCAGCAACAGCTCGGCGATGCCTTGGGCGCGGCCTTTACCTACCAGTACGACCAGAATGGCCGCCTCGGCCAACGCAGCGGTGAGGGCCCTGACTGGCAGTACGGCTATGATGCCGCCAACCAGCTCATCAGTGGCAACCACGGTACCGACAGCTACAGCTATCAATACGATGAGAACGGCAACCGGCTGGAGCAGGGGCAGCAATACGATCCGTTCAATAAACTACTGAGCAGTCAGAGTGCCGATTATAGCAATGATGCTGGTGGTAACCGCACGAAGAAAGTCGACACTGAAACCGGTGAGATCACAGAGTACCAGTACGATGCATTGAACCGGCTAACCCAAATTATCCGGCGCCCGGCGGAGGGTGAACCCGAAACGCTGACAGCCACCTACCGATATGATGCGTTCAACCGCAGAGTTGAAAAAACGGTCACCGATCATACAGAAGGCAGCACTCAAACCATCGAATTCCTATGGCTGGGCAGCCAGTTGGTCGCGGAGTACGAGAGTGGAAGTAGTCAACCGAGTAAGCGGTATCGCTATGCCCATGGTTTTGCGCCTATCAGTTACACAGAGAGCAACCGCGATTACAGCGTGCACAGTGATCATCTGGATACCCCGAAACGCCTCTCAGACAGCCAAGGAAATACTGTGTGGGAAACTACTCTGAGTCCTTACGGTATCGCCACCGTTGATGCTGACACCAACAACGACGGCACGAAGGTCGACTTTAACTTGCGCTTCCCGGGCCAATATCACGATCGGGAGAGCGGGTTGTATTACAACATGAATCGGACCTATGACCCGATGCAGGGGCGGTATATACAGGCCGATCCGATTGGGTTGGCCGGAGGTTTGAATGCCTACACTTACGTCTATAATAATCCAATCATGTTTCATGATCCCTATGGCTTATGGGCGTGGGGTGATCCGCTTCCTCAAGGCGTCGTCGATTTCTCGGCCGGTTTAGGTGATGCTCTCTTACTTGGTTTTGGTGATGACCTGCGAGGCCTTACTGGCGTCGATGGCGGGGTTAACGAATGTTCAAGCTCTTACCAGGCTGGTGGATGGACGTCTTTTGCATTTGGTGGGGCCAGATTGGCTTATGCTGGGCTGGCAAAAGGTGGTTCCATGCTTGCCTCTTCCGGTACTGCCGCATCAGCTTTTCGGAACAATTTGAAAACTGTATTTAGGGGCGGTGCAGGCAAGAACTGGCGGCCACCTAACCTTGCCGGTAAATCTGATGCACAGCTGCGCCAATCTGCGGGTAGAACAAACTTTGGCGTTAACTCTTACGGTGCAGGTGTGGCAGGTGCGGGCGCAACTGGAGGTGGTGGTTGTGGCTGCGAAAATTAGTCGACGAGGTAGGACTGGCGACAATGAAGACATATCCAGATGAAAACACACAATCTGGCTCTGCCGTTGGTTTTGAGATCGATAATATCTACGTGAGCCTTGGAACAGTGGCTCGCATTCTTGAAGGTATAAATGGAGTCTCCGAAATAAAAAAAAGAAGGTTATTTGGAAAATCGGAAGATATTCATATTTGGTTTAAATATTTTAATTATGAATGTTTTGTTATCGAGCCCTTTGGAGATAACAGCCGCTATTGGATTGGCCCCAAGAATCCGGAAGAGAGGTTTGACATTAGCAACGTTGAAATTGCATTCAAGCAATACCATCCACCTCGGATGATTAAATTTTTTGGTGACTTGGTAACATTAAACTTTAAGTCATTGTTCCGGGGGCACTAAAAACGGCAACCGGCTGGAGCAGGGGCAGCAAATGGCTGGGCAGCCAGTTGGTCGCGGCGTACGAGAATGAAGGTGATCAACCGAGTAAGCGGTATCGCTATACCCATGGTTTCGCGCCGGTTAGCTACACAGAGAACGCCCAGCACTACAGCGTACACAGGGATCATCTTGATACACCAAAGCGGATAACCAACAGCCAAGGCGGCACGGTGTGGGAGGCAATGCTGAGCCCCTATGGTCTTGCTTCGGTGAACGCCGACCCGGATGGGGACGGTGTTGAGCTGGCATTTAATCTGCGTTTTCCTGGGCAGTATCGCGATCAGGAAAGTTTACTGCATTATAACTTGAATAGAATCTATGACCCGGCTCAGGAGCGCTATACCACTAGCGACCCTACAGGGATTCTAGGTGGTTATAACATGTATGCCTATGCAGACTCTAATCCGACCGAGTGCTCCCCCTCAATGGGATCTCCCATCTAATTGTATCTGCTTGGATTATGGTGTTAGACGATGAAAGTAGCGATTGCCGCTTTTTTTGCAGGGGCCCTTTTGGGTGGGGCCTGTATATATTACTACCCAGAATTCGGTTCCAGTGAGACACCATTTGACCGGAATGGTGATGGAATTGCCGATACACAGTACACTTATCGCTCTGATGGCTCGCTGAAATTGTTGAAGATGGATAGGAACCATGATGGTGATATCGATGTTGAGGTTGAGTTCGATAGATCAAGTCTTCCCGTTATAGAGTTTAGCGATGACAACTTTGATGGTGAGTTTGATTCTAGAACAAGGTATGTGTTTGGAATAATAAAAGAAACATTGTCTGATTTGGATAAGGATGGAGAAGAGGATCTTCGTGTCTATTATGATCATGGTGTTATGAAAAGGATCGAGATATTAAAAGAAGGCAGTTGGAAAATCACTTCCATCGAAAAGTAGATTGTTAATTCCAGTGTGGTCGGCGCTTTGTCAACGAAAGGGCGAAGGCGCCGGCTACTTCAAATCAGCCGGCGCCCGGCAGAGGGTGAACCCGAAACACAAAGCCACCTACCAATATGATGCGTCGTGATTACTTAGGCACACCGAGGCGGCTCTCTGCATCCGAGGGGTACGGTATGGGATTTTGTGTGGAGTCCCAAATCGTGTCGGACAAAGCCCGGTAGGGCCATGACCGATTGACAAGCCGGGTGGCTGCTGTTCCTGGTGGGTGCACGTTCATTCTTAACTACGTGTAATGTATATTATGTTAAATAGAGGATATGCGTAGATAGAAGGTTTCAGAGATACGGTGCCCGGCCACGCCGGGCATCCCCAGGATCAGGCCTGCGCTGACAACTCGGCCACCGCCGCCATGGCACGGGTCAACTGGCTGAGGTCTTCCGGCTCCATGCCGTACGGCGGCATGATGTAGACCAGCTTGCCGAACGGCCGGATCCACACACCCTGCTCCACCAATAGCTTCTGGGTGGCGGCCACGTCGCAGGGTTTTTCCAGTTCCAGCACGCCGATGGCGCCCAGGGCGCGCACGTCGGCGACACCGGGGGCGCCGCGCAGCGGTTCCAGTTCCCGGCGCAGCTGGGATTGGATCCCCGCCACGCGGCCCCGCCAGTCGTTCTCCAGCAGCTCATCGATGCTCGCGTTGGCCACCGCGCAGGCCAGTGGGTTGCCCATGAAGGTGGGCCCGTGCATCAGCACGCCGGCCTCGCCGTCGCAGATGCCGGCGGCCACGCGGTCGTTGCACAGGGTCGCCGCCAGGGTCATGTAGCCGCCGGTGAGCGCCTTGCCCAGGCAGAGAATGTCCGGGCACACACCGGCGTGGTCCATGGCGAACAGTTCGCCGGAGCGGCCGAAGCCGGTGGCGATTTCATCGAAAATCAGCAGTACGCCGTGCTCGTCGCACAGACGGCGGGCGCCGCGCAGGTATTCCGGGTGATAGAAGCGCATGCCGCCGGCGCCCTGCACGATCGGCTCCAGAATCACCGCCGCCACTTCGTGGCCATGCTGTTCCAGCAGGCCGCGCAGGGAATCCAGGTCCCGCTCGTCCCAGTCGTCGTGGTAGCCCACCGCCGGCGCGTCCGCGAACAGGTGCTTGGGCAGCACCTTGCTGAACAGATGGTGCATGCCGTTGACCGGGTCGCAGGTGGCCATGGCGCCGAAAGTATCGCCGTGGTAGCCGTTACGCAGCGCGATCAGCCGGTGTTTCTCGGACTGCCCCTGGCTGAGCCAGTACTGCAGCGCCATCTTGATCGCCACCTCCACGGACACCGAGCCGCTGTCGGCCAGGAACACCTTGTTGAGCGGTTCCGGCGTCATCCGCACCAGCCGTTTGCCCAGCTCCACCGCGGGCTCGTGAGTGATGCCGCCGAACATCACGTGGGCCATCTTGTCGATCTGATCCTTGGCCGCCTGGTTGAGGCGCGGGTGGTTATAGCCGTGGATCGCCGCCCACCAGGACGACATGCCGTCGATCAGCGTGCGGCCGTCTTCCAGCTCCAGGCGTACCCCGTCGGCGCGCGCCACCGGGTATGTGGGCAGCGGCTTGGAGGTGGAGGTATAGGGGTGCCAGAGGTGGTCACGGTCGAAATCGAGATCAATGGGCATAGCGCGCTCGGGCCAGTTAGGTGGGCGAACCATGCCAATTCCCGGGCAGGTTCTCAAGTGTCGGGCCAGATCGGCATTTTAAGGCTAAAGATTTTGCCGCACACGCCGACAACTCCCCAACCTTGTCACAGCCATTCCTGGTATCCCCTCATGCTTAGTCAATTCAAGATCGGCGCCCGTCTCGGCGGCGCCTTCGCTATTATTTTGCTTCTTCTGCTGGCCGCCTCGGGCACCGGCCTGTTTTCGGTAACGCGGATCGCGGACACCACCCGCGAGGCGTTGCAGACCGACGGCGCCGTGGCGTCGAACGCGGGCCTGGTGCGCCGTCTGGCGCTGGAGCTGCGTCGCTATGAGAAAGATGTCTTTATCAACATGGCGGATTTCGGCGCCCTGAACGGCTATTTCAGCCAATGGAGCGACACCGTCACGCAGCTGAAAAGCGTGCTCGATGAAGGCGAGGCACTGGCGGTGGCGCCGGCGTTGCAACAGCGCTACCGGGACGCCCGGGAGGGTCTGAGCGCCTATGAGGCGGATTTCACCCGCATCTACGGCGCGATCATGAACGGCGACTACCAGGATACGGCCGCCGCCAACGCGGCCTTTTCCGAGAACAAGCAAGGCATCTACCAGCTTGAGGAAGCGGCCCAGAGTATTCATGACATCGCCATGGAGAATCTCGGTGGTCTGGGCGCGACGCTGCAGGCGCAGGTCACCCAGGCGTTGCTCGGCCTGGTGGTGTTCGCCGCCGTGGCGCTGCTGGTATCGGCGGTTCTGGCGGTGGTGATCACCCGTAGCATCACCCTCCCCCTTGCCGATGCCCTGGGCGTGGCCCGCCGCATCGCCCAGGGGGATCTGCGCGAGCGCATCGTCGCCAGCGGGCGCGATGAGCCGGCGCAATTGCTGGCCGCCATGGCGGAAATGAGCGATTCCCTGGTCAAGCTGGTGTCGGCGTTACGTGGCGCCAGCGAGACCGTGTATATCGGTGCCAATGAGATCGCTCTGGGCGCCCAGGACCTCTCCTCCCGTACCGAAGAGCAGGCCGCCGCTCTGCAAGAGACCGCCGCCAGTATGGAAGAGATCAGCGCCACCTCGGAGCACAATGAGAAAAACACCCGCGAGGCCGACCGGCTCGCGGACGCCGCCTCGCGCAGCGCCCAGCACGGCGGTGAGGAGATGCGCGCCAACATCAACCTGATGGAGCAGGTGGTGGCCAGCTCAAAGAAGATGAACGGCATCATCGCCACCATCGACGATATTGCGTTCCAGACCAATATTCTCGCCCTGAACGCCTCCGTGGAAGCGGCCCGGGCCGGGGAAAAAGGCCGTGGCTTCGCGGTGGTGGCCAGTGAAGTGCGGCTGCTGGCAAGCCGCGCTGGCGATTCCGCCGGCGAGATCCGTGCCCTGCTGGAAAGCACCGGCGCGCAGATCGCCACCTGCGCGGACCAGACCCAGCGCAGTGGTGAAACGCTCAACGGCACCGTCGAATCGATTAAAAAGCTGGCGGAGCTGATGCGGGATGTGGCCTCCGCCACCACCGAGCAGATCGGCGGCATTCAGCAGATCAGCACCGCGGTGACGCAGATGGACGCGGTCACCCAACAGAACGCGGCGCTGGTGCAGCAATCCAGCAGCGCCGCCGGCTCGCTGGAAGATCAGGCCAGCCATCTGAAGTCGCTGGTGACCTCATTCCGCATTCCCGAGTAGTAGTGAACAGGCCCTAGAACGAGAACGGCGCGGCCAGCCGCGCCAGCACGCCGTAGGCGTCGCCGGGGTTCTTGGTGCCGGAGATATCCAGATCGAACACGTGGAACAGCGGGAACACCAGCCCCAGGGTGGCCACCGAATCCAGGTTGGCGACCAGGTCGTGGCGATAACCCAGGCGTAGCCGGGTGCGGTCGGCGGCGCCCCACTGCAGGCGGGCGCCGGCGTAGCGGGCGTCCAGTTCGCGCTCCAGGGCCTGGAAGCGGTCCAGGTTGAGGTTCAGCCGGGTGGGCAGGCCCGCGTATTGAAAGCCGGTAGTCAGCTCGGCGTGGGCTTTCAGGGTGTAGGGGCTGGCCACCCTGCCCGGTCGCCGGTCCGGGAACAGGTTTTCCACCCGCAGCGCCAGATCCAGCTCGCCGAAGGAGCGGCTCAGCCGGGTATCCACATTAAAGCCCTGCTGCTCGCTCACCGTGACCGGGCTGTCGAAGGCGGAACCGAACGTCTGCTGATGGCTGAGTTCGTAGCTGTAGAGGTCGATGCGGTGTGCCTTGAACGCGGTCTCCAGCCGGTACGGGCTGGCCGCCGCGCCGAACAGGCGCTCCACGGTGAGGCCGGCTTCGTTGGTCACGGTACCGCTGCCGACCATGCCCTCGGTTTCCGGGAACAGGGCGCTGAAACGGCTGTGGCTGCGCGCCACCAGCGCTGAAGACACACATTGGGTGGGCAGCTGGATGCGTGCGCCGGAGCCGGCCTCCAGAAACATCTCGTCCTGCTCCACCTGCTGCCGGATCACGCCATCGTCGTCCAGTCTGGGACCGGCATCGACGCTGGTGAGCCCCTGGAACAGGCCCGCGGCCGCGGCCGGCTGGACCAGCACGACCAGCAACAAGGTGGCAATCAGGCATTTCACGGCGTTGGAAGTGGTCATCGCGGGCTTTATGGGCGGGTGAATGGCGGTGCGGCACACTGGCCGTACTATGCAGCATGCTGCGGATGGCGAAAAGGGGGCGCCGCCGGTTTCCATTGCCGGGACCGTTGAACTGCGTTTTCATGGAAGCAGCAGCCAAGCAGCTAAGAGGCGCGCATGATCCTTGTAGCCGGCAGCGATCGACACTCTTCACCCGGGAAGCGGCCCTTTGGGCGCGGCCTGGGCGGATACCTTATCGCCCTCGCCGCCCTGCTGCTGCTCGCCGCCACCGCCCGGGCGCAAACCGCGTCCCAGCCGTCCGCCGCCGAGGGGCCGGAAGTGCGGGTCATGGATCTCCGGGGCGCCATCGGCCCGGCGGTCAGCGACGGTTTCGTGCGTGCCCTGGAGGACGCCAACCGAGATGGCGCGGCGCTGTTCGTGCTGCGCCTGGACACACCGGGCGGTCTGGATAAATCCATGCGCACCATGATCCAGGCGATTCTCGATTCCCGGGTCCCGGTGGCCACCTATGTGTCACCCTCCGGCAGCCGCGCGGCCAGCGCCGGCACCTATCTGCTCTACGCCTCCCACGTGGCCGCCATGGCTCCGGCCACCAACCTGGGCGCCGCCACACCGGTGCAGCTGGGCGGTGGTGGCGCGCCCTCCCCGGCCGGCGACGACGCCAAGCCCCAGGCCGATGACAATATTGAGGACAATGCCTCCGCGCTGCGCCGCAAGCAGGTCAACGACGCCGTGGCCTATATTCGCGGCCTGGCGGAGTTGCGCGGGCGCAACGCGGACTGGGCCGAGCGCGCGGTGCGCGAAGCGGTCAGCCTGACCGCCGCCGAGGCCGAGGCCCAGCAGGTGATCGATCTGGTGGCGCCGGATTTGGACACCCTGCTTACCCGGCTGGACGGCTTTACCGTCCGCGATGGCGACGCCGAGCGCGCCCTGGCGCTCAAGGATTACCGGCTGGTGGAATTGGAGCGCGACTGGCGCACACACTTTTTGGCGGTGATCACCGACCCCAGCATCGCCTACATTCTGATGCTGGTGGGCATCTACGGGCTGATTCTGGAATTCTCCAACCCGGGTTTCGGCATCCCCGGCGTGCTCGGCGCCATCTGCCTGCTGCTGGCGCTGTACGCGCTGCAGATGCTGCCGGTGAGCTATGTGGGCCTGGGATTGATCCTGCTCGGCATCGGGCTGATGGTGGCGGAGGGGCTGTCGCCGAGCTTCGGCGTCCTCGGCGTGGGCGGCGCGGTGGCCCTGGTGATTGGCTCGATCATGCTGATGGACACGGACCTGCCCGCCTTCCAGATCGCGGTGCCGGTGATCGCGGCGGTGGGCGTGGGCAGCCTGGCGCTCACCGGCCTGACGGTGCGGCTGGCCTTCAAGGCCCACGGCCACCCGGTGGTGACCGGCGGCGACACGCTGATCGGACAGGACGCCGTGGCGGCGACGGATTTCGGGCCGGGCGGTACCGGCCAGGTGCACGCCGCCGGTGAGCTGTGGCGCGCCACCACCGACGAGGCGGTCTTTGAGGGCGAAACGGTAACCATCCGCCGCCGCGACGGCCTCACTCTTCATGTGTCCCGCAAAGGAGACAACTCATGATTTTCCAATATTTCTGGATTGCGCTGGCGATTCTGGTCGTCGGCTTCGTGGTCAGCATGTTCCGCATTCTCCGTGAGTACGAGCGCGGCGTGATCTTCATGCTGGGCCGCTATCACAAGGTAAAGGGGCCGGGGCTGATTCTGGTGATCCCGGTGATTCAACAGATGGTGAAGGTGGACCTGCGGGTGCGGGTGCTGGACGTGCCCAGCCAGGACGTGATCTCCCGCGACAATGTGTCGGTGAAGGTCAACGCGGTGCTCTACTTCCGCGTGGTCGACCCGGAACGGGCGGTGATCAACGTGGAGGATTTCTACGACGCCACCAGCCAGCTCTCGCAAACCACCCTGCGTTCGGTGCTGGGCAAGCATGAGCTGGACGAAATGCTGGCCTCCCGGGACGAACTGAACCGGGACATTCAGGAAATCCTGGATGAGCAGACCGACCCCTGGGGCATCAAGGTGACCAACGTGGAAATCAAGCACGTGGACCTGGACGAGGACATGGTGCGGGTGATCGCCCGCCAGGCGGAAGCGGAACGGGTACGGCGCGCCAAGGTGATCCACGCCAACGGCGAAAAAGAAGCGTCCGAGGTGCTGCTGGACGCGGCGCGCACCCTGTCAGCGCAGCCCCAGGCCCTGCAGCTGCGCTATTTGCAGACCCTCACCGAGGTGGCCAATGACCGCACCACCACGGTGGTCTTCCCGCTGCCGATGGACATGATCGACAGCTTTTTGAAGAAAGACTGACGGACCTGGTTACTTAGCTCTTATTTGCTCAAGTAACGCATCGCCCGCTCGATCCCGTCCAGGGTGAGCGGGTACATGTGGTGGTCGTTGAGCTGCTTGATCCACTGCGTGGAGGTGGTCATCTGCCAGGCCTTTTCCGGCTCCGGGTTGATCCACACCACCTTCTCGTAGGTTTCCTTGATGCGCTGGAACCAGACCGCGCCGGGCTCGTCGTTCCAGTGCTCCACGGAACCGCCCACCGAGTTCACTTCGTAGGGGCTCATGGCGGCGTCGCCGATGAAGATCACCTTGTAGTCGCTGCCGTACTTGTGCAGCACGTCCCAGGTGGAAAACTTCTCGTCCCAGCGCCGCCGGTTGTCCTTCCACACGTACTCGTAGACGAAGTTGTGGAAGTAGAAGTACTCCAGGTGCTTGAACTCCAGCCGGGCGGCGGAGAACAGTTCCTCGCAGAGCTTGATATAGGGGTCCATGGACCCGCCGATATCGAAGAACAGCAGCACTTTAACGCGGTTCTCGCGTTCCGGGCGCATTTTGATGTCGAGCAGGCCGGCGTTGCGCGCGGTGGAGCGGATGGTGTCGTCCATATCCAGCTCTTCGTCGCGTCCGGTACGGGCGAACTGGCGCAGCCGGCGCAACGCCAGCTTGATGTTGCGGATGCCCAGCTCCACGGAGTCGTCCAGGTTGCGGAATTCCCGCTTCTCCCAGACCTTCACCGCGCTCTTGTTGCGCGACGGGCCGGTCATGCGCACCCCTTCCGGGTTCTCGCCGTAGCCGCCGAACGGGCTGGTGCCGCCGGTGCCGACCCACTTGTTACCGCCCTGGTGGCGCTTTTCCTGCTCTTCCAGGCGCTTTTTCAGCTCCTCGAGGATCTTTTCCAGGCTGCCGAGACCCTGCAGTTTTTCCCGCTCTTCGGCGGACAGGGTCTTTTCCATCT
>DGNT01000184.1:0-2453 GCA_002389055.1 Alcanivorax sp. UBA4485
CGGCGGTCAAGCGCGCCGCGCAGCTGGCGCAGCCCGGCGACGCCGTGCTGCTGTCACCGGCGTGCGCCTCCTTCGACATGTACGAAAGCTACGTGGCCCGTGGCGACGACTTCTCCGCCCGTGCCCGGGAGGTGACCCATGGCTAGTGCACTGGTGGACGTGCGCGATCCGGGCCTCGACCGCCCGCTGCTGTGGACCGTGGCGCTGCTGGCCCTGGCCGGCCTGGTGATCGTCACCTCCGCGTCCCTGCAGATCGCCGAAACCCGCCTGGACAGCCCCTTCCACTACGGCCTGCGCCACGGCATCTATCTGCTGGCCAGCGTCGGTCTGGGCGTGTTCGTGTACTGCTGCGTGCCGCTCACCCTGCTGGAAAAACTGCGCTTCGCCATGCTGCCGGTGGCGCTGGTGGCGCTGGTGATGGTGTTCATCCCCGGCCTCGGCCGGGAGGTGAACGGCTCCACCCGCTGGATCGCATTGCCGGGCTTGACCATTCAGGCCTCGGAAATCGTCAAGCTGTGCTTCGTGCTCTACCTGGCCGGCTACATCGCCCAGCACAAGGCGGCCCTGGAAAGCGGCTGGAAGGCCTTCCTGCTGCCGCTGGGCGTGCTCGCCGCGCTCACCTTCATGCTGCTGCTGCAGCCGGACTTCGGTGCCGTGGTGGTGTTGGGCATCGCCGCCATGGGCATGCTGTTCCTGGCCGGCGTGCCGACCCTGCGCTTCCTGATCATCGGGCTCGCCGTGGTGGCCCTGGGCGCGGTGGTGGCGCTGGCGGAGCCCTACCGGGTGGCGCGTCTGATGAGCTTCACCGACCCCTGGGCCGACCAGTACGGCGCCGGCTACCAGCTCACCCAGAGCCTGATCGCCTTCGGGCGCGGCCACTGGCTGGGCGTGGGCCTGGGCAACAGCGTGCAGAAGCTGTTCTACCTGCCCGAAGCGCATACCGATTTCGTATTCGCGGTGCTCGCCGAGGAATGGGGCCTGATCGGCACCCTGGCGATGATCGTCGGCTTCGCGGTGCTCGGCTGGCGTCTGTTCGTGATCGGACGCGGCCTGGAGCAGCGCGGTTTTCTTTACCACGCCTATCTGGTGTACGGCACCGCGCTGGTGCTGTCCGCCCAGGCGTTCATCAATGTGGGTGTGAACATGGGTGTTTTGCCCACCAAGGGACTGACGCTGCCGTTCGTAAGTTACGGCGGCTCCTCGCTGCTGATCTGTTCGGTGATGATCGCGCTGGTACTGCGCGCCAGCACCGAGCAATCGCGGCTGCAGGCACGCGGGAGGAGCAAACGATGAGCGCCACGGTATTGATCATGGCCGGCGGTACCGGCGGCCACGTGTTCCCCGCCCTGGCGGTGGCCCGGCAACTGCAGGACGCCGGCTACCGGGTGCTGTGGCTGGGCGCCGAGGGCGGCATGGAAACCCGGCTGGTGGAACGCCACGGCTTCGAGATCGTCAGCCTGGCCGTGGGCCGACTGCGCGGCGGTGGCGTGAAACGCAAGCTGCTCGGCCCGCTGCAGCTGCTGCGCGCGCTGTGGCAGGCGGTGGCGGTGATCCGCCGCGAGCGCCCGGTGCTGGCGGTGGGCTTCGGTGGTTTTGTCAGCGCCCCCGGCGGCCTGGCCGCCAAACTGTGCCGCGTGCCGCTGGTGATCCACGAGCAGAACGCGGCGCCCGGGCTCACCAACCGCATGCTGTCCCGTTTCGCCACCGAAACCCTGGAAGGGTTCGAAGGCGCGCTGCCCGGCGGCATCTGGGTGGGCAACCCGGTGCGCCGCGAAATCGCCGAGCTGCCCGACCCGGCGGAGCGCTACGGCGTGCGCCAGGGGCCGCTGCGGATTCTGGTGCTGGGCGGCAGCCAGGGCGCCCTGGCCCTGAACCAGGACCTGCCGGAGCTGCTGCTGGCGTCCCTGGGCGCCCAGCTGCAGGTGCGCCACCAGTGCGGCGCCGGCCGCACCGGGGAAGCGGAGCCGGTCTACAAGGCCCTGGGCCTGGACGCCCTGGTCAGTGAATTTATCGATGACATGGCCGAGGCCTACGCCTGGGCCGATCTGGTGGTGTGCCGCGCCGGCGCCCTGACGGTGGCGGAAGTGGCCGCCGCCGGGGTGGCCGCGCTGTTCGTGCCGCTGCCCAGCGCGGTGGACGACCACCAGACGCTGAACGCCCGCTGGCTGGTGGATCGCGGCGCCGCGCTGATGCTGCCGCAAGCGGAGATGAACGCCGGTGCCCTGGCGCGCAGCCTGGCCGGAATGACGGAACGGGACGCCCTGGCGCAGATCGCCGGGCGTGCCCGCCAGCTGGCGGTGCCGGACAGCGCCGCCCGGGTGGCGAAACTATGCGAGGAGGTCGCCCATGGCGATTAAACATACCGTGCCTGAAATGCGGCGAATTCGCGGTATCCACTTCGTGGGTATCGGCGGCGCCGGCATGTGCGGGGTCGCCGAAGTCCTGGCCAACCA
>DGNT01000184.1:2656-4146 GCA_002389055.1 Alcanivorax sp. UBA4485
CCCACGGCAAGACCACCACCACTTCCATGGTGGCGGCGATTCTCGGCGAAGCCGGGCTGGATCCCACTTTCGTGATCGGCGGCCGCTTGAACAGCGCGGGCACCAACGCGCGCCTCGGCCAGAGCCGCTATCTGGTCGCCGAAGCGGACGAGTCCGACGCCAGCTTCCTGCACTTGCAGCCGATGAGCGCCATCGTCACCAACATCGACGCCGACCACATGCACACCTACGGCGGTGACTTCGCGCGGCTGGAAAACACCTTTATCGAGTTCCTGCACAACCTGCCGTTCTACGGCGTGGCGGTGCTGTGCGTCGACGACCCGGTGGTGCGCAAACTGCTGCCCCGGGTCAACCGCCAGGTGATCCGCTACGGCTTCAGCGACGACGCCGACCTGCGCGCCGAGAACGTGCGCCAGAACGGCATGAGCACCGCCTTCCGGGTGGTGCGCACCGAGGGCGAGCCGCTGGAGATCACCCTCAATATGCCGGGCCGCCATAACGTGCTGAACGCCCTGGCGGCGATCGCCGTGGCCGCCGACGAAGGCGCCGAGGACGACGCCATCGTGCGTGGCCTGAACGGCTTCACCGGGGTAGGGCGCCGCTTCGACGTGCTCGGCGAATACCCCTGCGCCGACGGCGGCAGCGCCACCCTGGTGGACGACTACGGCCACCACCCCCGCGAAGTGGCCGCCACCATCGCGGCGATCCGCGACGGCTGGCCCGGCCGCCGGCTGGTGATGCTGTTCCAGCCGCACCGCTATACCCGCACCCGCGACCTCTATGAGGACTTCGTGGATGTGCTCGGCGGCGTCGATCAACTGCTGATGCTGGAAGTCTACAGCGCCGGCGAGGACGCGATCCCCGGCGCCGACACCCGAGCCTTGATGCGCAGCCTGCGCCAGCGCGCCCGGGTGGAGCCGGTGTTCGTGGACGACCCGGCCAAGCTGCCCGAGCTGCTCGCCAACGTGCTGCAGGACGGTGATCTGCTGGTCACCCAGGGCGCCGGTAACGTGGGCGGTATCGCCCGGGAGCTGGCGGCGCGCATCGAACCCACCGACGGCAACGGAGGCGCCCATGGTCGATAACGGCAAGGCGCCCGGCATGGCGCTGACCAGCGAAATGAAACAGCGCCTGGCCCGCATCGGCCGGGTGGCGGTGCTCGCCGGCGGCGATTCCGCGGAGCGCTCCGTGTCCCTGAAGAGCGGCGCGGCGGTGCACCAGGCGCTGCGTCAGCTGGGGCTGATTGCCGAGCTGGTGGATCCGGCGGAGCGCGGCGTGGACACCCTCAAGGGTTTCGACGTGGCCTTTATCGCCCTGCACGGGCGGGGCGGCGAAGACGGCGTGATCCAGGGGCTGCTGGAGCACCTGAAACTGCCGTACACCGGCTCCGGCGTGATGGCGTCCGCCATCGGCATGGACAAGGTGCGCACCAAACAACTGTGGAAGGGCGCCGGCCTGCCCACGCCGCCGTTCTACGTGGCCGGCCTGGA
>DGNT01000164.1 GCA_002389055.1 Alcanivorax sp. UBA4485
CGGACCTGGTTGCCTTTGACGCCAAGCACGGTGACGGTGACATCGTCGCCGACCATCAACGTCTCGCCGACGCGACGCGTAAGTATCAGCATGGAAAATCCCTCCTGGGTCCATCAGATTGTTCAGTGAGCGCGTTCCCGCACATCAAGTATGAGCGGACCCGTCATCCTTGTGTTCCATCATGCGGACGGCCCGGCTCCCTGGTGAGCGAGGCCGGCATTATGCCGCATCAAATTACGAAAGTCTCCCTAGAGACTAGCCACGCCCGCCCGCTGAATGCAATCACCGGGCGGGTCATGGCATCACGCCGCCGGCTGGTCCAGTTCGAACGCCTGATGCAGAGCGCGCACCGCCAATTCCAGGTATTTTTCGGCGACCACCACGGAGACTTTAATCTCGGAGGTGGAGATCATGGTGATGTTCACGCCTTCGGCGGCCAGCGTCTGGAACATCTTGCTCGCCACGCCGGCGTGGGAACGCATGCCGACACCCACCAGAGAGATCTTGGCGATCTTGTCGTCACCGATGATTTCCGGGTTGCCCAGTTCCTCGGCGGCCTGCTTGAGGGCTTCCTTGGCTTTGGCGAAATCGTTGCGGTGCACCGTGAAAGTGAAATCGGTGGCGCCGTCGGCGCCCACGTTCTGCACGATCATGTCCACTTCAATGTTGGCGTCGCTGACCGGTCCGAGAATCTTGAAGGCAATGCCCGGGGTATCCGGCGCGCCGCGTACGGTGATCTTTGCTTCGTCACGGGTAAAAGCGATGCCAGAGATAACCGGCTTTTCCATATCCACCTCGTCGTCGACGGTAATGAGGGTGCCCGGGCCCTCTTGAAAACTGGACAGTACGCGCAATGGCACGTTGTATTTGCCGGCGAATTCCACCGAACGGATCTGCAACACCTTGGAACCCAGGCTGGCCATTTCCAGCATTTCCTCGAAGGTAATGCTGTCCAGACGGCGGGCGGTGTCGACCACCCGCGGGTCGGTGGTGTAAACCCCGTCCACGTCGGTGTAGATCTGGCACTCGTCGGCTTTCAGTGCCGCCGCCAGGGCCACCGCGGTGGTGTCGGAGCCGCCCCGGCCCAGGGTGGTGATGTTGCCGTCCTGGTCGATGCCCTGGAAGCCGGCCACCACGCACACCCGGCCGGCGTCCAGATCGGCACGCATCTTCGCGTCGTCGATCTCTTCAATGCGGGCCTTGGAGTGGGTGTTGTCGGTGCGGATGGCGACCTGGCCGCCGGTGTAGGAACGGGCGCCCACGTTGAGCTTCTGCAGCGCCATGGACAGCAGCGCGATGGTGACCTGCTCGCCGGTGGAGACCAGCACGTCCATTTCCCGTGCCGGCGGGTTGTCGTGCACGCCGTTGGCCAGTTCGATCAGGCGGTTGGTTTCACCGCTCATGGCGGAGACCACCACGACCACCTGATCACCACGTTCCCGGAAGCGCGCCACCCGTTCGGCGACGGCCTGAATGCGTTCGACGGTGCCTACCGAGGTGCCGCCGTATTTCTGGACGATAAGAGCCATAGTGACTTGGTTTCTGCCAAAAGAGGCGCGCAAGCATAGCATTTGCGCCCCTGATTTTCATGTGAGGGTGGTCAGAGCTGCTCCGCCACCCATTGATAAGCGCTTTCCAAAGCCGCCGGCAACGCCGCCGCGTCGGTACCCCCGCCCTGGGCCATATCCGGCCGGCCGCCGCCTTTGCCCCCGACCTGCCCGGCAACGTGTTTCATCAAATCACCGGCCTTGACCCGGTCGGTGAGATCCTTGGTGACACCGGCTACCAGCGACACTTTATCGCCGTCGGCGGCGGCCAGCAGAATCACGCCGGAGCCCAGCTTGTCCTTCACCTTGTCCATGGTGACGCGCAGCGTCTTGGCATCGGCGCCGTCGACGCGGGTGGCCAGGACTTTCACGCCCTGCATGTCACGGGCATCGGCGGTGAGATCGCCGCCGGCGCCGGATGCCAGTTTCTGCTTGAGCCGCTCAATCTCTTTTTCCATCTCCCGCACCCGGCGGGTCTGGGCCATTACCCGCTCGGCGGCCTGCTCCGGCCCGCTTCTCAGGGTCGCGGCGATCTCCCCCAGCGCCTGCTCCTGCTGACGTACCCGCGCCAGGGCGTACTCACCGGTGACCGCTTCGATGCGGCGCACGCCGGCGGCGGCGGAGGTCTCCAGGGTGATCTTGAACAGCCCGATGTCGCCGGTGCGCTGCACATGGGTACCGCCGCACAGCTCCTTGGAGAAGCCGTCGCGGCCCATGGTCAGCACCCGCACTTCGCTGTCGTATTTCTCGCCGAACAGGGCCATGGCGCCGGCGTCCTTGGCCGCTTCCATGTCCATCAGCTCGGTGGTCACCGCCGCGTTCTCCAGAATCTGCCGGTTGACCAGGGTTTCGATCTCCTCGCGCTGCTCGGCGCTCAGGGCTTCGCCGTGGGCGAAATCGAAGCGCAGGTAGTCCGGCGCCACCAACGAGCCTTTCTGCTGCACGTGGTCGCCCAGCACACGGCGCAGAGCAGCGTGCAACAGATGGGTGGCGGAGTGGTGACGCATAATGGCGCGGCGGCGTTCCACATCCACGTAGGCGTCCACCTTGTCGCCGACGTTCAGGGCGCCGGTGCTGACCGTACCCACATGGATGTGGGCCTGGCCGCGCTTGCGGGTGTCTTCCACATTGAAACGGGCTTCGCCGCCGGCGAGCACGCCCCGGTCGCCCACCTGGCCACCGGATTCGGCGTAGAACGGCGTGCGCTTGAGCAGCACCATACCGGTTTCGCCGGCTTCCAGGCTGTCCACGGCGGCGCCATCGCGGTACAGACCCTCCACCTCGGCCTGGTCCTGGTGTTTCTCGTAGCCGGAGAAGTCGGTGACCGCCTCGATGTTGAGCCGGTCGCTGTAGTCGTTGGCGAAGGCACCGGCGCCCCGGGCGCGCTCACGTTGCGCCTGCATTTCCTGGTCGAAGCCCTCCATGTCCACGGACAGGCCGCGCTCGCGGGCCACGTCGGCGGTCAGATCCGGCGGGAAGCCGTGGGTATCGTACAGGGAGAACACCACCCGGCCGGGCAGCTCGTCGCCCTGCAGGTCGGCCATGGCCCCTTCCAGCACTTTCATGCCGGCGGCCAGGGTGCGGCCGAACTGCTCTTCCTCGGCCAGCAGGGCTTTCTCGACGCGAGCCTGCTCGCGGCGCAGCTCGGGATAGGCGTCGCCCATCTGCTCCACCAGCGCCGCCACCAGGGTATGGAAGAACGGCTTTTCCTGGCCCAGCTGGTGGCCGTGGCGCAGGGCGCGGCGGATGATGCGGCGCAGCACGTAGCCACGGCCCTCGTTGGAGGGCACCACCCCGTCGGTGATCAAAAAGCTCGCCGAGCGGATGTGGTCGGCGATCACCCGCAGGCTTTTGTTTTCCAGGTCGTCGCAGCCGGTGGCCCGGGCGGCGGCCTGGAGCAGCGCCTGGAACAGGTCGATCTCATAGTTGGAATGCACGCCCTGCTGCACCGCGGCGATGCGCTCCAGGCCCATGCCGGTGTCCACACTGGGCTTGGGCAGCGGCTTCAATTCGCCGTCGTCCTGGCGGTCGTACTGCATGAACACCAGGTTCCAGATCTCGATGTAGCGGTCCAGGTCGCCGTCCTCGGAACCCGGCGGGCCGCCGGGCACGTCGGCGCCGTGGTCGTAGAAGATCTCGGAGCTGGGGCCGCAGGGGCCGGTATCGCCCATCTGCCAGAAGTTGTCCTCGTCCAGACGCGAGAAGCGCTCGGCGCTGACGCCCATTTCCTTGAGCCAGATGTCCGCCGCCTCGTCGTCGGACACGTGCACCGTCACCCACAGTTTCTCCGCCGGCAGGCCCAGCTCACCGGTGAGGAATTCCCAGGCGAAGCGAATGGCGTCACGCTTGAAGTAATCGCCGAAGCTGAAGTTGCCCAGCATCTCGAAGAAGGTGTGGTGGCGGGCGGTATAGCCCACGTTTTCCAGGTCATTATGCTTGCCGCCGGCGCGCACGCAGCGCTGCGAGCTGGTGGCGCGGCTGTAATCGCGCTTGTCGCGGCCGAGGAACACATCCTTGAACTGGTTCATCCCCGCGTTGGTGAACAGCAGGGTAGGATCGTTCTCCGGCACCAGCGAGGACGACGCCACCACGGCGTGCCCCTGGCGGGCGAAGTAATCGAGAAAGGCCTGGCGAATCTCAGCGCTCTTCATACGCAAGCAACTACTTTAGACAGGGAAATGGGGAGCAAAGTATAGCGTTGTCAAAGGGCGGTTGCGATGGGGAAGGCGCGCCGAAGCGGCGCGCCACTTACTTGAGCGCCGCCGCCGCGCAGACCGTCACCACCATCACCAGCAGGATCCACTTCAGCACACGCTGGGACACCTTGTGGGCGAAGCCCACGCCCAGCCGCACGCCCAACAGGGTGCCGGCGGCGACCAGCAGGCCCGGCGCCCACGCCACCTGGTCCCGCCACACGAAAATACCCAGGGCGAGAATCGTGAAGCCGGCGGTGATCGCCAGCTTCAAGCCGTTGGTGCGCACCAGATCGTAACGGAGCTGGCCCGCCAGCACCGCGATCAGCAGGAAGCCGACCCCGGCCTGGGCAAAGCCGCCGTAGGCGCCGGTCACGAACAACCCGACCCAGGCCGCCGGCGTGCTGGCCAAAGCCCGCGGCGCCTCGTCCGGGCCGGCCACCAGGGTGGACGGTTTCAGCACCATCACCACCGCCATCACCACCAGAGTAGTCAGCAGCACCGGCTCAAGAACGGTGGTCGGCAGGAAGGACGCGGCCAGCGTCCCCAGCAAGGCACCGGCCAGCGTCGGCACCATGATCCCCGGCAACGCCGCCGTGGGCATGGAGCCGTGACGATGAAACTGGCGGGCGCCCTCCAGGCATTGGATCAACACGCCCACGCGCATGGTGCCGTTGGCCAGCGCCGGCCCCATGCCGGTCAGCATCAGCAGCGGCAGAATCAGCAGGCCGCCACCGCCGGCCAGGGTATTGATAAAACCGGCGATCACGCCGGAACCCAGCAAGGCCGCCACCAGCCAAGGGTCGCTCAGGTATTCCACGTCGAAGCCCCGTTAACTGTCAAAAAGGGAAAGCATTATGACCTGTCCGGCGGGGGAATAAAGCGGCGACCCGGAACGAATCAGTCGAGGTCTTCTTCTCCGGCCAGATCCAACGCGTTGAAGCTCTGCTCCGCATCGAACCCCCGGGACTGCAGGAAACGCAGCTGGCGGGCCTTTTCCTTGCGGTCCGCCGGCGGCTGGCGAAAGCGCCGGGCGTGGGTCTCGCGGGCCAGGGCGAACCAGTCACACTCCGCCTCTTGCAGGGCTTCCTTGACCATCGCTTCCGGGAGACCGCGCTGCTGAAGCTCGGAGCGGATACGCAACGGGCCCTGCCCGCGTTCAATGCGCGAACGCACAAAAAAACCGGCAAAGCGCCGGTCATTCAGAAAATCATGTTCCTGGCACCAGTCCAGCGCCGCGTCCAGCTCTTCGCCGTCACCGAACTTGCGCGCCATCTTGACGCGCAACTCCGCGCGGCCGTGGTCCCGGCGCGCCAGCATTTTTACCGCGTACTGGCGTAACTCCGCGGGATCGGCGGGGCCGTCTTCAGGGCCCCGCTGTCGCCGGCGCCGTTCAGTCATCCTTGGCGTCTTGCTGCTCGTCGCCCTCGGCGACCGCTGCTTCTTCCTTCGCCGGCGTCACCACGTTAAGCAGGCGGGCGCGGATTTCCTTTTCGATGGCCTGGGCCACGTCCGGATGCTCGGACAGGTACTCACAGGCGTTCTGCTTGCCCTGGCCGATCTTGTCGCCCTGGTAGGCGTACCAGGCGCCGGACTTGTCCACCAGGCCCTGCTGAACGCCCAGGTCCAGCACTTCGCCCAACTGGTTGATGCCCTGGCCGTAGAGAATCTGGAATTCCGCCTGTTTGAACGGCGGCGCCACCTTGTTCTTGACCACTTTCACCCGGGTTTCGTTACCGGTGACCTCGTCGCCCTGCTTCACCGCGCCGATACGGCGGATGTCCAGGCGCACGGAGGAGTAGAACTTGAGGGCGTTACCGCCGGTGGTGGTTTCCGGGTTGCCGAACATCACACCGATCTTCATGCGGATCTGGTTAACGAACATCACCAGGCAGTTGGCGTTCTTCACGTTGCCGGTGATCTTACGCAGCGCCTGGCTCATCAGGCGGGCCTGCAGGCCGACGTGGGCGTCGCCCATCTCGCCTTCGATTTCCGCTTTCGGCACCAGCGCCGCCACGGAATCCACGATCACCACGTTGACGGCGCCGGAACGCACCAGCATGTCGGTGATTTCCAGGGCCTGCTCACCGGTGTCCGGCTGGGAGACCAGCAGATCGTCCACGTTAACGCCGAGCTTTTCAGCATAATCCGGGTCCAGGGCGTGTTCGGCGTCCACAAACGCACAGGTGGCGCCCTGCTTCTGCGCCTGGGCGATCACGCTCAGGGTGAGCGTGGTTTTACCGGAGGACTCCGGGCCATAGATCTCGACGATCCGACCTTTCGGCAGGCCGCCGATGCCCAGGGCGATATCCAGCCCCAGGGAGCCGGTGGAAATGGCGGGAATGCGCTCGCGCTTCTGGTCGCCCATGCGCATCACCGAACCTTTACCGAACTGGCGCTCGATCTGAGACAGCGCCGCCGACAGTGCTTTACTCTTGTCGCTCATTTGTGAACCCCTCTCCGATTCCATCCATTGGCACAGAAACTGACCCGATGGCCAGCACTGTCTTTCTGGACAGCATTATGGGCAGTGTTTGTTCAGGGTGCAACCCCTGCTCAGTGCCTGACGATGGGGGCCATGATACACGTCCCGCCCGCGTAACAAATAAGCCCTCCAGGGACAGCGCTCCGCGGGAGCCGGTCTCCTCACCGAAGTTGTAATGATATTCATTCTCACCTATAGTCCAAACCATTCTGCGTTTCACCGTTCGGGGGCGGACCATGTCCGGGGGAAGACCACAGTCACTGTCCGTAAATACGCTTTATGCCGAGTATCACGGCTGGCTGCACGGCGTGCTGCGGCGACGCTTGGGTAACACCGACGACGCGGCGGATCTCGCCCACGACGCCTTCGTGCGCCTGCTGGTCTCACCCCGCCCGCTTGATCACCACGGCGCCCGGGCTTATCTGAGCCGCATGGCGCGGGGCCTGTGCGTGGACCTCTGGCGCCGCCGCGAGGTGGAGCGGGCCTGGCTGGAAACCCTGGCTAACCGCCCCCACGACGCCGCGCCCTCCGCGGAACGGCAGACCGCCGCGCTGCAAGCGCTGGTGGCGGTGGACGCCATGCTGAAACGGTTACCGGCCCCGGTGGCCGAGGCGTTTATTCAGTCCATGGTGCACGGCAGGACCGCCAAGGAGGTGGCCGCCGATCTGGGGGTGTCCGATCGCACCGTTCGCAATTACCTGTCCCGCGCCATGCTCGCCTGCCTGCGTCTGCAGTCTCGGCTGGGCCTGGATGATCCCGCATGAACCGGACCCCAAGCCACCAGGTCCTGGCCGATGCCGCCGAGTGGTTCGCGCTGTTGCGCTCCGGGGAGGCGTCAAAGGCCGACGTCCGCCGTTGGCGGCGCTGGCTGGAAGTCAGCCCGGAGCACCACCGCGGCTGGCAAATGGTGGAGCGCGTGGAACAGCAGTTCAACGCCGCCTGCGGCGACGATCCCGACCATGCCCAGGCGACGCTGGCCCGCACCCGCCAAAGGCGCCTCGACCGGCGTGGCATGATCAAAGGCATGGCACTGCTGCTGGGCGCGGGTGGTCTTGGCTGGACGGCCTGGCGTGCCACCCCACTGCCCAAGGTGGTGGCCGCCTGGGGCGCGAACCACCGCACCGGCACCGGTGAAATCCGTGAGCTCGCCCTGCCGGACGGCAGCCGGCTCTGGCTGAATACCAACACCGCTATTAATACCGCCTTCAACGCGGAAGGCCGGCGTATTGATCTGATCACCGGTGAAATTCTGCTGACGACCGCTCCGGATGAGCGACCTCTTACCGTCTCCACCGCGCATGGCCAGGCGCGCCCGCTGGGCACCCGCTTCACCGTTCGAAGCGAGGACAACACCACGCTGGTCGCGGTCTATCAGGGCCGAGTGGCCATCACCAACAGCAGCAATGGCACGCAAACCGTGCCCGCCGGGCAACAGACCCGCTTTTCGAGCACCGCCATTCAGCCACCGGAGGCCGCCGACCCGGCCCGGCAAGCCTGGCACAAAGGGGTACTGATCGCCGACGACATTCGCCTGGCCGATCTCCTCGACGAACTCAACCGCTACCAGCACGGTTACATCAATGTGGCACCGGAAGTGGCCGGGCTGCGCGTGTTCGGGGGGTACTCTCTGACCCGGCCGGCGCACACCCTTTCCTTGCTGGAAAAAGTACTGCCTATCCAGGTGTCCCGGCCCCTGCCGTGGTGGACTGAAATCCGGCCCGCCGGGGGCCGGGTTGAGAAAAAGGAAAAATAATTTTCCGCTTTCCAGGCGCCTGTTCGATCTCCTAGTAAACAACGCCAACAGGAGACACCGTGTTCTATACAAGCAATCGCCTGCGCGCGCTGGCCATGGGCCTCGCCCTGGGGCTGGCGCCCCTGCCGTTCCTGAGCAGCAGCGCCCAGGCCGACGAGGCCGAGGCCGGGCAACAGCAGTACAACATCCCCGCCGGACCACTCAACACCGTGCTGACGCGCTTCGCGCAGACCTCCGGCAGCCTGATCGCTGGCAATCTGCAATTGGCGGCGGACAAACAAAGCCAGGGTGTAAGCGGCAGCTTCACCCCGGACCAGGCCCTGGCCCGGATTCTGGCCGGCACCGGCCTGGTGGCGGACCGCGAACGTGACGGCGCCTATGTGCTGCGCGACGCCCGGGCGGGAAGCACCGGCCGGCTTGCGCCGGTGTCGGTCACCGCGCCCACCCAGTACAGCGTTCAGAACAGCCTGAGCTATGGCCGTGACACCATCGAAGCCCTGCAACCGCAGGATATGAAGGACCTTTTCAAGAAGGAGTCCTCGGTGGCCGTGGGCGGCTCCATTCCGGTTAACCAGAAGGTCTATGTGCGCGGCGTGGAAGAAACCGCCATGCTGGTCACGGTGGACGGCGCCCGCCAGAACAACAAGGTGTTCCACCACAACGCCACCAACCTGATCGACCCTTCCCTATTGAAAGCCACCCGCGCTTCCGCTGGCGTGGCCGCCGCCGATGACGGCCCCGGCGCTCTGGGGGGCAGCCTGGCGTACGAGACCGTGGATGTCGGTGACCTGCTCGCCCCTGGCGACCCCATGGGCGGCTTCCTGGACGGCCGCTACGCCAGCAACGGCGACGCCGTCACCACCGCCGGCTCCGTGTTCGGCCGCGCCAACGGCTTTGAGGCGCTGGGCTATGTGAAACACACCGACGGCAACGACTACCAAGACGGCAACGGCGACACCGCGCCGTTCACCGCGCCGGCACTGCTCAGTGGCCTGGCGAAGCTGGCCTACCAGGGCGACGGCCCCAGCCGTTTCGAACTGAGCCATGAAGCCGTCAACGACGAGGCCACCCGCCCCTACCGCGCCAACTTCGCCGGCCTGGACGGCGGCCGCCCGGTACCGGACTCGCGCATCTATGACCTGACCCGGAACAACACCGTTTTCAACTATAGCCGGGACACCGGCGAGGGTTACTGGAACCCGAAAGTGACGCTCGCGCACAACGAAACCGAACTGGAAACCCGGGAAATCCCGCTTAGCGCGCCGGACACCACCATTGTTTACACCGGCATCACCGAAAGCCTCTCAGCGACGCTGAAAAACGTATTCCATACCCGGATGGCGAGCGTCTCCACCGGTATCGATTACTATGACGACAGCGCCCTCTTCCGTTTCGAAGGCGACCCGGACCTGGAAGAAAACGCGCAGAACACCGGCGCTTTCCTGCAGGTGCGTCAACCGATCGGCGATAAACTGGATCTCACCTACGGCGTGCGCTACGACCAACAGGACTTCACCGGCACCGACGATTCGGAGCACGATGATTCCGGCGTCAGCAGCAACGTCTTCGCGGAATTCTTCGTCAACGACCATCTTTCTTTCAACGCCGGTTACGCGGACGTCTGGGGTGGCACCGCGCTGGCCGAGAACTTCATTCTCAATGGCGCCTGGGACTACGGCGATCAGAAGCCGGTGGAAGCCTATAACCACACCTTTGGCGGCAAGGCCAACTGGAACGGCTTCTTTGCCGAGGCCAACCGGTTCGAGACACGCATCAGCAACGGCCGGGTGCCGTCCTTCAGCGTCGGCCCCAACGAAGTCGCCGACTTCGATATCGAGGGCTATGACCTGTCTCTCGGTTACACCGGCCAGCGCGGCGAAGTGTCAGTAAAATACGCCAACATCGAATCGGAAAAAGACGGCGAGCCGGCTACCTCCTTCGATGGCAACTATTTCACCGCGCCACTGGGTGAGATCGTTACGGTCAGCGGCGCTTTGACTTTCCCCGCCCTGCCCCTGGAACTGGGCATGAGCGCCGAAATCACCTTGGACAACGACGCCCTGGAAGACGTCGGCAACGAGCAGGAGGGCTATACAGTGGTGGATGTCTACGCGGATTATCAGGCGACGCGCAATCTGTCGCTGCGTCTTTCCGTGGACAATGTCGGCGACGAGGATTACACCGACCGCGCCAGCTACGGCCAGGAGTTCGCCACCGTGGACACCCTGTTGGAACCGGGCCGGTCCTTCGCGCTGAGTGCCCGCTACGGCTTTTAAGCGCGCAACCGTTCGATCAGCCCCGCCATGGCCGCCAGCATGCTGCGGTTACGCACTTCGTCGCGGTCGCCGGGGAACAGAAAGTGCTGGGCTTCGGTAACGCCCTCGCCGAGGCCCCAGCCGATCCACACCGTGCCCACCGGTTTCTCGTCCGTGCCGCCGTCCGGGCCGGCCACGCCGCTGACCGACACGCTGACGTCGCCGTTGGAATACGCCAAAGCCCCGCGTGCCATGGCCAGCACCACCTCTTCGCTGACCGCGCCATGGGCTTCCAGTAGAGCACGCGGTACGCCCAGCATCTCTTCCTTGGACAAATTGGAATAGGTCACGAAACCGCGCTCGAACCAACTCGAGGCCCCCGGCTCGTCGGTGAGCAGCCGGGCGATGCCGCCACCGGTGCAGGACTCCGCCGTGACCACGGAGAACCGCCGCTGTTGTAGAAGCTTGCCCAACTCCCGGGCCCGATCCGCCAGTCCTTGCATGCTGTTCACCTCTCAAATCCGATTTCCAGGGCCCCATGATGAACAACACCATGCTCGCTTCCCAGGGCCAAGGACATAAGCACGGCCCCGCCCCGGTCATGCTAACCTTACCCTCGCATTCAATCCCGCATAAGCACCCAACCCCATGACCGCCACCTCCACCGCCACACGACGCTGGCTCGAACGGCTCAACGGCTCCCGGCACATGCTCTGGCTGCTGGCGCTCTTCTCCTTTCTGGAGACCATCATCGTGCCGGTGCCCATCGAGCTGGTGCTGATTCCGCTGATGGCCCTCAACCGCCACCGCATCTGGCGCATCGCCACGGTCGTCACCGCCGGCTGCCTGGCCGCCTCGCTGCTCGGCTACGGCGTCGGCATGGTGCTTTACCAGTCCGTCGGCACCTGGTTCATCGACACCATGGGCATGCAGAGCGCCTACCAGGCCTACCAGGGCTTCTTCGACCAGTACGGCTTCATCGCCATCCTCACCCTGGGCATTCTGCCGATCCCGTTCCAGGTGGCGATGATCACCGCCGGCCTGTCCGGCTACCCCATCGCCCTGTTCGTGCTGGCCGCACTGATAGCGCGCGGCATCCGCTACTACGGCTTGGCGTGGTTGGTGAAGCGGTTCGGGCCGGAGGTGGAACGGATGTGGCGGCGGCATGCGCTGGTGACCAGCCTGGTGGCCGGGCTGGTGGTTCTGGGTGTGGCGTTGGGCATGCGCTGGTTAGCCAAGATCGTAATGTGAACGGCAGACAAAACGTCGACCAGTGATGGGCCTGCTTACCGCCCTTTTAACTCCGCCAGTCTTTGCTCCAGTTCAGCGATTTGCCGGCGAGCCTCAGCGCCTTCCGGAATGTTGCGGCCGCTGTCGCGCCATTCGATGGCCGCCTTGAACCCCTCGGCTTGGGCGTAACGACGGAACCAGAGGCCTTCCGGATTGTGCCGCGTGATGCCATCGAACACGGTGGCCAGCATTTGGGTCTGTTCCAGCCCCATGTTCAGCATGACCTGATTGACCACCAGTTTGTGCATCTGAAGATGACTGCTCGGCACAGCGGCGATACGCTCGGCGATCTCCATGGTTTTCGCATCCAACTCGCCTTCCGCCACCACATAGTTGGCCAACCCCCACTCACCGGCCTGCGTGCCGGAAATCAGGTCGCCGGTGAACATCATCTGCTTGGCGCGGATCGGGCCGAGTCGGTAGGTCCACATCGCGGTGGTCGGGCAGCCCCAAACCCGGGTAGGCATGTAACCGATGCGTGCGTTCTCAGCCATGATCATCAAATCGCAGCAGAGCGCGATGTCACTGCCGCCGGCCGCCGCCGCACCATGAATCTTGGCGATGGTCGGTTTACGTGAACGCCAGAGGCTCATGAAGTCCTCGGTATTCCGCTTCATGTGCGCGTAGTCGACCATTGGGTCCCAGGGGTTCGACTCCTGCTGACACGGATGCTCTTGCTGCTGTTCGGCGTATTGCGCCAGATCGTAGCCGCCACAAAACCCCTTGCCCGCGCCTTCAACCACGATGACATGCACTTCGTCGTTGTCTTCCGCCCATCTAACGGCCCGCCGGATATCATCGCCGGTTTCATCGATAATCGCGTTCAGCCTTTCCGGCCGGTTAAGCAGCAACCTGGCGATTCTTGGATTGTTCTCGTCCTGGGAAATCCGGACAGTTGTTAATTCCAGCATGATTCTCTCCAATACGACGACTTAGCGTTCTCTTGACAGTCAGTCAGGACTGACTGCAAAGTATCACCCTGGATTTCGGAGTGCAAATTCAATGAATAACTCGACGCGCGACCGCGCTTCTCGTGCCCTGAGGGATCGCATCACCGATGCGGCGGTGGAGCTGTTGATCAACGAAGGCGTGGCGAAGACCACCACGGTGGCGGTACAAAAACGCGCCGGTGTCAGTCGCGGCGCCCTGCTACACCACTTCCCCAGCCGGGCGCAGCTACTCGCCTCCACGATCGAAAGACTGGTGCGTCTGAACGAACAGCAGATCACCTCGTCGTTTTTGAACGGCGCCGACCCCGCCAAAGATCTGGAGCAGGCGCTTATCGCCCTGAGCGACACCATGGCGGAGCCGTCATATCTGGCCGAGATGGAGCTCTGGACCATATCGCGTAACGACGCAGAACTGCGCGACGCTCTCTATCAAGCAGAAAAAGCAGCCCGGTTTGACTTTGACCGAGTGGTGGGCGAGGTCCTCCAGTACTGGAAGACACACAAAAACTATCAGTTGATGGCCGACCTGAGCGTCGAGTTCCTTCGCGGCGTGGCCTTTTCGGATCTGTTGAGAAAACGGCCCGAATACCGCCTCCGCATGATTTCTTTATGGGTGGACGTGATCAAAAAATCGCTCGAAACCTAGCCCGCACCATTCTTAAAACAACGGGCCTTCACAACAACAAAGGGAGAGTATCGATGAGCCAGGCAATACCCCACGATGACGCCCAAGCTGCTGGATTGCTTGAACAGGCCCCCAGCCCGCTGGCGCTACTACGCCGCACGGCCGCGCAATACCCGGACCACCCGGCCCTGGTTTACCTTCGCGATGCCAACGATCAGCAGCCCGTCACGCAAACCTACGGCGAACTGCTGACGGAAGTGGAAACGCTCTGCCGGGCGTTAAGAGCCCTGGGCGTGGCCCAAAAGGACGGCGTGCCGATTCTGCTGCCGCTCGTACCCCAGGCGGTATCCAGCCTGATCGCCGCGCTTACGGTTGGAGTCGCCTTCCCCGTGAACTTGCTGCTGTCTCCTGAAGCGATGGCGTCCCAATTCAAACTGGCCCGCGCCCGGCACGTTATAGTGATGGGCCCCCACCCGGCCCTGGACGTCCGTGAACGGGTCGAAGCCGCCATCAACCAATCCGGCGCGGACATCACACTTATTGAAGTGGCTCTCGGGGCGCCCACACCTGGGGCGTTCTCCTGGGCAGAATTGCTGGAAGCCGGCAACACCGACGCCAACGTCGAAGACACCCCCGATGCCACCGCCGCACTGGTCCACACCGGCGGCACCACCGGTGCCCCAAAACTGGCCGAACTGACACAACGCAATCTGGCCGCTGGCGCGATCATGGCCGCCGCCGGTCTGGGCTGGCGGCAGACCGACCGCCTCCTCACCGGGCTGCCGCTTTTCCACGTCGGCGGTTCCGTGGACATGCTGCTTTCCGGCATCGCCGCTGGCGCGACGCTGATGTTTCCCACCGCCCTGGGCTTCCGCAACCCGGACGTCGTCAAGCGCTTCTGGCACCTGGTGGATGAGACCCGCGCCACCCTGGTCGGCGGCGTACCGACCATGCTGTCCGCGATGGTCACCAGCCCACGGGACGGCGCCACCCTGGACACTCTGCGCGGATTCGTGACCGGCGGCTCGCCGCTGCCCGCCGAACTGAAACGCAAGGTCGAAGAGATCAGCGGCAAACCTGTCTGCCAACTCTACGGCCAGACCGAAACCGCCGGCATCACCACCGCCCAGCGAGCCGACGGCAGCTACCATCCGATTTGCGGCGGCCAGCCGATTCCGATGATGAAGGTCGCCATCAGCGGGCCCGGCCTTAGCTTCCAGCCCGGCGATAAAGGCGAGGTGTTCGTCTCCGGCCCCAATGTCTTCCAAGGCTACCGCACCACCCACGGACTCATGGGCAACCCGGACGGCGGCTGGATCAGCACCGGCGACTTGGGCGAAGTGACCAAAGACGGCGACCTCAAACTGGTCGGCCGCAGCAAGGAAATCATCATTCGCAGTGGCCACAACATCGACCCACTGGTGATTGAGGAAGTCGCCATGAAGCATCCCGCTGTCGCCCAGGCCGCCGCGGTCGCGATGCCGGATGCCTATGCCGGCGAAATCCCGGTCCTCTATGTCGCGCTGGCGCCCGACGCGACCCTCACCACCGACGAAGTGATGGCCCATGTGGCCGACCGCATCGCCGAACCGCCGGCCCGCCCCAAGCACGCTTTTGTGCTAGAGGAGCTACCTCTCACGCCAGTTGGCAAAATCGCACGCTACCGGCTCAAACAGATGGCCACCGAGCATCAAGTACGCCGCCAACTGGCCGCGACCAGCACGCTGGAGGGTGTGATCTGTGAGGATAACGGTGCTCGGCGTGTGCGGCTTCAATGGAGTGACGGCGCGACCAGCGAACAACGAGAGGAGGCGGTTAGGGCTTTAGGAGATTTGGGGCTTGAGCAGGCGCCTTGAGGCCCGTGATGACCCGCCTGGCGCTTTGCCCTGCAAGAGACGTCGGCATCGCTCCAGGCCACGCAACGCGCCTCCCGTGACGGTTACTCGATGGCGTCGAGCATGCCCCAATGCGGGGAGAGACGGCGCTGCTTCGCCAGATTCTGGACATGGTCTTTAAGTTCGTCGTCGATGTTGATGGTGATACGTTAGCGATTTCCCGTTCCGCATGCCCACTCGCACCAATAGAGCCTTGCGCGAGGGTTTGCTATTCTGCCCCGCTTACGTCCCGTGGCCCGGGGCGCCATCACTCTCCGAAAACAGGCGACACCGCGCATATGGCAAAGCAAGACTTGTCCGGCCATACCCCAATGATGCAGCAATATTTAGGCATTAAGGCCGAGCACCCGGATCAGCTGGTGTTCTACCGGATGGGGGATTTCTACGAGCTGTTCTTCGGCGATGCCCAGAAGGCGTCGCGGCTGCTGGATATCACCCTGACACAGCGCGGGCAGAGCAACGGCAAGCCGATTCCCATGGCCGGGATTCCCTACCACGCCGCCGAGGGCTATCTGGCGCGGCTGGTGAAGCTGGGCGAGTCGGTGGTGATCTGCGAGCAGATCGGCGACCCGGCGCTGGCCAAGGGGCCGGTGGAGCGCAAGGTAGTGCGCATCGTGACGCCGGGCACGGTGAGCGACGAGGCGTTGCTGGAGGAGCGCCGCGACACGCTGCTGTGCGCGCTCTATGAGGACGGGCCACGCATCGGCGCCGCCAGCCTGGACGTGGCCGCCGGGCGTTTCGTGGTGACGCAGGTGGACGGTCACGAGCAACTGCAGGCGCTGCTGGAGCGTTGGCAGCCGGCGGAGTTGTTGATCAGCGAAGACCACGGCCTGCCCGGGCCGCTCAGCCAGCGGCCCGGGTGCCGGAAGCGGCCGCCCTGGGATTTCGACGCGGAGGGCGCGCGCCGGCAGCTCTGCCAGCAGTTCCAGGTGCAGGATCTGTCCGGCTTCGGGCAGCCGACGCCGGCGTCGGTGGCGGCGGCCGGGGCGCTGTTGCAATACGCCCGGGAGACCCAGCGCAGCGACCTGCCCCACGTCACCGGGCTGACCCTGGAGGCGTTCGACGACGGCGTCGCCATGGACGCCGCCACGCGCCGCAATCTGGAGCTCACCGAAACGCTCACCGGCCAGGAAGAGCCGTCCCTGGCCTGGGTGCTGGACAGCACCGAGACGGCGATGGGTTCGCGGTTGCTCAAGCGCTGGGTGCACCGGCCGCTGCGCGATCGCTCGGTGCTCGGCGAGCGCCAGGACCGCATCGCCGCTCTGCGCGACGGCTGGCGGTTCGAGACCGCCCGCCAGGTGCTGGACCGGATCGGCGATATGGAACGGATTCTCGGCCGGGTGGCGCTGCGCTCCGCCCGGCCCCGCGATCTGACCCGGCTGCACGTCAGCCTGTCCGCGCTGCCGGAACTGCACGCCGCCCTGCCCGATGACGCGGTGTTCCAGGGGCTGCACGACCGGCTCAGTGATTTCCCGGACAAAGTGGCACTGCTGGCGCGGGCGGTGATCGAGAACCCGCCCATGTTGATCCGCGACGGCGGCGTGATCGCGCCGGGCTACAGCGAAGAGCTCGACGAGCTGCGCTCGATCAGCGAGAACGCCGGCGCGGTGCTGGTGGACATCGAAACCCGCGAGCGCGAGCGCACCGGCTTCTCCACGTTGCGGGTCAAGTACAACCGGGTGCACGGCTACTATATTGAGCTGTCCCGCCGCGAGGCGGACCAGGCGCCGGTGGATTACCAGCGCCGCCAGACGCTCAAGAACGCCGAGCGCTTTATCACCCCGGAGCTGAAGGAATTCGAGGACAAGGCGCTGTCCGCGTCCAGCAAGGCGCTGAATCTGGAGAAGCGCCTTTACGAAGCGCTGATCGAGGAGCTGGCCGCCGATCTGGGCCCGCTGCAGGCGAGCGCCGCGGCGGTGGCCGAGCTGGACGTGCTGGCGTGTCTGGCGGAGCGAGCGGAAACCCTGAACTGGGTGCGCCCCAATCTGGTGGACGAGCCGGGCATCGAGATCGTCGACGGCCGCCACCCGGTGGTGGAACAGGTGATGGACGACGCCTTCGTGCCCAACAGCCTGCAGCTGGACGATCAGCGCCGCATGGTGATCATCACCGGCCCGAACATGGGCGGTAAGTCCACCTACATGCGCCAGACCGCGCTGATCGCCCTGCTCGCCCACATCGGCAGCGCGGTGCCCGCCGCCAGCGCCCGCATCGGCAAGATCGATCGCATCTTTACCCGCATCGGCTCGTCCGACGATTTGGCCGGCGGCCGTTCCACCTTTATGGTGGAGATGTCGGAAACGGCCAACATCCTCAACAACGCCACCCCGGAAAGCCTGGTGTTGATGGATGAGATCGGTCGCGGCACCAGCACCTTCGACGGCCTCAGCCTGGCGTGGGCGGCGGCGGAGCATCTGGCCCGCAATCTGCGCGCCTACACCCTGTTCGCCACCCATTACTTCGAGCTGACGCAGTTGCCGGAGCATCTGCCCGGCGTCTACAACGCCCATCTCACCGCCAGCGAGCACAACAACCGCATCGTTTTCCTGCACCGGGTTCAGGAAGGGCCGGCCAGCCGCAGCTACGGCCTGCAGGTGGCGCAGCTGGCGGGGGTGCCCGCCGGCGTGATCCGCCAGGCGGCGGACAAACTGGCGGAGCTGGAAAGCGGCGAGCGGCCGGTGCCGGCCCACACCGAGGCGCCCACCCAGGCGGACATGTTCGGCGCGGTGAGCGAGGTGGAAAAAGCGCTGCGGGATCTGGACCCGGACGATCTGACGCCGCGCCAGGCGCTGGACGCGCTCTACCGCCTGAAACGGTTAAGCGACGACTGACCAGCGGCGGCCGTTGACCACTTCGGTCAATCGCGGTGGCCACGGCGCTTGCCAGCCCGGCACAGTCGGGTAGACTAGCGCGGCCCCGAGGGAGGGCCACGCGCCGAGCGGCTGGCGCCCCTGGCGATATACCCCAAGCGGGCCGGTGATCTGATAGAATTCAGAGCTGGCCCTGGAAAGAGAATACACCTGGCGAGGACAGGCTATGACGTTCGTAGTAGGTGAAAACTGCATCAACTGCAAACACACGGACTGCGTGGAAGTATGTCCGGTGGACTGTTTCTATGAAGGCCCCAACTTCCTGGTGATTCACCCGGACGAATGCATCGACTGCGCCCTGTGCGAGCCCGAATGCCCGGTGAACGCCATCTTCTCGGAAGACGAGTTGCCCGACGACCAGCAGGATTTCCTGGAAATCAACGCGGAGCTGGCGGAGAAATGGCCGAACATCACCGAGATGAAGGATTCGCCGGACGATGCGGAAGAATGGGACGGCGTGCCCAACAAGAAGGAAAAGCTTGCCCGCGAGTGGTAAACCGGCGGGTAGCCTGAAATAAGAAAGGGCGGCATCCTGCCGCCCTTTTTGCGTCGAGTGTTCCTTACCCGATTGCGCTCACCTAGAACCTCCGTGTCCACCGTCCCTAGCTTTCCGTGTGCTCTTATCCGTGAGCACGGGAAGCACTATAGCAATCGCGAAGGCCGGCAAGGGTTAAAGATCAATAAAAACTGCGGTCAAGAAATGAGCCCTTTCAGCTCTTCCCCAGGAATATCAATGGCTTAGCGGAGCCGCCGATAAAAATTGAGGGCAACCGAGGACAGAAGATTGGTAGAAATGCTTACAGTCTTGTAAGATATTGCTTACAAACTCAGAGCATTTCAGCAGGCTGTTCCGGTGCCTAAAGGGCCCCCGGGACACACAGCGGTGCCACAAAGCCGCCAAGTTTTACAATCGCTCACGGCTTTTTACAGCATGGCCAAATCCGGCCCTGTAACCTTTTAATCAGATAAAGGGTATCCCCCCAAGGCGCTAGCAATAGCGCTCACAACCCCCCCTCATCCACCCCCTTTGGATGAGGGTTTTTTTTTGCCCGCTTAACGGGCGCCGAGGGCGTCGCAGGACTTCTGGAACTGATTTTCCAGCGCCTCCATCAGCGTGCCGGCGGCGGCCAGATCCCGATCCCGCGCGTATTGCTCGATTTCCAGGCAGATGGCCGTGACACGCAACGCACCGAGATTACCGCTGCTGCCTTTGAAGCTGTGCGCCTGCTGGCGGACGCTTTCGGCGTCGCCGGCGGCGAGGGCATCGTGCAGGGCTTGCAGGCGCTGGCCGCCGTCGCGCACGTAGGAGGCGACCAGGGTGTCGAAGTCGCCCCCCATGATCTCTTGCAATTCGTTGATAACGGCGCTGTCGAGCACCGGTGGCTGTTCCATGTCTCACTCCCTTGATGGCAGGCGGCCCGGATTCCGATGTTAAGCCTAAAGGACCACCTGGAAGGAAAGTATACTAAGCCGCAAGAGCGGGTTCAGGAAGCCGGGAGAGCCAGGAATGGGATTCAGGGCAACACGCCCAGGGTGCGGGCGCGGGCCACATCCTCGGGGATATCCACGTCCCACAGCGGCGGCAATACGCTCACCGGGGCGGCGTCGTTAAGCGCCACCAGCGTGTCGGCCATGGCGTAGTCGGTACCCAGACGGACCCCCTCGAAACGCCCGTCATGCCAGACCGCCGCGTCACTGCCACCGATCAGCACATAGCCGCCGTCCTCGCTGGCGCCCAGCACCACGCGGGCGTCGTTGAGACCGTCCACGGCAAGGGACAGGTAGGTCTGGTCGAGCACCGGGCAGTCGCTGCCCACCAGCAGCACCCGGGCCGCCTCCTGCAGGCCCCCCCGCAGCGCCGTGTTCATGCGCTCGCCGAGCCCGCCGCCCTGCTGCAGACCGACCTCCAAGCCCATCTCGCGGGCCCGGGCCGCCAGCCCGTCGTCCTGGTCATCAAGCATCAGCTTCGCCCGGCCGGGGAAGGCGGCGGCCTCAAGGAGCGTCCGGTCCAGCAGGCGCTGGTGCACCGCCAGGGCGGCGTCCTCGCCCAGTTCGGGAATCAGACGGGTCTTAACCCTGCCCCGGCGTGGTGCCCGGGCGAACACCAGCAACAAGGTGTCCAGGGTGATGTCGCGCTCAGCCGCCATGGTGCTGCTGACGGTAGTGTTGCCGGTAATAGTCGCGGTGCAGCCGGGCCGGGTCCTCGCCACGCCAGTAGCGCCAACGAAGCTGCCACATCAGCAGCATGGTGCGCCACACGCCGTTTTCCTCCCAGCGCCGGCTGTCGGCCACCAGGCGTGGACGCAGGCAGGCCGGCGACGCCAGGCGGCGCAGACGCTGGCTCAGGGCCACGTCTTCCATCAGCGGCTGCATCGGGAAGCCGCCCATTTCCAGGAACCGGTCGCGTCGCACGAAGATGCCCTGGTCGCCGGTGGCGATGCCGGTCCAGCGCGAGCGAACATTCATGGCGTGGCCGATCAGCGGAAACAGGCGGTGGTCACCGGACAGGCGCACGTCGAAACGGCCCCAGACGGCGTCGTCGGGCAGGGCTCTCAGGGCGCGGATATGACCGCGCACCACCCGGCCGCAGTCGGCGTGCAGGAACCACAGCCAGTCGCCTTCGGCGCGCTCGGCGCCCAGGTTCATCTGCCGGGCCCGGCCACGGTCGCAGTGCAACACCAGATCGGCGTGCTCACGGGCGATCAGGGCGCTGTTGTCGCTGCTGCCGCCGTCCACCACGATGATCTGGTCGCCCTCGCCCAGGCGCTCCCGCAGCATCTCCAGAAACGGGCCCAGACACCTCGCCTCGTCGAGCACCGGAATTACCACACTCAGGTTCATCCCAAAGCGCCTCCACAGCTACTGCCGGATCCCGCGGTGCAGCCGAAGCAATGATCGGCCACGTACACCGGCTCCCCTTCCTTGTCCGCCTCGAGCAACTCGCGGACATGGGGGCGCCGGTCATGGTGCCCCTGGGGCATATCCAGCATCTGGTTGAAGTCACAATCGTACAGGTAACCCTCGTAATCCACACTCAGGGTGTTACGGCACATCACCGCTTCCAGATTGTCGCGGTTGTAGTTGTCGCGCAACAACTGCATGTAATCGTTGAACTGGTTGTGCGCCAGCAGCACCGCGCCGAAGCGGCTGATGGGCATATTGGTGATGGTCAGCAGGCGGTTGAAGCGCACACCGAAGCGCTCATCCAGCTCACGGTGGTAGTCCGCCTCCAGGGCCGCCTGCGGCGGCGGCAGGTGGGCGCCCACCGGGTTGTAGACCAGGTCCAGGGGCAGCGCCGGGTCGCCGTAACCGACCGCGTTAAGCCGGCGGATCGCCTCGATGCTGCTGCTGTAGACACCCTTGCCACGCTGCTCGTTGACGTTCTCTTCCAGGTAACAGGGCAGCGACGCGACGATCTGCACGCCCTGCTCCGCCAGGAACTCCGGCAGGTCCTGATAGCCGGGCTCCAGCAGGATAGTCAGGTTGCAACGGTCGATCACGGTGATGCCGCGGGCCCGGGCGGCGCGCACCAGCTCGCGGAAGTGGGGGTTCATCTCCGGCGCGCCGCCGGTCAGGTCCAGTACCTCGACGCGGCCCCGCTCCAGCACCTGGATAATCTGATCAATGGTCTCGCGCTCCATCATTTCAGTGCGCGTCGGGCCCGCGTTCACATGGCAGTGCACGCAGCTCAGATTGCACAAATAGCCGAGATTGACCTGCAGAATGCTGGTGTGGCGTCGGCGTAGCGCCGGAAAGTCGGTACCGCTGCGGAGCAAAAGCCCTCGGGTGTCCTTCATGGTGCGCTCCTCTACTTCTAATACGCCCATGGATGCATGTTTAAGGGAAACGTTACGTCAAAGAGGGGGCCCCGGCGAGAGTTTATCTGGATAACAAAGGGAAGATGGCGCCCCGAGCAGGAGTCGAACCTGCGACCTAGCGCTTAGGAGGCGCTTGCTCTATCCAACTGAGCTACCGGAGCGTGAGAGGCGTATTGTAGTGATCTAATCGCTTGATGCCAGTACACGGCTTTACCGGCTTTTACCTTGCTTTTGTTTACCGGCAGGCCGGGAATGGTTAGCGTCCAGGGTACTAAATCATTAACACCTAGGGAGAGGGACCATGAGCAAGATACTCGGCTTAATCATTCTGGTGCTGGATATTCTGGCGATCATCAAGATCGTCCAGTCCGGCGCCTCCACCGGCGAAAAGGTTCTGTGGGTCATCCTGGTACTGGTACTGCCGGTGATCGGTCTGGTGATATGGGCGCTGTTGGGCCCGGGTTCACCGGTTAAGAAGTAGCACCCCGGCGGCCGGCGTCAGCCGCCGGTCGCCGCCCTTATCAGGGCCTGATTGTCCTGGCTGATCAGCCAGAAGCCCACACTGCCCAGCGACACCATCAGAAATTGCATATGCTGCTTGCGACCGCGTAACCAGGCCTGGGGCCAGTATTCGCGGACCGCCGCCACCTTCTCCATCAGAAACAGCAGCATCACCGCCACCGCCATCAGCGGCGTGGACGCCCAGGCCGGCAGAAACGGCGTGGCGCAGGCGGCCACCAGCAGTAGTGCCGCCATCGGCACCAGGCTCGCCTCTTCCCGTGCCAACGCCGACCCGGTGTACAGCCCCACCTGCAGCAGCAGATGCAGCGCCGCCAGCAACGCCACCAGCGCCACCCAGGACTGCGCCACGGTCGGCGGCGGCAGCCAGATCGCCGTAGCCACCGCCACCACCACGAAGCCGTGGATGAACTGTAATCGGGACAGGGTTTTCAAACCGGCCGGAAGCTCCGGGTCGCGGGGCAAACGCATGCAAGATCCTCACTGCGAGAAAGGGTTATAAATAGGGCTCGAACAGGTGCGACAGCGCGTTGCGCAGGTGGCGCCAGCGGCCCATGGCGCGGAATTCCGCCTCGCCGACCCGGAGGGCACCGCGCAGGCGGCGGTCGATCAGGTCGTTGGCCTGCTCCGCCAGCGGGTCATCATAACATTCCATATCGAACTCGAAGTTAAGGCGCAGGCTGCGCGCGTCCCAGTTACCGGAACCCAGCAGCACCCAGTGGCCGTCCACCGTCATCAGCTTGGTGTGGTCGAACGGCGGCGCCGAGAAGTGCAGTTCCGCGCCTTCGCGCACCAGCCAGCGAAGCGCGTGCAGGCTGGCCCACTGCACCAGCCGCAGGTTGTTTTTCTGCGGCACCACGATGTTCACCCGCACCCCTTTCAGCAACGCCAGCTGCAGGCTGGCCAGCAGGGTCTGGTCGGGCACGAAATAGGGCGTGACGATGCGCACTTCATGCTCGGCGGCGCCGATCGCCGCCAGCAGCGTCAGCCGGCGTTTGTCGAAATCCGCGTCCGGGCCGGCGTTGATACCGCGCGCCAGGGTAGCGCCGGCGTCCAAGGCCCCCAGGTAGTTGTCGTCCAGCGTTTCGCCGCAGGTGAACGCCCAATCGGCAACGAAGCTGCGCAGCAGATGCACCACCGCGGGCCCTTCCACCCGGGCGTGCAGGTCCTGCATGTGGGCCGGCTCGCGCAGGTAACCGGCGCGGATATTCATACCGCCGGTGAACCCCATGCAGCGGTCCACCACCATCAGTTTCCGGTGGTTACGCAGGTTCAGGTACGGCATCCGCCAGGGCGCGATGGAGTGCAGGAAGCGCTCCACGCGCACGCCCCGGCGGCGCAGGCGCAGGGTGATCGGCGGCAGCGAATACAGCGCGCCGACACCGTCCACCAGCACCCGCACGGTCACGCCGCGCGCCACCGCCCGTTCCAGGGCGTCGGCCAGCGGCTTGCCGGCGGCGTCGTTGCCGAAGATATAGGTGGCCAGCAATACGCTGTCGCGGGCCTCGTCCACCGCCTTGATCATCGCCGCCAGCGCCGGCCCGGCTTCAAGCAGCTCGACCCGGTTGCCGCCGGTGAGCGGCAAACCGGTGAGGCGCCCCACCAGCCGCGCCAGCACCCGCAAGCGGTCGGATTGCAGCGGCGTGCCCTGATCCCGGCCGGCGCTCAGGGCGGCATCAATGGCGCCGCCGCCGGTGAGCTGCCGGGCGCGCCGCTGTATGCGGTTCACCCCCAGCAGCAGGTACAGCAGCGCGCCCAGCAGCGGCACCAGCCACACCAGGCCGGTCCAGGCGGCGGCGGCGCGGGCATCCCGTTTGTGCTGCGCCACGTGCAGCGTCACCCACACCGCCGCGACCACGCCGGTGGTGGCCACGATGGCGGGCCAGAACACCTCCAGCCAGGCGATCAGCCACTCCACCAGCGACGCCGCGCCGGCGACCCATTCCTGCATGCTGTCTCCCTTGCGATTGATTCCCCGTCCGCACGCGGCCCAGCATACACCAGTCCCCGGCGGCGGCGTTTTGCGCTCGGCGGCGCAAACGCATACCATAGCGCCGCTTTACACCCGCCGCGTTAACGACGCGCCGCCCCTGGCCATTTCGGCCCGCAGGGGTACTTATCCGGCCCAAAAGGCCATGGGGTCAGCCCCCGACGCAGACAGATATAACATGAACCACGCTGGTTGAAGCGGCCAGTGTACCGGCGCGCCTTTGTCGCCGTCGGCGCATGATCAGGAGCGAAAACCATGTCAGAAGCCAATACGGTTATTCCGCTGCGTGAACATCAGGAGCCGGACACCCGGGAACCGCGCCGCTTTAAGGTGTTCACCGCCCGCCAGTTGGACAAAATCGAACAATTGCAGCGCCTCGACGAGGACGCCCGTTTCGCCATGCGCGTGGTGGCCAATGTGCTGCCGTTCCGCGTCAACGAGTACGTGATCGAGGAACTGATTGACTGGGACAAGGTGCCCGACGACCCGATCTACCAGCTCACCTTCCCGCAGAAAGGCATGCTGGCGCCGGAACACTTCGACAAGGTGGCCGAGGCCATGCGCGGCGGCGACAAGGCGGAGATCGACGCCGCCGTGGCCGAGGTCCGCGAGGCCCTCAACCCGCACCCCGCCGGGCAAATGGAACACAACATCCCGGAAGTGGACGGCGAGAAGGTTGAAGGCATTCAGCACAAATACAACGAAACCGTGCTGTTCTTCCCCAGCCAGGGCCAGGTCTGCCACAGCTACTGCACCTTCTGTTTCCGCTGGGCCCAGTTCATCGGCGACAACGATCTCAAGATCGCCACCAAGGAAGCCGGCCAGCTGAAACGCTACGTGCAGGCGCATCCGGAGATCACCGACATCCTGATCACCGGCGGCGACCCGCTGGTGATGAAGACCAGGAACCTGCGCGCCCACATCGAACCGCTGCTGGAACTGGAGCAGATCCGCACCATCCGCATCGGCTCCAAGGCGCTCACCTTCTGGCCCCAGCGAGTGATCTCCGACAAGGACGCCGATGACCTGCTCGACCTGTTCCGTGAAGTGCAGGCCGCCGGCAAGCACCTGGCGCTGATGGCCCACTACAACCACTGGCGCGAGCTGGAACCGGCCATCGCCCGGGAAGCCATTGCCCGGGTACGCGAAACCGGTGCCCAGATCCGCGCCCAGGGCCCGCTGCTGGCGCACATCAACGACAACGCCGACGACTGGGCGCGCCTGTGGCAGACCCAGGTGGAGCTGGGCATCGTCCCCTACTACATGTTCGTGGAACGAGACACCGGCGCGCGCCGCTACTTCGAGGTGCCCCTGGCCCGCGCCTGGCACATCTACCGCGAGGCCATGAAGCAGGTCTCCGGCCTGGCCCGCACCGCCCGCGGCCCGAGCATGTCCAGCCATCCGGGCAAGGTGGAAATCCAGGGCGTCACCGAGGTCGCCGGCGAGAAGGTGTTCGTGCTGCGCCTGATCCAGGGCCGCAACCCGGACTGGGTACAGCGCCCGTTCTTCGCCAAGTACAACGAAGACGCCACCTGGCTCAACCACCTGGAGCCGGCGTTCGGCGAAGAGAAGTTCTTCTTCGACGACGAGCTGGCGGATATGGAAGGCGAATAACGCGCTCAACCCGGGCGCCGGAGGAGCACGGCCGGCCGACGTTCACAGCAACGCGGCCAGCCGCGCCAGCGCCCGCTCCACCCGATTATCCCAGCGCACCGCGCAATTCAGACGCAAACAATGATCGAACTTGCCGGAGGCGGAAAACAACGCCCCCGGCGCGAAGTTCACCCCGGCGTCCAGGGCCCGCTCCGCCAGCTCCGTGGTGTTCACCTGGCCGGGTAATTCCAGCCACAGCACGAAGCCTCCCGCAGGACGGCTGACCCTGGTTTCCGCCGGAAACAGTTCGGTGACCCGGTCGGTCATGCGCGCCACCGCCCGGGCATGCTGAGCCCGCACCCGCCGCAAATAACGGTCGTAATGCCCCTTTTCCAGAAAATGCGCCAGCGCCAGTTGTGACGGCGTGGCCACCGACACCGTATTGATGAACTGCAGATACTGGGCCCGTTGAAAATCCCGCCCGGGCACCAGCCAGCCCACGCGCATCCCCGCCGACAAGGTCTTCGAGCACGACGAGCAGTAGTACACCAGGCCGTCCCGGTCCCAGGCCTTGATGGGCAGCGGGCGCGTGCCGCTGAGCGGCAGGTCGCCGTAGATGTCGTCCTCCACCAGCGGCACGTCATGGTCCGCCAGCAGACGCAGCAGGGCCTGTTTCCGGCTGTCGGGCATGCACGTGCCCAGGGGGTTGGAAAAGTTGGGCACCATGACGCAAGCGGCCACCGGCCAGCGCTCCAAAGCCAGCGTGAGCGCCTCCAGGGACAGGCCCTGTATCGGGTCGGTGGGAATCTCCAGGGCCTTGAGGCCCAGGGACTCAATCACCTGCAACAGCCCGTAGTAGGTGGGCGACTCGATGGCCACGGTGTCGCCTGGCCGGGTCAGCATGCGCAGGGCGATGGCGACGGATTCCTGGCAGCTGTTGGTGATCAGCACCTCATCCGGGGCCACCGGGCAACGCAACGCCGCCAGCCGACGTGCCAGCCCGGCGCGCAACTCCGGCGCACCGGGCGGGAACTCATAGCCCACGCAGCGGCGACGCTGTTCGCGCAGCACAGTGCGGAAGGCACGCTCCATCTGCGCCACCGGTTGGAAGTCCGGGTCAGGCACCGCCGCCCCCAGGTTCACCACCGTCGGGTCGTTCACCGCCTGCACCATGCGCAGCACCCGCTCCTGGCCGGTCACCGGGCGCGGGCGCCGGCCGGCGCTGGGCAGGCTGGGCGCGTCCCGCCGAGCCAACGGCGGGCACACGAAAAACCCGGATCGCGGTCGCGCCTCCAGCACACCGCGCTGCTCCAACTCCCGGCAGGCGCTCACCACCGTGGCCACGCTCACGCCGTGCTGCTCACCCAGCTTGCGCACCCCTGGCAGGCGGCTGCCCACCGGATAGACCTGATCACGGATCAGCGTCTGCAGCTGTTCCGCCAGTTGCTCATAGCGTTTGTTCGGATAGCCCATGGCGGCGCGCCCTCTCATCACGTCATTGCCAGCACAGTTGCCGTGAAATCGAACGGCACAGTTCTCTCTCGCAACAAACTGTACCGGTTCAATTTCGACTTTTTATATCTGTATTGGCCAGACCTGTCCACCTAACCTGATCCCTCTGGATCAGGAGCCCACGCATGACCCTGGAACACCTTCTCCCATTGATCGGCTTCGTCGCCGTGATGAGCGGCACCCCCGGCCCCAATAACCTGATGTTGATGGCGGCCGGCGCCAACGTCGGCTGGCGCCCCTGCCTGCCCCACCTGCTGGGCATCGCGTTCGGCTGTCAGGCACTGCTGTGGAGCCTGGCTCTGGGGCTGGGCGGGCTGCTGGCCCACTACCCGGCCCTGAACTGGGGGCTGCGGTTGATCGGCGCCGCGTTCCTGCTGCTGCTGGCCTGGCGGCTCGCCACCACCCGGGCCCGGCCCGGCGAACAGCGCGCTGCCCGGCCGCTGACGTTCAGCCAGGCGGCCCTGTTCCAGGCGGTCAATCCCAAAGCCTGGATGATGATGGTCACCGCCCTGGCCACCTTTACCGGGCCGTCGCGGTTCGTCGCCGATGTGGCGTTGGTCTCCCTGTGTTATCTGCTGGTCGGCTTGCCGCTGATCAGTACCTGGAACCTGGGCGGGGTGGTGCTCAAGGCGCGGCTGCACCAGGGGCGACGGCTCCGCCACTTCAACCAGGTGATGGCGTTGCTGCTGCTGGCGCTGCTGTATCCGGTCTTCTTCAGCGCCGACGCACCGCCGCTGCCGGCGCCCGCGGCGACCCCGCCGCAGTGGTGGCTGAGCGTTATGTAGCCGCCCCGGCAGCCGGCACTTTTTCTTTGCGGGTGAGTCGCTTAGGCTTGGCGGGCGGCCCGCTCGGGCCGTCGATACGGGAAGCTCAGGGGAAGGCGGCGATGCACAACGGTTTCATGGTGTTGCACGGCAACCGGCTGGAGACGCTCACCGAGCTGGTGGTCGACTGGCTGAAGCAACACCCGCTGGCGCCGTTGGACGAGGAAATCTTCCTGGTCCAGTCCAACGGCATGGCCCAGTGGCTGAAACTGCAACTGGCGGACGCCCTGGGCATCAGTGCCGGCTTCCAGTTCCAGATGCCGGCCCGCTTCCTGTGGAGCGCCTACCGCACCGCGCTCGGTGAAGACCGGGTGCCGCGTACTTCGCCGTTCGACAAATCACGCCTGCTGTGGCGCCTGTACCGGCTGCTGCCCACCCTGCTCGACGCCCCCCATTTCGGCCCGCTCCGCCACTTTCTGTCCGACGACGTGGACGGCCGCAAACGCCACCAGCTGGCGGAACGGCTGGCGGATCTGTTCGACGCCTACCAGGTGTACCGGGCCGACTGGCTGGCGGACTGGGAACGAGGCGACGACCGGCTGCGCCGCGCCGAGGACCGGGACCGCTTCGACGACTTCCCCGCCAGCCAGCTGTGGCAGGCCCATCTGTGGCGCGCCCTGCTCTCGGACATGGACGCGGACAAACAGGGGCTCAGCCGCAGCGCCATCCACCGTGCTTTCGTTGACACCCTGCAGCAGGACACCCCGCCGGCGGGACTGCCGCGCCGGCTGATTATCTTCGGCATCAGCGCCCTGCCCCAGCAGGCGTTGGAAGCCCTGGCGGCGCTCAGCCGCCACTGCCAGATTCTGATGCTGGTGCAGAATCCCTGCCAGCATTACTGGGCGGACATCGTCGAGGACAAACAACTGCTGCGCCGTCAGTTGGACAACCGCAAGCGCCACCTGACCGCCCTGCCGGACAACCCGATCAATCCGCTGCTGGCCGCCTGGGGCAAACAGGGGCGGGATTTTATCGGCCTGCTCTACGACCACGATGACCCGGACAGTTACCGCAGCGCCTTTCAGAATCAGATCGATCTGTTCGAGAACCTGGAACCACGCACCCTGCTGCAGCGGCTGCAACAGGATATTCTCGATCTGGAACCCTTGCCGCCACCCGGTCAGCAGCCGGCCCTGGAGGCCGACGGCTCCCTGCGCTTCCGCATCGGTCACAGCGCCCAGCGGGAGGTGGAGATCCTGCAGGACGAGTTGCTGGACCGCTTCAGCGCCGACCCGGATCTGCAGCCCCGGGACGTGATCGTCATGGTGCCGGACATCGAAGCCTATGCGCCGCACATCGACGCCGTGTTCGGCCGCCTGGAACGGGACGACCCGCGCTACCTGCCCTACACACTCAGCGACCGCAGCGCCGGCGCCGCCTCGCCGCTGGCCCAGGCGATCGAGTCGCTGCTGCATTTGCCGCAATGGCGGTTCACCGCCACCGACATTCTCGACCTGCTGGACGTGCCGGCGGTGCGCGAACGCTTCGGCATCGACGAAAGCGACCTGCCGCAACTGGCCCGCTGGATCGACCAGGCCCGCATCCGCTGGGGGCTGAACAGCGAACAGCGGCAGACCCTGGACGTGCCCGGCTTCGAGCAGAACAGCTGGGCGTTCGGCCTGAAACGGATGCTGGCCGGCTACCTGCTCGGCGACGGCCCGGCCTGGATGGGCATTGAGCCGTTGGACGAAGTGGCCGGCCTGGGCGCCGAGCTGGCCGGGCGCCTGGCGCGCCTGCTCGACACCCTGGAACACCACTGGCGCCAGTGCCGCCGCGACGGCGGCGCCCGCGACTGGCGGCAGCGCTTCACCGCCCTGCTCGACGATCTGTTCCTGCCCGTGGACGAAGCGGATCAAAACCTGGACGCCGGCCTGCGCGATGCCCTCAACGACTGGATCGCCGCCTGCGACGAAGCGGATTTCGACAGCCCGCTGCCGCTCACCGTGGCGCGCCGGCCGCTGCTCGATGCCCTCAACGCCGAGAGCCTGTCACAACGCTTCATGGCCGGGCGCATCAACTTCTGCACGCTGATGCCGATGCGCGCCATCCCGTTCCGCCATGTGTGCCTGCTGGGCATGAAGGACGGCGACTATCCGCGCCAGCAGCAGCCCATGGATTTCGACCTGATGCGCCAGTGGGGCAACTACCGGCCCGGTGACCGCTCGCGCCGGGACGATGACCGCTACCTGTTCCTGGAAGCGCTGCTCAGCGCCCGCGACAGCCTCTACATCAGCTGGACCGGCCGCAACGTGCGCGACAACAGCGAGCGCCCGCCCTCGGTGCTGGTGGCGCAACTGCGCGACCATATCAACCAGCGCTGGCACACCGACCAGGGCGAACCGGTGGACGCCCTGACCGTGGCGCACCCGCTGCAGCCGTTCAGCGCCGACTATTTCGACGCCGATAATCACCGCCTGCACACCTACGCCAACGAATGGCGCGCGCTGCACCAGGACGCCACGCCCCAGGTACGCAATGAACAACCGCTGGCGCCGCTGGAAACCGGCGAGCCGGTCACCTGCGCCGCGCTGGGCCGCTTTCTCAAGCAACCGGTGGCGCATTTCTTCGAGCACCGGTTGAAGGCCCGGCTGAGACAGGACCGCCGCGTGCTGGAGGACAACGAGCCGTTCGCCTTCGACGGCCTGCAACGCTTCCAGCTGCAGGATCAGCTGCTCAGCGACGCCCTGCGCGCCGGTCCCGAACAGGCCGGCGCCGCCATGGCCGCCGGGCTGGACCGGCTCGCCGGCAGCGGCGACCTGCCCCTGGCGCCGTTCGCCGAAGGCAGCCGCGACAGCCTGTTGATGCCGCTGTCCCAGCCGCTGGAGCAGTACTTCGCACTGCTGGCCGAATGCGGGGAACGGCAAGCGCAGCAGGAAATCCGTCTGCAGGCCGGGCCGTTGCTGATCGAGGACTGGCTCACCGACCTGCGCGGCAGCAGCGCCAATCCACAACGGCTGGTGCTGCACACCGGCCGTCTCAAGGACCGCTTCGACAAGATCACCCGGGAGTGGGCGCTGCACCTGGCCGCCTGCGCCGCCGGCCACCCTCTGACCACGCACCTGCAAGCCCAGGACGGTCGCCTGACCCTGCCGCCGTTGGGCCGCGACGCCGCCCAGGAGCACCTCGACCACATCGGCCACGCCTGGCGCCAGGCCCTGTGCGAGCCGCTGCCCATCGCCTGCGCCACCGCGTTCGCCTGGCTCAAGGGGGAGGAAAAGGACAACGGCGAATACGAAGCCCGCAAGCAATTCGAATCCGGTTTCATGCACACCGGCGAACAGGAAAAAGAGCCGGCCCTGGCCCGCGCCTGGACCGACTTCGACGCCCTGCTCGCGCCCCGCCACGGCGACGTCAGCGCCTTCGAATACTGGACCGGGCAGCTCTATGCGCCGCTGTACGCGCACACCCAATGGCACCAACCGGGGGAGCCGGCATGAACGCTGAACGACCGCTGCCGATTACCTTCCCACTGCACGGCACCCGGCTGATCGAGGCCAGTGCCGGCACCGGCAAGACCTTTACCCTGGCCGCCCTCTATCTGCGCCTGGTGCTGGGCCACGGCGACGACGACCAAAACAGCGCCTTCCACCGCCCGCTGCTGCCGCCGGAAATTCTGGTGGTCACCTTCACCGAAGCGGCCACCGAGGAACTGCGCGAGCGCATCCGCGACCGCCTCGCCGAGGCCGCCCGCCTGTTCGCCGATCCCGCCGCCCAGGCGCGCGACCCGGTGCTCGCCGAGCTGCTCAACGATTACGGCGAACCCGAGCAACGCGTCCGCTGCGCCCAGCGTCTGGAG
>DGNT01000032.1 GCA_002389055.1 Alcanivorax sp. UBA4485
TGCCGGCCATGATGCGCAGCAGCGTGGACTTACCGGAGCCGTTGAGGCCCAGCACGCCGATCTTGGCGCCCGGGAAGAAGGACAGGGAGATGTCCTTGAGGATCTGTTTCTTAGGCGGGACGACCTTGCCCACCTTATCCATGGTGAAAATGTATTGGGCCATAAAAAGAGATATGCCTGAAAACGTAAGAAAAGCCCGTATGACGGGGCACGGGCGGGTTGGCGCCTAAACTAACCGAACCCGGCCCGGGATGAAAGTCCAGCCCGCCGGCGCGGCGGCCAGCGGCCGGCCCAGGACGGCCTCAAGTTACAAGTCGGCTTGCCGATATCAGGCATGGAATGTGATTTCACTTTCGGGCCCGTGTTGCCCGTCGCGCTGAGCAGGAGTTGTGCTGTGTTCGCTAAATTCAACCGCATCAATATTAAATACGGCGCCGCCTTCATCGGCGTGGCCCTGGCCTTGCTGGTGGTGGTGACCGCCAACGCCTTGCTGGTCAACTCAGTCAAGGAGCGCATGGTCGAGATGACCTCGACCCTCAATAAGGCCATTTCCCTGGTGCTCAACGCGGACCGTGACCTGTATCAGGCGCGCCTGGCTGAAATGGCCTACCTGCGCGGTATTCCCGGCACGCCCGAAGCCGAGGCGCAGATCGCCAGCTATGAGGAAAACGCCGCCCAGGCCCGGGAGCGCATCCAGCAGGTGGCCGGACTGATGGCCAACTACGGCGATGTGTCCGAGAGCGTGGGCAAATTCGAAGGGCTGTACGAGCGCTGGCGCCAGGAATCCGGGCGCTCGATCCAGATGTACGCCGACGAAGACATCGGCGGCGCCATGGAGCAGATCGATGGCCCTTCCAGGGACAGCTTCGAACAACTGCGCACCTTCTACGACGCCACCGGCCAGGCCGTGGACGAGCGTGTCCATGAGTTGGAAGTCACCACCCTGGCCCGGGTCAGCCGCCAGCAAACCCTGGTGATCGGCTTCGCCGTGGTGGTCGGCCTGGTGGCCATCGCCATCGCCCTGATCGGCCCGCACCTGATGTCCAAGGCGATTCGTCAGGTCAGTGCGCGGATCCGCGAGATCACCGACGGTGACGGCGACCTCACCGCCCGAATTCAAAGCCACCGGGGCGACGAAATCGGCGACCTGGCCGAGCAGTTCAACCGGTTTATTGATCGCATCGACACCACCCTGCAGTCCGTGCGCACCAGCACCCTGAGCGTCAACCAAGCCTCCGACGAGATCGCCAAGGGCAGCCAGGAGTTGGCCTCGCGCACCGAGCAGTCCGCCGCCAATCTGCAGCAGACCTCCGCCTCCATGGAGGAAATCACCACCACCGTGCGCAATACCTCCGACGCCGCCCGCCAGGCCGACGAGCTGGTCCAGTCCACCGTGCAGGTGGCCCGGCGCGGCCAGGACGCCATGCGCGAGGTGGAAACCACCATGGGTGAGATCAGCGCCTCCTCGGAGAAGATCAACGAGATCATCACCCTGATTGACGGCATCGCCTTCCAGACCAACATCCTGGCCCTGAACGCCTCCGTGGAAGCGGCCCGTGCCGGCGAGCACGGCCGCGGCTTCGCCGTGGTGGCCCAGGAAGTACGTACCCTGGCGGGCCGCTCCGGCGACGCCTCCCGGGAGATCCGCGAGCTGGTGGACCGTTCGGTGAGCAGCACCCAGACCGGCGCCGGCCTGGTCAAGAACGCCGGGCGCACCATGGAAGACATCGTCGCCAGCATCGACAAGGTGACCCGCGTGATCAGCGAGATCAGCACCGGCGCCCAGGAGCAGAGCCAGGGCATCGGCCAGGTGAACACCGCCGTCGCCGAGCTGGACACCATGACCCAGCACAACGCCTCGATGGTGGAAGAAACCAGCTCCGCCGCCGAAGAGATGCGCCACCAGGCCGAGCAACTGGCGGCGCTGATCGCCACCTTCCGCCTCAGCGGTCAGGAGGCCGACGCCGTGGACGAGCGCCTGCCCACCCTGCGGGCCGTGGACCGGGACAGCGGCGACGCCTGGCACGACTACGCCGCCTGACCCGGAACCGTCACACGCCGGCTCCCCATGAGCCCCTCTCACCGTGGTGATGAGGGGCTTTCATGTGTCAAAGCGACCGGTTTTGGTTAGAATACGCGCCCCTGATCCCGCAATCCGACCCACAGGTAGCCCATGTTCTCTAAATCCATGTCCATCGCCGAGTTCGACCCGGAAATCCAGGCCGCCATCGACGCCGAGCGCGAGCGCCAGGAGCAGCACATCGAGCTGATCGCCTCCGAGAACTACGCCTCCCCCCGGGCCATGGAAGCCCAGGGCTCCGTACTCACCAACAAGTACGCCGAGGGCTACCCGGGCAAGCGCTACTACGGCGGTTGCGAAAACGTGGACGTGGTCGAGAACCTGGCCATTGAGCGTGCCTGCCAGCTGTTCGGCGCCGACTGGGCCAACGTCCAGCCCCACGCCGGCTCCCAGGCCAACGCGGCGGTCTACATGGCGGTGCTCAAGCCCGGTGACACCGTGCTCGGCATGAGCCTGGACGCCGGCGGCCACCTGACCCACGGCGCCAAGCCCAACTTCTCCGGCAAGATGTACAACGCCATTCAGTACGGCCTGGACAACGACACCGGCCTGATCGACTACGACCAGGTGGA
>DGNT01000163.1 GCA_002389055.1 Alcanivorax sp. UBA4485
CGCGAGCAGCTCGTCACCGAATTTTTCGGAGCCGATCATCACGCCCAGGGACATGGGCTGGCCCAGCTCGGTGAGATCGCTGAGATCCGCTTTCAGGCCCAGCAGCACCTGCTGGGTGGGGTCGTCCTGCACGGTGTAGGTGCCGAACTGCTGGCTGTCCGCCTTGAGGTTGTGCTCGGCGTGCATCAAGCCGGCGGTCAGCTCGCTCTTGGTGCTGTGCGCCAGGTAGGCCGGGTTGTAGTAAGTGGTGGAAACTTGCGTGTTGAACATGGAAAGCGCCTGCGCGGACGCAATGTCCGTGGGCAGCAAGCCGTAGGTGGTGGCGGTATTGCCCATGTTCGCCAGGGCGGCGGCGGGATAAATAAAAAGCGCACCAGCGCACAGGCCGGTGCTAAGACGCAACAATGATCTCATCGGTGGGAGCCTCCGATTATTATAAGTGGTTTTATTATGCTGTTTATTAACAACTGTTTTTGTAATCCCCATGCGACTGGAGGTGCCATCGGACTAATGACAACGCAGAGCCTGCGGGCCATGCGTCATACGCTTGAATTCAAAAAAGTGAAAAGGCCCTGCCAAAAAAATGAAAACATGACTTAACTTGTTGTTTTTACTGAATGACTAAAAGGTCACGAATACCAGTAATTGAACAATCCGTAAGCGCAAAAATTACTTCAAAATAAGAAGTCATCGCCACTTAAGACACAAAAGCTTGTCTTTATTCTACCCATATTCTGTCTTTTTCGGACATTATTAAAAAGGGGACGGACACAAATGACAGGCGCCACAAAAAGGGGACAGGCACGTTTACGTTCTATTTTAATTACGCGATATTGTGTGTTTGTTAGCGCACCCATAATGGGTGCGCCTTATAGCAGAATTAAAATCATCATCCTTTATTTAAGGCTTCATTTAACTGCTCCGGCGTCAAATATCCGCCTAAATGCCGGCCTTCCCTATCATAAATACCCGGCGTGCCGGTAACGCCAAGCGTCAAGCCCAGATCACGCTGGCTGGCCACGGGGTTGTCGCAATTTTCAACCCCTTCCGTAAGGGCGCCTTCCTGTTTCGCTTCGGTTAAGGCTTGCTGCTGATCCTTTGAGCACCACACACTGCTCATAAGCTCCCCGGCAGGCGACTGCACGCCCGCTCTGGGAAAGGCCAGATAATGCACGGTAACGCCCGCCGCGTTGTAGTCTTCAATATGGCGATGGAGCTTTTTGCAATAGCCGCAGCTCACGTCGGTGAAAACGAAGATTTCGTCCTTTTCCTCGCCTTTCGATTTAAAGGTGATGGTTTTATCCAAATCGACACGTTCGAGCTCGGCTTTTCTCTTGGCGGCCATATGCTGCTCGGTGAGATCCGTGAGCCCCTCCCCGGTGTGCTGGAGCATCTTCCCGGGGAAAATGAATTCGGCATCTCGCGTCACGTACACATACTGACCACCGCTCAATTCGACCATCATGATGTTTGAAATAGGCGTTTCCATGATTTCGGTCGCTTGCAGTCCGCCCTTGACGTCTTCGAGCATCGCATTGATACGGTCTTCCAATTCAGCGGCATTAACCATGCCGGTCGCCATGGCAAACAGGATGAAAGAGATCGCTTTGATTATCATAAGTCCTCCTTAACGGTTATGGTTTCTTATGGTGCTTACGCGGTCGGCCCGGCCCCCGGTTCAGCCCGATCACGCCGTACTCCCGGTATACTTCTTTCACAAACCGGATCGAGCCCGTGAGGCGACACCGCCGTACAGCGGTGTCGATCATTGCTTCTTCGCTGTGATCCGGGTCACTGCCCATATAGGCGCGATAGGCTTCAGCCCGCTCGCGGATCGTACTGCCCAGACGGGCATACTCGTCCGGGTCGTCCAGCCAGTACTGATCGGTCTTTCCCAGACGCATGCGGTAACTGCTGAGGTGGTACTGATAGGCGGAAGAGACCAGATCAAGAAGCACCGGCAGTCGCTCGATATAGCGTATGCAGGCCAGTGTCCACTGTCCCGGTTCCACCGGGCTGGAGAGGTAACGCACTTCCCACACCGGACCCTGGCCATGAATGTTCTTGCGTCGCAACGAGGTGCGACATGAGAGCGCTTTCATGAATCTGGACAGTAGGCCGGGATCCGCCAGCGGCGTGGCAACGATGTGTAGCCCATCGGGCAGCAAACAGTAGGCGTGTATGGCGAGTTGGTATTTTTGACTAAGCTCCTGGATGTCTCCGAGACAATGAGCGTAGTCGGATTGATCGAGAAAAACATGTCGACGCTCTTGGCTTTTGCGCACCAGGTGGTGCGGATAGCCCGCGAGCAGAAGGCGGTCCTTGCCAGGCATAACTCCCCCTTGGTTTAGTTCTTCGGGTTTGTTTTTTCAGCCTACTCGCTATAGCACTGGCGTATGAAGCAAATTGCCTGAAAAATATACTTTCATCGAACGAAAACATATCGGAAGTTATTAAACTCCCTTTTAAACAGTCAGTTATAAAAAAGGGGACAGGCACATTCTTCGATTGTGCGTCCCCTTTTCACGTTTATTTTCTCGCCTTCTTCACCTGTATCCGAACTGTTCCCGCTAAAAATAAATAAAAAAATCGATTTTGTTTGCGTTATTCCGGTCCGTCCGCGCTACCGCGCGGCCGCCCTCTGCCTCTCACGCTGACGCGCACGCCGGTGATCTCTTCCACCTCATCGATAAACTTTTTATCACCGGCGAGTTGGTTGCGAACAGCCGCGCCGAGGATAGCCTCAGCTTCCCAGTCATGGATGTGTTGCTCCATAAATGTCCGGTAGAGCCGTCGGCGCTCATGGTCGGTTTCGCCCAGGGCCAGGAACTCTTCAGGTTGATCCAGCCAGGAGAACTCGCCGCGCCCCATGCGCATGTTAAAGCTGCTCCAGGGGAACCGCGCCGGGGCGTTGACCAAGCCCTGCAGCACCGGCCGTTTCTCGAGATAGCGCAAACAGGCGAGCGTCCAGTGCCCGCGCTGTATAACACTGGAACGGAAACGGCTTTCCCATATGGTGCCCCCGCGTTTGTCCTTGCGGTTGCGGTGTCGCGTGGTGCGCGCGGCCAGTGCCTTCATCAACTCACTCAACGCGCCGGGCTTGGTACGCGGGTCGATCAACAGGTGAACCTCGCTCGGTAACAGGCACCAGCCGTATATCTTGACGCCCAGCTTCTCTTTCAGCTCCCGAAGATCCTGAAGATACTTAAGGTAGTCTTGCTCCGCCTTAAATACCTCTTGACCGTTATGCGCCCGCTGCAGGATGTGATGAGGATGGTCTGGCACCACTACGCGCCTCATCCTTGGCATTTCCACCCCTTTTTTATTTCAAATATTTCAGATGTTTATAAAAGGGGACAGATAAAACAAAGGAAGCGCCTGCGACCTTTTTACGTAGCGTCACGCAGATTCAGGCTTCGACGTTTGCGTAGAACGCAACGCTCAAATTTTCTTTTTCGTTTCTAACAATTTTTCAAAAAGAGGCTTCTTGGCTGACGAACGTCAGGAATAGGATCTCCTGGCCGCTGTATTGTTCAAACACCGAGTGTTTTCTCGAAGAACGCCAGCACCCGACGCCAGCTGTCCTCGGCGGTGTCCGGGTCGTGTTTGGCGCGTAGCGGGCTGTAGTCGGCCATGCGTTTGAACAGAAACGTCTGGTGGTTATTCATGTAGGAGTGGCCGGCGTCCGGGTAAGTCTGGATGTCGTGCTCGACGCCCAGTTCGGTGAGGTGTCCGGCAAGCCGTTCGCCGTGGTGGCCGTAAATCAGGTCTTTCTTGCCCCAGCCGCCGACCACCGGACAGATGCCGGTGAGCGCGCGGGCTTTGCGGGGCACGCCGCCGTAGAACGGCGCCACCACCTGCAAGGTGCCGCGGGCGGCGTACAGCAGCGCGAAGCGCCCGCCCATGCAGAAGCCCATCATGGCGACCTTGCTGACCGGCTGATCGGTTTGTTCCAGCACCCACTGCCGGCAGGCATCGAGCTGGTCGAAGGCGTCGCCGTGGCCGGCTTCGTGGTCGCGCAGGGTGCGCACCACGCACAGGCTTTTGGCGCCGGCGCGGTCGTAAAGGTCCGGTGCCAGCACCGGGTAGCCGTTATCGGCGAGGCGCTGGGCGATGCGCGCCTGGTCGTCGCTGAAACCGAAGATGTCGTGGATGACGATCACCGCCGCGTTCAGTCCGTTGGCCCGCTCGGGCAGGAACCAGCGGGCACGCATGCGGTGGCCATTGGGCAGGGTTACGTGGGTGTCCTGGGCGCTCATGATCACTCCTTGGCGTGACGCCGTTGTTTTCGCCAAGCCTACCCCACTCCCGCCACCGCGCCAGCCCGCACGCGAGCTATTGGCCTACACAGCGCAGAGATTCGACCACTCAAGACAATCCATTCACCTACAGAAATCGAGGCAGCCGGATGATTGTGCTGTTCTGCGCTGCAGCCAGATATTGGATCAGGAGGCACATAGCTCCACACCCCATTTGACTATATATAATTTTGTATAAATAATGTCGATGAACGTCCTACGAAAATCGCTAATCTTCGCCGGTCGCTCTTTGGAGAACCTGCGTACTTTTCCAGCCGATGCGCGAAGGGAAGCGGGCCATCAACTGGATCAAGTGCAACGCGGCGACGACCCTGACGATTGGAAACCAATGAAGACGATTGGCCCAGGCGTTCGCGAGATCCGTATCCGATCGTCAGATGGCGCTTTTCGGATTCTCTATGTCGCTGAGTGGGCAGGCCGTGTTCTGGTCTTACATTGTTTCCAAAAGAAGTCCGCGAAAACCAGCCGACACGACATCGCCCTTGCTAGCCGGCGCTATCGACAAGCAATCAGTGGGGTAAATGATGGATGAAAAGACTTTCGACAGCGTTTGGGATGCCATCGAGGATGATCCGGCTACAGCGGAGAATTTAAAGCTCCGTTCCGCGCTAATGATGGCGCTTAAACGTCACATCAAAGCCCAGGGCTGGAGCCAGACCGAGACAGCTCGCCGTCTGGGCGTCACGCAGCCGCGCATCTCGGATTTGATGCGCGGCAAGATTCATTTGTTCAGCCTTGACACCCTGGTCAACCTGGTGGTGGCGGCGGGTTTGCACGTGGAGATGCACGTGGCCGCATGACAAGCCGCCGGGTGGCTTACGCCACCCTTTCGCGGGCAAGGCCCGCTCCCACAAGGTCAGCCGGTGTTACGCAGGCCGGCGGCGATGCCGGCGATGGTGACCATGAGGGCGCTTTCCAGCACCGGGTCGCTGTCGCGGTCGCGCAGGCGGGCCATCAGTTCGGCTTGCAGCAGGTGCAGCGGGTCGGTGTAGGGGTCGCGCACGCGGATCGACCAGCGCATCACCGGGTTGTTGTCGAGCAGGTCTTCGCGGCCGGTGAGCCGGTGCAGGGCGTCCACAGTGGCGGCGAGCCGCTGGCGCAGAACGTCGCCGAGGCGGGTTTGCTCGGGGTCGTCGGTGAGGCGCTCTTCGTACCAGGCGGCGACGCGCGGGTCGGCCTTGGCGAGCACCATTTCCAGCATGTCCACCACCCCTTGGAAGAACGGCCAGCGTTCCGCCATGTCGCGCACGGCGGCGAGGTCCTCGGGGTCATCCAGCGCGGCTTCCAGGGCCGCGCCGGTGCCCAGCCAGGCGGGCAGCATCAGGCGGATCTGCGTCCAGGCGAACACCCAGGGGATGGCGCGCAGGGATTCGATGCCACCGCCGGTTTTGCGGCGCGCCGGGCGGCTGCCCAGGGCCAGGCGGCTGAGCTCGGTTTCCGGGGTGACGGTGCGCAGGTAGCTGACCAGCGCCGGGTCTTCACGGACCACCTGCCGGTAGCCGGCCACGGACACGTCGGTGAGCTTCTGCATTTGCGCGCGCCACTCGGCGTCCGGCTCGCGGGGCGGCACCAGGGTGGCTTCCAGGGTGGCGGCCACGTACTGCTCCAGGTTGTAGACCGCCACCGAGGGGCGGCCGTATTTGAAGCGGATCACTTCGCCCTGTTCGGTGACGCGGATGCGCCCGGCCACCGAGCCCGGCGGCTGCGACAGCAGCGCCATGCGGGTGGGCGAGCCGCCCCGGGAGATGGAGCCGCCGCGGCCGTGGAACAGGGTCAGCGGCACGCCGTGTGTCTGGAAGGTTTTGGTGAGCGCTTCCTGGGCGCGGAACTGGGCCCAGGCGGCGCCCAGGAAGCCGGCGTCCTTGGCGGAATCCGAATAACCGATCATCACTTCCTGGCCGTCGATCACTCGCTGCTTGTAGAGCGGAATGTCGAGCAGCGCCGCCATGGTGTCGCCGGCGTTGTCCAGGTCGTCGAGGGTTTCGAACAGCGGCACCACCCGCATCGGCCGGCGCACGCCGGCGATCTTCTGCAGCAGCATCACCGCCAGCACGTCGGAAGACGTCTTGGCCATGGAGATGACGTAGGCGCCCAGGCCTTCCGGGCCCTGCTCGGCGATCACCTGGCAGGTTTCCAGCACCTCGCGGACGTCGCCGTCGCACAGGTCGCTGCGGTAGAAGGCGTCGTCCACCAGCGGCCGGCGGCTTTCCAGCTCGGCGAGCAGGAAGCGCTGTTTCTGGCCCTCGTCCCATTCGCCGTAACCGCCCAGGCCCAGGTAGCGGGTGATGGCGTCCAGGGTGGCGGTGTGGCGGGTGGATTCCTGGCGGATGTCCAGGCACAGCAGCGTGATGCCGAAACAGTTAAGGCGCCGCAGGCTGTCCTTGAGCTCGCCGTCGGCGATCGCGCCCAGGCCCACCGCGCGCAGGGAACGGTCCAGCAGTAACAGTTCGTCGAGCAGTTGGCGGCCTTCGGTGAAGCCTTCGCCCTCGGGCACCGGGCGCCCTTCCACCAGCGCCTCCATGCGCCGGCGGGTGATTTTCAGGCGGTCGCGCACGCCGCGCAGCACCACCCGGTAGGGTTCGTGGCTGGGGCCGGTGCGCGCCAGCAGTTCGTCGCTGGCGTTGTGCATGGACAGGTCCGCCAGCAGGTTCTCCACGTCGCGCAGGTAGAGATCGGCGGCCATCCAGCGCGCCAGCAGTAACACTTCGCGGGTGACGGTGGCGGTGACGTTGGGGTTGCCGTCGCGGTCGCCGCCCATCCAGGAGGCGAAGCGGATCGGCACCCAGTCGGCGGGCAAGGCGTCGATGCCGGCCTGGCCCAGTTCCGCCTCGATGTCGCGCATGACCCGGGGCACCGCTCTCCACAGCGATTGCTCGATCACCGCGAAGCCCCACTTGGCTTCGTCCACCGGGGTGGGCCGCTCGCGGCGGATTTCGTCGGTGGCCCAGGCTGACAGGATCAGCTCACGCAGGCGCTGGCGCAGGCCGTGGTGTTCCTCGGCGTTGATGTCCGGGCGGTCCAGCTCGGCCAACAGATCGGCCATCTGGTCGTACTTGCGAATCAGGGTGCGGCGCGTCACCTCGGTGGGGTGGGCGGTGAGCACCAGCTCCACGGACAGCGGCGTCAGGGTCTCGCGGATGCGTTGCGGCTCGACGCCCTTTTGCTTCAGCTCCGCCAGCACCTGACGCAGGCCCTGGTCGGTGTCCGGGTCGCCGGGGTAACGCTCGTGGCGACGGTGCAGGCGCTCACGGTGATGCTGCTCGGCGATGTTGGCGAGATTCAAAAACTGGCTGAACGCACGCGCCACTTCCAGCAAGGTGTCGTCGTCCAGCGGGTCGAGCAGACCGCGCAATCGGGTCAGCTCCATTTCCCCTTCCGAGCGGCTTTCCACCGCCGCCTGGCGGATCGTTTCCACGGTGTCGTACAATCGCTCACCGGATTGCTCGCGGAGCACCGCGCCCAGCTCTTCGCCCAGCAGGCGTACATTGTCGCGCAGCGGCGCGTGTTGATCCTGATCCACCGACATCTTCACTCCCGGTATCGTTTTTACAACTTTACACCCGACTGTACCTTTATTCCGTCGGGGAGGTGACGCAACATAGCCCGCATTGCTTTGAGGAACATCGCCACTCATGGAAACTTCTTCGCGCGTGTCCACGGAACAGGGCGTAATCGTACTTCAGTACCTGGCCCGAGCCTTGTTCGCCATCCTGGCGGTGCTCTACTTCAACCATTCCGAAGGCTTCTTCTTCACGGTGCCGGCGGCCACGCCCTGGATTCTGGCCGGCAGCTACCTGGCTCTGCAACTGCTGTTTCTGGTGGCGCGCGTGCCGCACGCTACGATACTGGCGTCCGGCCTGGACCTGGTGATTCTCGGCATCGTGATTCTGCTCGACGGCGGCGAACCGCCGCCGACCATGGCGTTGCTGTTCCTGGCGGTGCTCAGTAACGGCCTGCTGCACGGGCTGAAGCGTTTTCTGGTGATGCTGGCCGCCGCCGAAGTGGTCCTGGCCATCGTCATGCCGATCCGCATCAGCTACAGCGCCAGCGGCGCGGAAACCGCCGCCTCCGCCAGCCTGTTCCTGCTCGCTGCGCTCACCGTGTGCATGCTCTACTTCGGGCTGATGATCTGGCGCAATCAGGTGCTGTCCCGGCAAGCGGTGGAAACCGCCTGGCGCGACCCGCAGACCGGTTTCATCAGCCGCACCGCCCTGACCAGCACCGCCGGCTGGCTGATCCCGCTGCACGACCGGCTATCCTCGCCGCTGACCCTGGTGCTGGTTCACCACCCGGACATCAACGCCCTGGCCGAAACCGTCAGCCAACGGCTGCGCCGCAGCGACGTGATCGCCCGCTACGACGACGACCACCTGGCGCTGCTGCTGCCCAGCACCGCCACCGGCGCCGCCGAACGGGTGCTCGCCGACCTGCGCGAACGCCAGCCCGGCCTGCGCGCCGCCGTGATGACCCTGAACAGCGCCAACGCCGCCCTGGAACAGGTGCTCTACCACCTGCAAACCGCCATGCCCCGCACCCGCGACGACCAGGACCACTGGCTCGCCCACGCCTCGCCGCTCGCCTGAGCGGCACGGCGCCAGTCTTTGAGATAGTATTGGCTCCGAATCAACTTAATAAAAATGCCCCTTAGAGATAACCCGCTGTTTTATTTGGCTTTTCTCGACCCACTTTTCACTTAGTAAAAGTCTCTATTGTACTTCCTTCTGCCCGCTGTCATTGAATAGCCAAACAGCACGGCCGTTTGTTGTATTAACGAAACGGTAACGGTTTGATCACGCGCCGTCCGCGCGTAGCCGGTATGCTCAACCTAAATGGTTCGGTCTGAGGAATAGCCATGGTTCGCTGGTTGATCACCTGCGCGGCGTTGCCCGCGCTTCTATTGCTGGGCGCCGCCGCCGGAGCCCAGGAAGCCACGCCGCGTATTATTGGTGGTGACAACGCGTCGCAGAACGAGTGGCCGTGGATGGCGGAGCTCGACATCGCTTTCACCGCCACCAATCAGTTCGGGCTTTGCGGCGGCGTGCTGCTGACACCGCGCTGGGTGATGACCGCCGCGCACTGTCTGATTGATGACAACGGCGATCCGGTGGATCCTTTGGACATAACGGTGCGGCTGGGCAGCGTTTTTCTTGGGAATGGACAAGAGTATTCTGTTGACGGTTACGGCATTCCTCAGGGTTACCAGCCGTCGGTAACGCCAGCCTTCGATAACGACATTGCCATGATCCGCCTGGCCACAGCGGGCCCGGATCAGGCGAACCGGCCTAGCATCGTCGGCGCCGCTCAACTCAATGGGCTGCAGGCCGCCCCCTTCGCGCAGCGCGACGAGGCCCTGACGGCCATCGGCTGGGGACTGACCTCCAGAAACGGCACCGACCCCGCTGATCGTTTGCAGGAAGTGGCACTGGATTACATCCAGACCGGCTCTTGCAAGAACGCCTGGGGCAACGGCTTCAACACCGCCACCATGGTGTGCGCCGCCGAGCTGAATCCGGTTCAAGGCCGCGACCAGGACACCTGCTCCGGGGACAGCGGCGGCCCGCTGTTTATCGGCGACGATATCGATCCCTACGTGATCGGCCTGACCAGCTTCGGGCAACCACAATGCGCCGGCAATCTTCCCACCGTTTACACCAGCGTGCTGAGCCAGGTGCCGTTCGTGGAAGCGATCACCGCCCAGGCGGGACCGGCACTGGTCGATCTTGCCGTTGAGGTGCCCGAAGGGCTTCGCTATTACGCCGTGCCGGGCGACACCGCGAACTTTGATCTGATCTTCGCCAATCGCAGCCTTACCAATACGGTGAATGACAGCCGATTGACCGTACAGGACGGCGGTTTGAACATCACCGTGGACGGCAGCAACTGTCTGGTCTCGACCTGTTATCAGGAGGCCAGCCTTGCCGCGCAGACGGCCCGCACCTTGCCGGTCACGGCGAGCCGGTCGCTGGGCGCGGGCCGCAGCGTCGAAACCTTCACCGTCACCGCGGACGCCACGGAAGACGAGTACCGGGCCAAGAACAACCGCCAGGAACTCACCGTGGTCTTCTCCGACGCCGCCGATCTGTCCGTGGACGCGTCGATTCTGAGTAGCGGCATCAATAATAACGGCGAAGGCACCGCCGAAGTCGTCGTCACGGTGCGCAATCTGACCACCATCGCCGGTGCCGTCGCCGGCAATGTTGCGCTGACCGTGAACCCGCCGGTGGGCACCAGCCTGACCAGCAGTTCCGTACCCTGCGACAGCGTGTGCAACCTGGGCGAGCTCGCGCCGGGCCAGTCCACGGAGATCACACTGGCGTTCACCAGCGGCACGCCGCAGAACGGCAATCTGAGTTTGGCGGTGGACACCACCGACGATGAATTCCCCACGGCGAACAACAGCTCCGACGTGGCGCTGAGCTATTCCAATATCGCGGTCACCTCGTCATCCGGCGACGAAGGCGGCGGTGGCGGTGGCGGTGGTGGCGCCCTGGGTGCATTGCTGGCGCTGATCGGCCTCGCCGGCCTGCGGCGGCGGCACTAGCCTGGTGGGAGCGGGCCTTGCCCGCGAAAGGCAAGCTCCGCTTGCCGGCAGGATTCCAGAAGCGCTGTTGGTGCGCGCGTTAGAAACGTCTCTGGGATCCTGCCGGGAGCTTCGCTCCCTTTCGCGGGCTGGGCCCGCTCCCACAAGGCCCGCTCCCACATTGGCCCGCTCCCACAAGAGCCACCGTTTTAGTGGTGGAAGAGGCGCTCGAGGTAGGCGAACAGGTAGTCGGCGTCGGTGAGCGGGGCGCGGTAGCCCAGGTGGCCGTCGGGGCGCATCAGCCATAGCCGGCTGCCGGGGCCGAAGGCCTGCTCGAATTCGCCGTCGTGGTCGCGCCAAAGGTGGGCGCGGCCGGCGCCGGTGTCGGTGCGGTCCAGCTCGAAGCCGTCACGGCTGATCACGGTGACGCGCAATTCATTCAGGTATTCGTCCGGCAGCCGCGACAGCAGCGCATGCAGGATTACCCGGGCGCGGTGGTCCGGCTCGCCGCCCAGCTGCAGCAGCAGATGGTGCACCGGCTGACGCAGCAGCGCCTGGACCCGGCGCGGCGAGCCGTCGCGCTGCGACTGCAGGCGGGCGTCCGGCACCCGGTCGCCGGGCAGCGGCCCCTGGTGGCGCCAGCCCAGGTCGGCGTCCGGCCCGGCGTCGACCAGCGGCGAATGCCGGTAGTGCACGTCCAGCTGGCTGGCGCGGCGCACCAGCCGCCGGCCCAGCCGGGGGCGGTTGCCGGCCAGGCGCAGCAGCGAATCGCGGGCGCCGCGCAGCACTTTGGCGCGCACGAATGACGCCCGCGACAGGGCGTCCACGCCGCGCAGCATGTCCTCGGCCACCGGCCGCCGCTCGCGCTGATAGCTGTCCAGCAGCGCCCCGCCGCCGTGTCCGCGGCAGAACAGCACCAGCTTCCAGGCCAGGTTGAAGGCGTCGGCGATGCCGGTGTTCATGCCCTGGGCGCCCAGCGGGCTCTGCACGTGGCAGGCGTCGCCGGCGAGCAGAATGCGGTTGCGGCGATAGTGGCTGACCAGCCGGCGCTGGATGGTAAAGCGGCTCAGCCAGCGGGGTTCGCCGGGCAGCGGCGCCTGGTCGCCCAGGGCCTCGCGGATGCGCTCGTGGAACAGCGCCATGTCCGGCTCGGTCTCGGCACTCTGTTCTCCGTCTTCGCTGTCTTGCTCGCCCTGCTCTTCCGGCTCTTCGGTGACTACCAGGCGCCAGCCGCCGTCGGGCATGGGAATGGCGATCAGGTTGCCGTCGGCGAGCAGGAAACCGTGGAAGGCGTCGTTCTCCAGGTCCGGGGCCCAGTCCACGTCGGCGAGCAGGAAGCGCTCGTGGTAGTCGTTGCCGACGAACGGCAGGCCCAGTAGCTGGCGCACCCGCGAGTGGGCGCCGTCGGTGCCCACCAGCACGTCCGCCTGCAGCTGGCGCTCTTCATTTCGCTGTAGCACCCGCGCCTGAACACCGGAACCGTCCTGCTGAAAGTCGAGCAGCTCGGCGTCCCACCAGAGCTCGCCGCCCAGGCTGCGGAAGCGCTCTTCCAGCACCGCTTCGATGCGCGGCTGGGGGCAACACAGCAGCTGCGGGAACGGCGACGGCAGCCCGCCCATGGGCAGGCTCAGCAGCGCGCCCTTGTCGCGGCCCTTGTCGCCGTAGACGTGGATCGCCTCGAACGCGAGGGACTGACGGCGCACCGCGTCGAGCACGCCCATGGCGTCGAAGATCTCCTGGCTGCGCGCGTGCAGGCCCAGCGCCCGCGACCAGGGCAGCCGGCCGGGCAGTTTGTCGATCACCCGGCACGGCACGCCGCCGCGCAGCAGGTTGATACCCAGGGTCAGGCCGGTGGGCCCGGCGCCGACAATCAATACTTTGGGGGCGTTGGATCCCGTGATCATGGTCGTGGTGCTACCATAGGTGTTTCATCTCCTGTGCCCTGCCAGTGGAGCCGCGAACCGCCGTGAGCCGCAAAATCATCCACGTGGACTGCGACTGTTTCTACGCCGCCGTGGAGGTGCGTGACGACCCGCGTCTGCGTGGCCGGCCGGTGGCGGTGGGCGGCGACCCGCAACGGCGCGGCGTGATCGCCACCTGCAATTACCCGGCCCGCGAGTTCGGCGTGCGCAGCGCCATGGCCTCGTCGCAGGCCCTGCGGCTGTGTCCCGAGCTGGTGATTCTACCGCCTGACTTCGATAAATACCGGCGCGTGTCCGGACAAATTCAGGACATTTTTCGTACCTTTACCAATATCATCGAGCCGCTGTCCCTGGACGAGGCCTTTCTCGACGTCACCGAGAGCCCGCTGCACGCCAACAGCGCCACGCGCATCGCCGAGGCGATCCGCCGCAAGGTGCGCGAGACGGTCAACATCACTGTCTCCGCCGGGGTGGCGCCGAACAAGTTCCTGGCCAAGGTGGCCAGCGACTGGCGCAAGCCCGACGGGCTGTTCGTGATCACCCCGGATCAGGTCGCCGGCTTCGTCGCCGAGCTGCCGGTGAAACGCATTTCCGGCGTCGGCCGGGTCACCGAGGATAAGCTCACCGCGCTGGGCATCAAGACCTGCGGCGATCTGCAAACCCTGCCCCGCCTGGAGCTGGCCAATCATTTCGGCAGCTTCGGGGAACGGCTCTACCATCTGGCGCGGGGCGAGGACGACCGGCCGGTGCAGACCAGCCGCCGCCGCAAATCGGTGAGCGTGGAGAAGACCTACCACGAGGACAAACAGACGCTGACTCACTGGCTGCAGGAGCTGGACGACCTGATGGAACGGCTGGAACGACGTGTGGACCGGCTGGACGCAAACTACATCGTGCAGGGCCTGACCGTGAAGGTGCGCTACAACGATTTCCGCATCGTCAGCGCCGACCAGAGCGGCGAGCACCTGGACCGGGAGGTGTTCGAGCGGCTGCTCACCCAGCTCTGGGAGCGCCACCCGGCGCCGGCGCGGCTGCTGGGCATCGGCCTGCGGCTGCGCGACCTCAAATCACCCCGCCAGCCGGACCTGTTCCCCGAGGAGCGGGAACGCGCCCTGCGCTCAAGACGGCAATGATCGAAACTGCCTTGTGCGAGCGGGCCCCGCCCGCGAAAGGCAAGCCACGTTTGCCGGCAGGATTCCAGAGACGTTGTTTGTGCCGCTACAAAGGCCTCTGGGATCCTGCCGGGAGCCTCGCTCCCTTTCGCGAGCAAGGCTCGCTCCCACAAGTTAGACCGCAGCCAGGGCCGGGGCGACCGGGGTGTGCAGCTGGGCGTACAGCGACGCGGGCACCATTTCGGCCATGATCTCGCGGCCGCGCCGGGCCACCGGTTCGATCTGGGACGCCAGGTACTCTTCCAGTATCCGCACACAGTCGGCGCAGTGCGCCAGGGACTCCGGGGCCGGGTGCTGGTTCAGTTCACGTACCGCCTGGTCCAAGTCATTCAAGTATTTGAGCAGCATGCCGCACTCCAGGATTGGCTCACACTCGCGGGTAGGCTAGGCGCCGGGCGTGACGGTTCGGTGACAACGCTCACCGGACGTCGACGCGGGCCCGACCTGAAGGCTCTATAGTGGCCTACTCCGGCCCGGCGCGCATCGTCACGCCACCTCCACGGCGATGAAATGATGTAAAAAATTTAAACCGATACAGGATACGGGATACAGGAGGAAGGCGAAGCCCGGCGCCATCCCCTGTATCCTGCATCCTGTATCTTGAATCCTCCTAAGTATGGGAATGTGCATGACCGCTACGGTATCGACCATCGTCGCCCCCGAGGGCAGCCTGGAAGTTCTCAGCCAACAGGAAGTGGAGCGCCTGCGCGACACCTCCTCCAAGGGCCTGCACGAGCTGCTGCGCCGCTGCGCCCTGGCGGTCCTCAACGCCGGCACCCCCACCGACGACAGCCGCCAGGTGCTGGAGACCTACAAGGATTTCGACATCCAGGTGATCCAGGAAGACCGCGGCATGATGCTCAAGCTGGATAACGCCCCGGCCGGGGCGTTCGTGGACGGGCGCATGATTCGCGGCATCCGCGAGCACCTGTCGGCGGTGCTGCGCGATATCGTCTACGTGGCCAACGAGATTCAGCACGGCGGTCGCTTCGACCTGGACGACGGCAGCGGCATCTCCAACGCGGTGTTCCATATTCTGCGCAACGCCGGGGTGCTGCGCGCCGGCGACCTGCCCAATCTGGTGGTGTGCTGGGGCGGGCATTCCATTTCCCGGGAAGAGTACGACTACGCCAAGAGCGTCGGCTACCAGCTGGGGCTGCGCGAGCTGGACATCTGCACCGGCTGCGGGCCCGGCGCCATGAAAGGGCCGATGAAAGGCGCCCATGTGGCGCACGCCAAGCAGCGCCGCCGCCAGGGCCGCTATCTGGGTATTTCCGAGCCGGGTATTATCGCCGCCGAAGCGCCCAACCCGATCGTCAACGAGCTGGTGATCATGCCGGACATCGAGAAGCGCCTGGAGGCGTTTCTGCGCGTGGCCCACGGCATCATCGTGTTCCCCGGCGGTGTCGGCACCACCGAGGAAATCCTCTATCTGCTGGGGGTATTGCTGCATCCGGCCAACCAGGACATTCCGCTACCGGTGGTGTTCACCGGGCCGGCGGACAGCGCCGAATACTTCCGCCAGGTGGACACCTTCATCCGCTACGCACTGGGCGACGACGCCGCCAAGCGCTACCGGATCATCGTCGACGACCCGGAAGCGGTGGCCCTGGCCATGCGCGACGGCGTCCGTGACCTGACCGAGTTCCGCCGCAAACACGACGACGCCTTCTACTACAACTGGCGCCTCACCATTCCCGAGGACTTCCAGCGGCCGTTCGAGCCCACCCACGAGGCCATGGCCGCCCTGGCGCTGCGCACCGATCTGCCGGTGTACGACCTGGCCGCCAACCTGCGGCGGGCGTTTTCCGGCATTGTCGCCGGCAACGTCAAGGAGGCGGGCATCCGCGCCATCGAGGAGCGCGGCCCCTACCGGCTCACCGCCGAGAAGGGCCTGATGGCGCAGATGGACGTGCTGTTGCAGTCGTTTGTGGCGCAGAGCCGCATGAAGCTGCCCGGCAGCCACTACGAACCCTGCTACAGACTGGAAGGCTAAAAGCCTGTGGGAGCGGGCCCAGCCCGCGAAAGGGTGGCTTCAGCCACCCGGCGGGATTCCAGAGGCTTTATTGGAGCCCCGCTTTCTGACCTCTCTGGGATCCTGCCGGCCGGCATAGCCGGCCTTTCGCGGGCTGGGCCCGCTCCCACCAACAAGAGCTGCCTTCAGCGCGGTTGCATGCGAATACCGCCGTCCAAACGAATGGTTTCGCCATTCAGGAAGGTGTTTTCCACCATGTGGCAGACCATCGCCGCGTATTCCGGCGGGTTGCCCAAACGCTTGGGGAACTGGGTCATTTCGATCAGCGGCATTTTCACCTTGTCCGGGGCGGCGTTCATCAACGGCGTGTTGAAGATGCCCGGGGCGATGGTGTTGCAGCGGATCCCCAGCGGCGCCAGGTCGCGGGCGATGGGCAGGGTCATGCCGACCACGCCGCCCTTGGTGGCGGCGTAGGCCACCTGGCCCACCTGGCCGTCGAACGCGGCCACCGACGCGGTATTAACGATCAGGCCGCGCTCGTTGTCCTCGCCGGGCTCGTTCTCGGCCATCACCGCCGCCGCCAGGCGCGCCACGTTGAAGGTGCCGATCAGGTTGATCTGCACCACCATGTTGAACACACCCAGGTCGTGGGGCTTGTTCTCACGGCCCACGGTTTTCATCGCCGAGCCCACGCCGGCGCAGTTCACGCACACATGGATGGCGCCGAACTTTTCCTTGGTGGCGTCGATGGCCGCCTGCACCGAAGCTTCATCGGTCACGTCGGTCTGCACGAAGGCGGCGTTCTCGCCCAGTTCGGCGGCCACTTCCGGGCCCTTCTTCTCATCACGGTCGAGGATCATCACCTTGCCGCCCTTGGCGATGATCGCTTCGGCGGTGGCCTGACCGAGGCCCGAGGCCCCACCGGTAATCACGGCGACTTTACCTTGGATGTTCATACTGTCTCCTTGTGTAAAACTTGAGTATAACCATGCAAACCCGGGGCTACATTGTTGCTTCCGCTCAGGGAGATACGCATTCTTGTTAATGAAGAGCGAGAGGGAAGCCCCTATGAGCCAGCCAGAGAAGCAACCACGGCATGCCGGCCTGGCCCGGCGCCTGGCGGAAACCCGGACGTTCAGCGAGACCCTGTGCGAGCCCCTCACCGCCGAGGACATGGGCCTGCAGGCCTGTCCGGAAGTGAGCCCGCCGCGCTGGCATCTGGCGCACACCACCTGGTTTTTCGAGACCTTTATCCTCAAGCCTTTCGCGCCCGGCTACAAACCCGCCGACGAACGCTTCGAATATCTGTTCAACAGCTACTACAACGGCGTCGGCGAACAGTACCCGCGCCCCCAGCGGCACCTGTTGTCACGGCCCGGCAACGACGCGGTGCGCGCCTGGCGCGCCAGCGTGGACGAGGCGATGCAGGCGCTGCTCGCCGGCCCGCCCCTGGACGATGAGGTGGCGGACCTGGTGGCGCTGGGCATCGAGCATGAGCAACAGCACCAGGAACTGCTGGTCACCGACCTCAAGTTCAGCTTCTCGCACAACCCGCTGGCGCCGGTGTACCGGCCCCGCCAGGACAGCGAGGCGCAGGCCGCGCCGCTGCGCTGGCACGCGTACCCGGGCGGCCTCACAGAGATTGGCGCCGACCCGGCCGACCGCTTCTGCTTCGACAACGAAACGCCCCGCCACCGCCAGTGGCTGGAACCGTTCGCCCTGGCCAGCCGCCCGGCCACCTGCGGCGAGTATCTGGCCTTTATCGAGGACGGTGGCTACCGGCGCCCGGAGCTGTGGCTCTCCGACGGCTGGGCCTGGCTCAAGGAACAGGGCGCCCGCGCCCCGCTCTACTGGAATCTGGACGGCGACACGCCGAGCCACTACACCCTGGCCGGCCAGCAGCCCGTGAACCCGCAAGAGCCGGTCGCCCATCTGAATTACTACGAAGCCGAGGCGTTCGCCCGCTGGAGCGGCAAGCGCCTGCCCACCGAAGCGGAGTGGGAACACGCCGCCGCGCACCGGCCGGTGCCTGCCGGGCCGGACGGCGGTTTCGTGGACAACCGCCGCTTCCACCCCGGTGTGGCCGGCGACGAGGCCCGGGGCCCGGCGCAAATGTTCGGCCACGTCTGGGAATGGACCGCCAGCGCCTACCTGCCCTACCCCGGTTTCGCGGCCGCCGCTGGCGCCGTGGGCGAGTACAACGGCAAATTCATGTGCAACCAGATGGTGCTGCGCGGCGGCTCCTGCGCCAGCGCGCCGGGCCATTTGCGCGCCACCTATCGCAACTTCTTCTACCCGCATCTGCGCTGGCAATTCAGCGGCGTACGTCTGGCACAAAGCATGGAGGCAAGCCGTGCCCCGACCCCAACAATTATTGCCTAACCTGACCTTCCTGGACCTGCGCCCGCCGGTGGCGGACGCGGCCCGGGAAGTGGCCGCGTCGCTGTCGGCGGCGCGCCCCACCCTGGACCCGAAGTATTTCTACGACGAACGCGGCTCGTCGTTGTTCGACGCCATCACCCGCACGCCGGAGTATTACCCCACCCGCACCGAGGCGGCGTTGCTGCGCGAGCACGCCGCCGGCATGGCGACCCAGCTGGGCGACGATCTGGTGATCGCCGAGCCCGGCGCCGGCGGCTGTGAAAAGGTGCGCATTCTGCTCGATCAGTGGCGGCCCTACGGTTACATGCCCCTGGAGATTTCCCGCGAGTGCCTGCTCGACGCCAGCCGCGCCCTGGCCGATGAATACCCGGGGGTGCGCTTCGACGCGGTGTGCGCGGACTATTCCCAGGCGCTGGATTTCCCCGCCGATCTGCCCGGCTACCCGAGCGGCGTGCCCCGGCTGGTGTTTTTCCCCGGCTCCACCATCGGCAATTTCGAGCCCGCCGCCCGCGCCGATTTCCTGGCCGGCCTGCGCCGCCTCGCCGGCGATGACGGCTACCTGCTGATCGGCGCCGACCTGCAAAAAGACCCGGCCCGGCTCAACGCGGCCTACAACGACAGCGCCGGCCACACCGCCGCCTTCAACCTCAACGCCCTTGAGCATCTCAATGCGCGGCTGGAATGCGGCTTCGACGTCGCCGCGTTCGAGCACCGGGCGTTCTACAACGAAGCGCTGGGGCGCATCGAAATGCACCTGGAGTGCAAAAAAGCGCAAACCATCCAGGTCAACGGCCACACCATCGAACTGGCGCCCGGCAGTCGCATTCACACCGAAAACTCCTATAAATTCACGGTGGAGACCTTCACCCGGGAACTGAGCGACGCGGGTTTCGCGCCGCTATCCAGCTGGGTGGACGACGAAGGCCTGTTCAGTATTCATCTGGCCAAGGCGGTGTGACGCCCGCCGATACGGGAACCTGGCGCCAGGTAGCGGGACCCGCCGTATCCTGTATCCTGTAATCTGTTTCGCGTTGGCCGCTGGCGAACGCCCTGGGGAAGGAAAACACCAATGCTGGAATTGATCAGCGCCGCCCGGCGCCGCAAACGCACACCCACCTATTCGTTGTTCGATGTGGTGTCCATGGAATTCCGGGTGGGTTTGCTGGACATCGATCTCAACATGCACCTGAACAACGGCAAGTACACCAAGATCATGGACCGTTGCCGGCTGGAGCACGCGGTGGTCACCGGCCTGCTCAACCGCATGATCGAGGCCCGCGCCAGCGCCGTGGTGGCCAACAGCGAAATCGCCTATGTCCGCGAGCTGCGCCCCTACCAGCGCTTCATGGTGCACACCCGCATTCTCGGCTGGGACGACAAGTACACCTACTACGACCAGCGCTTCGACTCGCAACGCAAGCTGCACACCCACGCCCTGCTGCGCCTGGCGCACATGTACGGCGGCAAGACCATCAGCCCCCAGGCGTTCCAGGAAATGACCGGCCTGAACAAGGTGTCGCCGCCGCTGCCCGCCTATGTGCAGGACTGGAAAACCCTGTTGCAGAGCAAGAAACGGCTCACCGAAACCGACCTGGAACCGGCCCGCGATATACCTTAAGGGTTCACACAACCCGCGGCGCTTGCGTTACAATCCCGGCATGTCCAAACCCCGCATCGGCACCCCCTGCATCGGCGTTTGTTCCACCGTCTTCGGCGACACCGTCTGTCGCGGCTGCCGCCGCTTCAGCCACGAAGTGGTGGACTGGAACGCCTACTCCGACGAGCAGAAACGCATCGTCTGGGAGCGTCTCGACGAGCTCCTCGGTCTCGTGGTGAGCAACTACTTCGAGGTCCTCGACGCCGACGCGCTCGCCAGCCAGCTCGACTATCAGAACCTGCGCTACCAGACCCAGCTCTCCCCCACCGGCTGGGTGCCGGAACTGCTCAAGGCCGCCGGCCGCCAGCGCATCGACTACCGGGTGTTCGGCCTGGAGCCGCTGCCCGCCGCCGAAGGCATGGCGCCGCGCGAGCTCTACGACCTGATCAGCAAGGAATGCCACGCCCTCAACCAGGCCCACTACGACCGCTCCTTCGCGCGCCCGGTGGGCAGCACCGGCGACCTGGTGATGCAGGCCGCCCGGGAAAAAGGCCTGCTCTCCTAAGCGAGCCGCGCCGTCAGGCGCAGCGTTCGCAACGGCCATGCATCTCCAGGGGCTGAGCGCCGGCACGGAACCCTTCACTGTCCAGGCTGCGCTGCAGTTGCCGGCGTAGCGGGCTGTCCATGGGCGCCTCCCGCACCGCACCGCAATCATCGCAGACCAGAAACAGGGTACCGGCCTCGTGGCCGTGATCGCACGCCAGGTGGCCGCAGGCCACATAGCGGTTGGTGGACGCCAGCCGGTGGGCCAGCCCCGCCGACACCAGAAAATCCAGCGCCCGGTAAATGGTGGGCGGCTTGGCGCCGGGCTGGTGCCGGCGTTGCAAGGCGTCCAGTAAGTCGTAAGCGCCGGCGGGGGCCTCCTGCTCAAGCAACAACGCCATTACCTGACGCCGCTGAGAGGTCCACTTCAGGCCCTGCTCCCGGCAAAGGCGCTCGGCGATGTCCAATTTGGCTTGTGGGCTCGGGGCCATGGGGTCTCCGTGACGGCCACGACCGAAGATGGCCGCGACGCTATTATCCCGTTGTTAGGAAGCTTCCTCCAAGCCCCAGTCCGGGAACGGGTCCGGCAGGGTGCGCCAGTATTCCAACCCGGCCCGGGTCTCGTCCTCGCTGAGCAAGCAGGCATCCAGCGCCCGCCGGGTATGCGCCGGGTCCATGCCCTGGCCAATGAACACCAGTTCCTGGCGCATGTCGCCGAACGGCTCGTGCCATTTTTCACGAATGAAGGTGCGCGTCTCCGCATCGTCCGGCCAGTTGTGCTCGGGCACCGCCTTCCAGAAAAAGCCGGCCACACCATGGTGGGCGATGCCGCCCGCCTGGCTCCAGGTGCCCGCCAGACGGGGCCGGGTGGCGAGCCAGAAATATCCCTTGGAACGCAGCAGCTTGCCGTTGTCCCAGTCGCGGTTCAGAAAGGCGTGGAAGCGGGCCGGGTGAAACGGCCGGCGTGCGGTGTAAGTGAAGCTGCTGATGCCGTACTCCTCGGTTTCCGGCACATGCTCACCGCGCATTTCCTTGAGCCAGCCCGGCGCCAGGCTGGCGCGCTCGAAATCAAAACGCCCGGTATTCAGCACCTGATCCAACGGCACCCGACCGTGGGTAATGGGCACGATCACCGCGTCCGGATTCAACGCCCGCAGCATACCGATCACATCCTGGCGCTGGGCGTCGTCGAGCAGATCCATCTTGCTCACCAGCAGCACGTCGCAGAATTCGATCTGGTCCACCAGCAGGTCCGCGACGTTGCGCTGGTCATCCTCGCCCAGATGCTCGCCCTTCTCGCGCAGGTCCGCCGCTTCGCGCAGATCGCGGGGGAAATTGACCCCGTCCACCACGGTCACCAGGGTATCGAGGCGGGCCACGGTCGACAGGCTCTCGCCGCTTTCGTCCTCGAAGGTGAAGGTCTCCGCCACCGGCAACGGCTCGGAAATACCGGTGGATTCGATCACCAGATAGTCGAAGCGCCCCTCAGCGGCGAGCCGCTTCACCTCTTCCAGCAGATCCTCGCGCAACGTGCAGCAAATGCAGCCGTTGCTCATCTCCACCAGCTTTTCCTCGGAACGGTTCAGGCTCACCTGCTCGTTGACCAGGCTGGCGTCGATATTGATCTCGCTCATGTCGTTGACGATCACCGCCACCCGGCGGCCGTCACGGTTATTGAGTATGTGGTTAAGCACCGTGGTCTTGCCGGCGCCCAGAAACCCGGACAGCACCGTGACCGGCAGACGATTGTCCACTGCGGTGTCCTGCATGGTGATTCTCCCTGATAGCAACTCGTGAATGGCTCATGCGCAAAGCCGTAATGTTATAATATAACATTTAGCACATGGCAAGCCAGATTGCCGGGATGCACTGTCCGCGCCGGCAAGGCACTATGGGTGTTTGTTTGCGATCAGCGAGACGATGTCCGATGAGCTTCAAAGGTATGACGATCGTGCTCACCGGTGCCTCAAGCGGCATCGGCGAGGAAGCGGCCAAACAGCTGGCCGCGCGCGGCGCCCGGCTGTGCCTGGTGGCGCGCCGGGAACAGGAACTGGAACGGGTGCAGAACGACATCCACCGCAAAGGCGGCCAGGCCTGGATTTACCCCACCGACCTGACCAACGCGGACAGCATCACCACCAGCCTGGACGCCATCCTGCATGAACACCCGCGGGTGGACGCCCTGGTCAACAACGCCGCCCACTCCATCCGCCGCCCCATCCTCGAGGCGCTGGACCGCATCCACGACTACGAGCGCACCATGCAGCTCAACTACATCGGCGCGGTGCGCATGACCATGGGCCTGATACCGCGCTTCCTGGAGCAAGGTCGCGGCCAGGTGGTGAACGCCTCCACTCTCTCCGCCCAGGTGCCGATTCCGCTGTTCTCCGCCTACCTGGCCAGCAAGGCGGCGCTGGATTCGTACTCCCGCTCGCTCAACGCGGAGCTCGGCCACAAAGGCATCCAGGCCACCATGGTCTACTTCCCCATGGTGCGCACGCCGATGTCCAACCGCACCGAAATCTACAAGCACATGCGCATGATGAGCGTGGAGGATGCCGCCGGCTGGATCATCAAGGCCCTGCGCGACCGCCCCGCCCGCGTCGGCAAACCCCTGGGCACCCTCGGCAGCCTGGTGCTCGCCGCCGCGCCCGGCCCGGCGGTGAGACTCACCCAGCCGTTCTTCCGCCGCATGGACAAAAACCTGAAGGCCAAACTCAAGAAGAAATAACGTGGGAGCGGGCCCCGCCCGCGAAAGGGTGGCGCCAGCCACCCGGCAGGATCCCAGAGACCCATTAACTACCGATAAAGCCGCCGGTCCCGCCCGACCCGATCCATCGCCTCATCGGTCTCTCTCCGCATCCGCAGCAACTTGCGCCCCTGCGCCAGCGCCCGCTCGCGGGCCTGGCCGGTCATCTCATAGGCGTGCTTATAACTACCGGGCGGACGGTGGCACTCGAGCTGCGTCTTGGCACGCTCGTAGTCGTCGCAGATTGAAGAATACTTGGCGATACGCGCATCCAGCGCGCGGTCGTCGCTTGCGGTCGCGGAAAGCGGGGTACTGGAAAAAACGGCCAAAGCCGTGAGGATGAACGCCTTCCTGGCTCGTGCTTGCATGTCTCCCTCCTTGGAAACCGGGCGTGAACCGCCCTTCATATTGTCAGATGGTGCGCCAGGAGGGACTTGAACCCCCACACCTTGCGGCATCAGGACCTAAACCTGACGTGTCTACCAATTCCACCACTGGCGCAGGCCGCGAAGTATAGCAGCGACCCGCCGGGTAAGCGAAGCGTCACCCGGCGGTCCGCGTTACTGTTCCAGACGATCCAACCGGTTGTTGACCTGGATACGGTACTGATCGAACGCCCGGATGGCCGCTTCGATGTCGCCGAGCCGCTGATTGAGCTGTTCCGAGCTGCCGGCGCTGCTCTTCAACTGCGCGATGGCGGCCTTCTGCGCCTGATTCTGCTGCTCGAGCTGCTTGACGGTGTCCACCACCACGTCCACCTGGGTTTCCAGCTGGTTGATCTGGGTGCGCCACTGCGAGCTGCTTTCGTTGACCGCTTTGACGGCGCTGTCGATCTGCGTTTTCAGGTCGGCGATCTGGCTCTGGGTGTTCTTGATGCCCTGGTCGTAGCCGCCCACGGTTTTCTTCAGGTCCGCCAGGGCGCTGTCGTTACTCTTGAGCGTATCGCGCAGGCTCTGCACGGTTTTCTGGTTTTCCTGGATCCACTCTTTGTTGCGCTTATTGCTCACATCCCAGAGCTTGCGGATCTCATCGTCGTTCTTGTCGATGGCCTTGTTCTGGTTGTCCAGGGTCTCGCGCAGTTTGCCGCCAGTCTGGTCCAGGGACTCGTCGGTGGCCGACAAGCGTGCCTGCAGGTTCTCCAGCTGCTCGGAGGACATGCCCATGCGGGTTTCCATCTGGCCCTGTAGTGCGGTGATTTCGCGGTAGAAGTAAGCACACGCTACGGCCAGTGCCACCGCCAGCACCAGGGTGAGAAAGATCCAGCCGCCGTTGCCGCCGCCGCTGCGCGGGGGCGCCTGGCGCGGTGGTGGGGTCCGACCGCCGCCACCCTTGCCCCGGTCGCCGCCGTTGCCGCCCTGGGGCGGCTTGGCGCTGGCTTTTTGCCGGCGCGGCTCGTCCACGGATACGTCGTCGATATCACCCAGTTTGACGTCTCGCTCTCGAGTCATGGGGAAACCCTGTCCTGTCCGATGTGGGAAAACGCCTATCTTACCCGTCCGCCGTCATCGGCGCACAGAGGTGTGGCTTTGTGCGTGGGGAAACAGAGAAAGTTCCGGGAGGAAGGCGGTTTGCGGGGAATAGTAAAAGGGCTTTGGGAGCGAAATTTGTGGGAGCGGGCCTTGCCCGCGAAAGGGAGCGAAGCTCCCGGCAGGATTCCAGAGGCATACCTAACGGCAGCACAAACAACGTCTCTGGTATCCTGCCGGCCGGCTTTGCCGGCCTTTCGCTTGCAGGCAAGCTCCCACAATCGCGTCCTAAAAGAGCTTCGCTTAGGCGAAGTTCTTGGCCGCGAAGTCCCAGTTGATCAGGTTCCAGATGGATTCCAGATACTTGGGACGGGCATTGCGGTAGTCGATGTAGTAGGCGTGCTCCCACACGTCCACGGTGAACAGCGGCGTCTGGCCGTTGCCGTGGGCGATCGGGGTGTCGGCGTCGTCGGTGTTGACGATGTCCACGCCGCCATCGGAGGTTTTCACCAGCCAGGTCCAGCCGGAGCCGAAGTTGCCGGCCGCCTTGGCGTTGAACTCTTCCTTGAACTTATCGAAAGAGCCGAACTTCTTGGTGATCGCTTCGCCCAGTGCACCGGACGGCTCGCCACCGCCGTTGGGGCTCAGGCTGTTCCAGTAGAAGGTGTGGTTCCAGACCTGCGCGGCCTGGTTGAACAGACCACCTTTGGCGCTCTGGATGATCTCTTCCAGGGATTTGCCTTCGTCGTCGGTCCCCTTGATCAGATCGTTGAGCTTGGTGACGTACGCGTTGTGGTGCTTACCGTGATGATACTCGAGCGTCTCTTTGGAGATGTGCGGTTCAAGAGCGTCTTTCTCGAAAGGAAGCGGCGGAAGTTCAAAAGCCATAGTCAATTCCCCTGACTGTTGTCGAATTGCTATTCGGACGAAAAAATTACCGGAGCATCATAACAAGCAGCCT